>CAWBIS010000279.1:0-32742 GCA_963788485.1 Terriglobia bacterium
GTTTCCGCGAGGGCGTGCCGGTTACCGTCGACCTTTTCAACGACACCGACACCCCCGAGTTCGTTCACTGGCACGGCCTGATCGTGCCGGTAGACGTGGACGGCGCGCCCGAAGAGAAAAGCCTCAGCGTTCCCGCCCACGGCCATGTGCGTTACCGCCTGACGCCCCAGCCCGCGGGTTTGCGGTTCGTTCATTCGCACGTAATGTCGATGTCCGATACCAATCGCGGCACGTACACCGGCCAGTTCCGGGTCGTGTATATCGAACCGAAGAACAATCCCGGACAGTACGATCAGGAAGTCTTCCTCGTTACGCATGAATGGGAACCGTTCTTCACCACCGCCGAGGAGATGGACGACCCGGACGTCACTCCCGCGGAAAAAGCCCGCAAAGAAGAGCAGGACAAACACTCGGCGCCCAACGGCTGGGAGATCGGCTACCAGCGGTTCACCATCAACGGCAAGGCGCTGGGCTATGGCGAACCGATCCGCGTGAAAGAAGGCCAGCGCGTCCTGTTCCACATCGTCAACGCCAGCGCCACCGAGAATATCGAACTCGCATTGCCGGGCCACCAGTTTCAGGTCGTCGCCCTCGACGGCAATCCCGTACCGCGCCCGGGGATGGTCGACGTGCTCCAGTTCGGTACAGCCGAGCGCATCTCAGCCGTCGTTGAGATGAAGAATCCGGGGGTCTGGGCGTTTGGCACGCCTCACGACGACGACCGCCGGGACGGAATGGGCATCGTGGTCGAATACGCGAATCAGAAAGGCGCGCCGCGCTGGATCAAACCGCAGCGGAAGCCCTGGGATTACACGATGTTCGGCGAGGACCGCCCGGTGGCCAATCCGGTCGAGACGATTACGCTCTCCTTCGGGAAAATCAACGGCGGCACGGGCGCGTTCAATCATTGGACCATCAACGGCAAGACGTTCGATGAAAACGCTCAGCCGCGCGCGCTGAAGAAGGGCCAGCGCTATCGGCTGATCTTCGATAACCAGACCGACGACTCGCACCCGGTGCACCTGCATCGCAACAGTTTCGAGCTGACCAATGTCTACGGCAAACCGACGGCAGGGGTGATGAAGGACGTCGTGCTGCTGAAGGGCTACCGCAAAATCGCGGCGGACTTCGTCCCGGCGATGGAAGGCCTCACGCTCTTCCACTGCCATCAGCAACTGCACATGGATTACGGATTCAAACTGCTGTTCAACGTCACGGAGTAGAGATAAATGAAAAAGGTTCTGGCGGCGCTGGCCGCGATTTCGTTCTCGTCCGTCGCACCGGCACAGGCGCCGGGTCGAGCCGGCCGCGGGCCCCAGGCGCCGGCCGTGGTTTCACCGGAAATCCAGACCGACGGCCACGTCACCTTTCGCATCTTCGCCCCGGAAGCGCAGAGCGTCAGGCTCACCGGATCCGACATTCCCGGAAACCTGCAGGGCGCCGCCATGACCAAAACGGACAACGGCGTCTGGGAAGTGACGCTCGGCCCGATCGATCCCGGAGCGTACCGCTATAACTTCAATGTCGACCGCGTCTCCGTAATCGACCCGCGCAACCCCTCCGTCAGTGAATCGAACACCAACGTCTGGAGCATGTTCTACATTCCCGGCGCGGATTTCATGGACACGAAAGATGTCCCGCACGGCGCGGTGTCGGCGGTAACGTACTACTCCACCGTGCTGAAGAAGTTCCGCCGCATGCACGTCTATACGCCTCCGGGATACCAGACGGGCCAGGGCAAATACCCGGTCTTTTATCTCTTGCACGGCGCCGGGGACTGCGACGAATCCTGGACTTCGGTGGGACGGGCCGGTTTCATTATTGACAATTTGATCGCGGCGAAGCAGGCGAAACCGATGGTGATTGTCATGCCCGCGGGACACACCACGACAACCGGCGGGTTCGTGGGCCCGGCGAACGCCCAGGAGGATTTCGTCAACGAATTCATGACCGACATCATGCCTTACGCGGAGACGCATTACCGCATCCAGACCGATCGCCGGCGTCGCGCCATTGCGGGGTTATCCATGGGCGGCACGCAAACCCTGAGTATCGCGGTTCCGCATCTGGATAAATTCGCTTACATCGGAGTCTTCAGTTCTGGTTTGATCGGCGGCTTGATTCCAGCCGCGGGGAGCGGCCCCGCGGCGAATCCCATGGCAGCCTGGCAAGATCTGCATAAGGCCCAGCTGGATAATGCCGCAGCAAAGAAAGGATTGAAGCTTTTCTGGTTCAGCACCGGAAGCGATGACGGGTTAATCGCAACATCGCGTAACACTGTAGAAATGCTGAAGATACACGGATTCAATGTGGTTTTCAAAGAGAGCCCAGGCGCTCATACATGGATCAACTGGCGAAATTATCTCGATGAGTTCGCGCCTCAATTATTTCAATAAAAAAGTTTGATGCCCTTTGAATATCGGTTATTTTGACCACGTTGAAATATCAGATTTCATTCGGCAAAATGGCGAAGTTTCGCCGCGTCCGGCGAATATTCGACGGCGGTCTTCTGAATTTACAGCGACTTGAAATGGTGAGGCGGGCGCCTTCGCCCGCGGTGGATCGTGTTTATAAGAAGAGCGGACCGGGCAGAACTCAGGCCGCGAATGTTTCGAGAACCCGAAGTTTCGATATCAGGGTGCTGCGTTTCAGCCCCAGCAGATCGGCGGCAAGAGTCTTGTTGCCCTTGGCCTTCTGCAAAGCCTGTTCCAGCAGATTCTTTTCGAAAACGCTCACCACTTCGGTGAAATCGATCCCATGATCGGGCATGGAGACGCTTGCCGGAGGCATTCGTGGAATCATTGAACCGGGTACGCCGGACCCCAGGGGAAAATCGCCCGGCACCAGAAAATTGCGATTCCCGGAGATAATCACTGCCCGCTCGATCATGTTTTCGAGCTGCCGGACGTTGCCCGGCCAGTCGTAGCTGGCAAGTTTCGCCAGCGTTTCATTGTAAATCTCCTTCGGATCGATGCCTTCGAGCTTGCATACCCGGGTCACAAAATGGCGAGCCAGCAGAGCAATGTCCCCGCGGCGGTCGCGCAAGGCCGGCATTTGAACGGGTACCACGTTGAGCCTGTAGTAGAGATCCTCGCGAAACCGCCCCTGCTTCACGCGCTCCAGCAAATCGAGATTGGAAGCCGCGATGATCCGGACATTTACCTTGATCGTCTTCGAACTGCCCAGACGCTGGATTTCGCGCTCCTGCAGCACGCGCAGCAGTTTGGCCTGCAGGTCGAACGGCATGTCGCCGATCTCGTCGAGGAAAAGAGTGCCTTCGTCGGCTTCCTCGAAGCGTCCCGCACGTTCGTTGATCGCCCCCGTGAAGGCCCCCCGCGTGTGGCCAAACAATTCGGCCTCAAGCAGATGCTCGGGAATAGCGCTGCAGTTGAGCGCGACCAGCGGCTTGATCGAGCGATCGCTGGCGGCGTGGATGGCCCGGGCGCACATCTCCTTGCCCGTCCCCGTTTCCCCGGAAATCAGCACGGTGCAGCGGCGCGACGCGATCATTTGTATGATCGTCGCGACGTCCTGCATCTCGGGGCTTTCGCCTACCAGCATCCGGCGCCAGCCTGCGCCATTTACGGCTCTGGACGATTTGCGGGAGTGAACCTCGAGGATGGCGCGATCCAGGATCTCCCGAACCTCGGGATGCGGCGTCTCGTCGTCGACGCAGGAATATGCGCCGCGGCGTACGAGACGCACGGCGTCAGCCACGCGGCTCGAGGGTATCCGGAAAATGGTCAGACAATCCGGACAGTTCTCCCGCACGAGAGAAAGAAGTTCGTCGCTGTCGATCTCGCCAAAAGGCAATTCGGCGAAAAGGACGTCGCAGGGCTTGCTTCGTATCAGGGAGATGGTGTCCCAGAGACTTCCGGCCGTGTGAACTTCCGAATCTGTATGCATCGCAATTCCGCGGACATAATCATCGTGCGCGGCAGTTCCAAGAATGACAATCTGGGGGCTGTTGGTCATTACTTTTACCTGTTTTTCACATGAATTCTACGTCAGAAAATTCTTATCAAGCTTGAGGATCAGGGCACCGTCCTGAAGATTTTGAACTTGATTTGGGCCGGAAACATTGTGCCTGGATTCGTCTGTTGGGAAAAACAGGATGGGCAGGTCTCGGGAAAAGCTGACTGACGATCGGCTGTTTCCGATAGGGCATGGCAAAAGGGTAATACAGATTTTTCTGTATGTAAAGGCACAAAAAGGAATTCTTAAGATAAATTATCAGCGGTTATTGCAGTGCAATTACAATCGGCAGCGATAACGAAGCGCCGTATGAGCCTGAAATCGCCGCCGCGGCTTTTCTTTTCCCCCTGCTAAATAGAAACCTAAACTATTTATTCAAAAGGACTTGTAAGTGACTGCCGGTTACCCTAATCCCGTCCTTTTCCATCGGCTGGTGCATACTTTGCCCGAGCCGACGCTTAAGATTAATCCTGGAATATGCGGCGTTCACCAGATCGGCGTCCGTCTCTCGCCAGCCGATCCATCTATAAATTTTTCTTATAGCAATTCGTTATTGCATTTCAAAAACTTCTGCCATAGACTAGTAGTTCAATGCTCTCCAGCTTCACAGGCCGAATTACCACCTCTATCCCTGTAGTAAGCATTATTGGGGTTGGGGTCGTTATCGTCCCCGTCTGAGGCTTTCGGGAGTCGAAAAGATCCGAGGCCGTCAGCGGGGTAAAAAGCCCGCTGATGGCCTTTTTGTTTTAACAGGGACGGGAGTTATTTTATGCAGACCGAATCCGGAAAGTTAATGAACGGCGCTGAAGTCCTGCTCGAATGCCTTGCACGGGAAGGCGTCGACTGCTTCTTCGGCTATCCTGGCGGCGTCACCCTGCCGTTTTACGACGCCCTCTACGACAGCCACATCCGTCACGTGCTTGTGCGCCACGAAGAGAATGCCTGCTTCGCCGCGGAAGGCTATGCCCGCACCACCGGCAAGGTTGGCGTCTGCTGCGCCACATCCGGCCCTGGCGCCACCAATCTCGTCACGGGACTCGTCGACGCCATGATGGATTCCATCCCGATCGTCGCCATCACCGGACAGGTCCACTCGAAGCTCATCGGCAGCGATGCCTTCCAGGAGGCCGACACCTTCGGCATTACGCGTTCGGCCACCAAACACAACTTCATGGTGAAGAATCTGCAGGAGCTGCCGCAGATCGTCCACGAAGCTTTTTATATCGCGGCCAGCGGCCGCCCCGGGCCGGTTCTCGTCGATATCCCGAAGGACGTTTTCATGGCGCGGGGCCATTACGTTCCCGTCGATGCCATTCATCTCCCCGGCTATAAGGTCTTTACCGAAGGCCACGCGGGACAGATCCGGCGCGCCGCGCAGTTGATCTGGGAAGCCGACCGGCCGTTCGTTTATGCGGGCGGCGGCACCGTTCTCGGCAACGCTTCGGCGGAACTGACGGAACTGGTTGAAATGGTGAATGCGCCCACCGTCTGCACCCTGATGGCGCTTGGCGGCCTGTCGTCCAGCCATCCCAACTTCATCAGCATGCCGGGTATGCACGGCAGTTACGCGGCCAACATGGGAATGACCGAATGCGACCTTCTCATCGCCCTCGGTACGCGTTTCGACGATCGCGTCACGGGCCAGCTGCAGTCGTTCGCGCGCCACGCGCGCGTCATCCATGTGGATATCGACCCGGCGGAAATCGGCAAGAACCGCGTTCCCGATATACCGATCGTGGGCGATGTCAAACGCGTTTTGCAAAAGCTCAACAAGGCGCTCGAGGAACTCGCGCCCGAGATGAAGGCGAAGAAGGAAGGCTCGCGGTCGAGGTGGTGGACCCAGATACAAGCGTGGCGGGAGGAGCATCCATTTGATCGCTCCCGCGCAGAAGACGCTATCAAACCGCAGCACCTTATGGACGAGATCGATCGTCTCTCCGGCGGCCAGGCCATTGTCACCTCCGACGTGGGACAGCATCAGATGTGGGCCGCGCAGCTGATTCGTTTTAACGAGCCGCGCCTCTGGATCAATTCCGGCGGACTCGGCGCCATGGGCTTCGGTCTGCCTTCTGCGCTGGGTGCGCAAATGGCTCGTCCCGACAAGCTCGTTTTCGCCATCTGCGGCGACGGTGGATTTCAGATGTCGATCCCCGAGCTGGCCACCATCGCGGCGCATGCTCTGCCCGTCAAAATCGTGGTGATGAACAACGGCTATCTCGGCATGGTCCGGCAATGGCAGACGCTGTTTTACAACAACCGGCTGAGCGCAGTCGAACTGGACAGCTTTCCCGACGCGGAGAAGCTTGCCGGCGCCTACGGATTCAAAGGGCGCACGATCGATAAACCGTGGCAGCTGGCTCAGGCGCTGGAAGAAGCCGTCAAAGAACCGGGGCCGTACCTGCTGAACGTGAAGGTAACGCGCGACGAGAACGTCTATCCGATGGTTCCTGCGGGCGGCGCAATTCACGAGATGGTGTTGGGGCCGCCCGAGCCCGTGGCGGTGGGTTGAGTAAGAAAATGCTTCAGACAATATCGATTCTTCTCGAAAATAAACCGGGCGCACTGCTGCGTGTGACCGGTGTTCTTTCGGCGCGGGGCTACAACATCGAGAGCCTTACGGTCGCCAAAACGCTCGACCCGGAGCTCTCGCGCATGACCATTGTGGTCGATGTCGAGGATCGCATCCGCGCTCAGGTCATCAAGCAGATCAACAAGCTGGTCAACGTGCTGCAGGCGACAGACATGACCGAGTCGCCCGCGGTGATTCGCGAGCTGGTTCTGGTGCGCGTTCGCTGTATGCAGGACAGCCGCACCACAGTGTTGAAAGAAGCGGAAATCTTCAATGCGCGGGTGGTCGATTCGTCGACCGAGGGCTTCGCCATCGAGGCCACGGGCGAACCCGAGAAACTCGACGAGTTCGTCGAAGTGATGCGCAGCTACGGCGAAATTGACGTGGCGCGCTCCGGCGCCATCGCCATGTCGCTTGAGGCCAAAAAACTCCGGCTGCAACCGCCGGTGCCGACGCCGGCCATCGCGCAAACCATTTAACAATCCAAGGAACATAAATGCCACGACGCTTTTACGAAAAAGACGGAAATATCGACGCGCTTAAAGGAAAGAAAATCGCCATCATCGGCTACGGCTCGCAGGGGCACGCGCACGCGCTCAACCTGCGCGATTCGGGTCTCGACGTCATTGTCGGCCTGCCATTTGAAAGCAAGAGCCGGACGAAGGCAACCGCCGCCGGGCTCCCGGTTATGACGCCGTTTGAAGCGGCAAAGGCGGCCGACGTGATGATGATTCTCGTGCCCGATCATATTCAGGGCGACCTCTACGCCTCCGATATCGCGCCGAATTTGACTAAGGGCAAGACGTTGATGTTCGCCCATGGGTTCAACATCCATTTCGGCTTCATCAAGCCGCCCGCCGATGTGGATGTTTCCATGATTGCTCCCAAAGCTCCGGGCCATCGCGTGCGCGAGGTTTTCGTCGAAGGCTCCGGAGTTCCCGCGCTCGTCGCCATCCAGCAGGACGCCACGGGCAAGGCTCTCGAAAACGCTCTGGCATACGCGGCGGCGCTCGGCTGCCTGCGCGCGGGCGTGATCGAAACCACGTTCCGGGAAGAGACCGAAAGCGATCTGTTCGGTGAGCAGGCCGTACTCTGCGGCGGCGCTTCGGAACTGATTCGCGCCGGATTCGAAACCCTCGTCGAAGCCGGTTATGCCCCGGAAATCGCCTATTTCGAATGCCTGCACGAACTCAAGCTGATCGTCGACCTCATCTATGAGGGCGGTCTCGGCTACATGCGCTACTCAATTTCCGATACCGCCGAGTACGGCGATTACACTCGCGGGCCGCGCATCATCACCGCCGAAACCCGCAAGGAAATGAAGAAGATTCTCTCCGAAATCCAGTCGGGCGAGTTCGCCAGACAATGGATCGGCGAGAACAAGGCGGGCCGTCAGAAGTTTCTGGCGATGCGCGCCGCACAGGCCGATCAGCCCGTCGAAAACGTGGGCCGCGAGCTGCGCAAAATGATGACGTTCCTGAAGCGGAACAAAGAGGTCGGCGTCCCCGCGGCCCAGGCTTAAAGATAAATACCATGCGCATTCAAACGTTCGATACCACTCTTCGGGACGGCTCGCAGGGCGAAGCCGTCTCTTTCTCGGTCGATGACAAAATTCTCATTGCCCGAAAACTGGATGAGCTCGGTATCGACTACATTGAAGGCGGATGGCCGGGCTCCAATCCCAAAGACAAGGAATTTTTCGAGCAGGCACGCGGTCTGAAGCTGAAACATGCGAAGCTCACGGCTTTCGGCTCGACGCGCTTCGCGAAGAATTCCGTTCAGGAAGATCGAAATGTGCGGGAGCTGATCGACGCCGGCACCCCCGTCATTTCCATCTTCGGCAAGAGTTGGGACCTGCACGTCTCACGCGCTCTCGGCATTACCGAGAACGAGAACCTCACGATTATTGCGGAGACGGTCCGCTATCTGAAGGATCACGGCAAGGAAGTCGTTTACGACGCCGAGCATTTCTTCGACGGCTATATTCACAACCGCGATTTCGCTCTGAGGACACTCGAAGCCGCGAAACACGCGGGCGCCGACGTCCTCTGTCTCTGCGATACCAACGGCGGCACGCTGACCGATTTCCTCGCCGGGATTGTCGCCGACGTTCGTTCAAAATTGGACGGCATCATCGGCATCCATACCCATAACGATTCCGATGTCGCGGTAGCCAACGCGCTTGCCGCCGTCGGCAAAGGCGCGTCGCACGTGCAGGGATGCCTCAACGGCTACGGCGAACGCTGTGGCAATTCCAATCTGGCGTCCATCATCGCCAATCTGGAGCTCAAGCTGGGACACACCACCATCGGGCCGGACAAGCTCCAGGCGCTGACTTCGACCTGCCGCTTCATCGCCGAACTGGCCAATCTGCCAATGCGAAAGGACCAGGCATACGTCGGCCAGAGCGCCTTCGCGCATAAAGGCGGAGTGCACGTCAGCGCGGTCATGAAGGATTCGTCGACGTATGAGCATATTTCGCCCGAGCTTGTTGGCAATCGCCAGCGCGTCCTCGTCAGCGATCTTTCCGGGCGCAGCAACGTCGCATATCGGCTGCAACAGCAGGGTCTCGCGGACCGGCTCACGGAGCAGGCGCGGCGCGACCTGCTCGAACGAGTCAAGGAGATGGAATTCCAGGGCTACGATCTTGAAGCGGCGGACGGCACTTTCGAACTCTTCGTGCGCCAGGCCATGCACCCGGGCGTGAATTTCTTCGAAGTGCGGGATCATTATGTTGCGATCAAGCCCGGTCACGCCACAGCCACGGTCGCGGTCTCGACCGATGCCGGAATTCGCACCGAGTGCGCAACCGGGAACGGTCCCATGAACGCGCTCGACGTCGCACTGCGCAAGTGCCTCTCGGCGCGCTATCCCCAGCTTGCGGAAGTTCGACTGACGGATTACAAAGTGCGCGTGCTCGATTCGAAGAAGGGCACGGCGGCGAAGGTCCGGGTGCTGGTGGAATGGTCCGACCATCATAAGAGCTGGACCACGGTGGGCGTTTCGGACGACGTCATTGAAGCCAGCTGGAACGCGCTGGTTGACGCTCTTCACCTCGAGTTGATGCGGCTTACTCCAGCCGGTGCCGATCTTGTGTATACGAAATAGACGCGGCATCGGATGCTTTTCACTGTATCCAATCTAACCCATTGAAAAATAAGTAATTTACAGGCCATATTCGGGTTGACCCGCCGATCCCGCTGCGACTAACCTTGCAGGAGAAAGGAGGGTCATTGCACCCAACAAAACAGAGTCTCCTGTATGCGCTCGCATACTTCACCCTTCTGAGCAGCGCCTCCGCGCAGAACCCGTTCACTACAGTTTCAGCCGCCAACTGGACGCCCTTCGTCGCACCGAATTCCATCGCCGCGGGTTTTGGCAACGCGTTCGCGATGACAATCACAACATCGAACGAATTGCCGTTACCCACAACGCTCGGTGACGCCATGGTTTCAATTACGGACAGCGCCGGTAACACAGCGGCCGCGCCCCTGTTCATGGTGGCAGCGGGGCAGATCAACTACCTCGTCCCGTCAAACCTTGCAGTTGGTAAAGCCACAGCCAACGTCACGATCGGCAGCAACACCTACAAAGGCTCGGTCGAAATATCCAACGTCGCCCCGGGCATTTTCTCCGCTGACAATTCAGGCAGCGGACCTCCCGCCGCGCAGGTGGTCAGGGTATCGGGCGGAAGCGCATCATACGATCCCGCGCCGTTCACTATGGGGATCAATGGCGCGCCGGCGACGGCCGCACCGATCAATCTCACGCCGTTTACCGACAGCTTGTATCTGATCCTGTATGCGACCGGGATCGACCGGCACTCGGCGAACCCGGTAATCGCAGACATTGGCGGCATTCAGGTCCCGGTGCTTTTTGCCGGGGCTCAGGGACTGGCCGGCCTCGATCAGATCAACATAGGCCCGCTGCCGCAAACGCTCGCGGGCAAAGGCGCAGTGAAGCTCGTGGTCACCGTTGACGGAATCCCCGCCAATACCATGAGCCTGAATTTCCAATAGCACAAAGGACAAAAAAGCATGCACACGGAAACACTTCAAGCGACCTTATCGGGCCGGCGCGCCTTCGCCAGACAACTGGGCCTGGCCAGCGCGGGAATTGCCGCCTTTTTCAGCCGCGTGGAGGCTCAGTCCACGATTACCGACGCTGATATCCTGACATTCGCTCTCAATCTGGAATATCTTGAGGCGGAATTCTATACGGTCGCCACTACCGGCCAGACCATCGACAAGATGTCGGTCACAATAACCGGAAGCGGGACTGCCGGTCCAACCACCGGCGGGCAGATGGTTTCGTTCTTCAACAATTCGTCGCTCGTAAACTCGGCAATGCAGATCGCCGCCGACGAACGCGCCCACGTGACACTGCTTCAGTCGGCGCTGACGGGCGCGGGCGTGACGCCGATCGCCAAGCCCCCGATCAATCTGAACGCTCTGGGGACGGGGTTTGAAAGTCAGGAAGCCTTCATCGCTCTCGCCCGCGCCCTCGAAGACACCGGCGTCTCCGCGTACGGCGGCGCGGCTCCATTGATCCAGAACAAAACGTACCTCGGAGTGGCCGCGCGTATCCTTGCCACCGAGGCGGAACATACCGCGAATCTGCGCCTGCACGCGTCGCTCTATCAGGCGCCGACGAAACCGCTCGATGGCGCCGACGACGTGCCTCCTCCCAGCGGCACGCAATACTTCACCACCAACTCTTCCGGCCTCACACCGGTGCGCACTCCCGGCCAGGTCCTTTACATCGCGTTTGGAGACGCGGCCAACGTAACAAGTGGAGGCTTCTTCCCCAGCGGTGTGAACGGAAACATCAATACCTCGTCGGCCCCTGCCACCGCGAACACGTAGCATACTGGTGGTGATGCCACCGCTCTCCGGGCTTCGTCAGGCGACGCACAGCATTGACGCAGCCCGCGAGGTGGTTCGTGGCGCCGGCTGCGTCGCGGCACTGACCGGTGCCGGCGTCTCGGCCGAGAGCGGCATCCCCACTTTCCGCAGCAATGGCGGCTATTGGCGCCGGCACCGTTTTGAAGATCTGGCCACGCCGGAAGGCTTCGCACGGGATCCGAAGTTTGTCTGGACCTGGTACGAGGAGCGCCGCCGCGCTATCGCCACCGCTCGCCCGAATGCCGGGCATAAAGCGCTCGCCGAGATGGAGAAACGCGTCGGCTCGTTTGCGCTCGTCACGCAGAATGTCGACGGCCTGCACGATCTGGCCGGATCGAAGAACATAATCAAATTGCATGGGGACATCTGGACGGTGCAATGTCTCAGTTGCCGCGCGGAGCGCGTCGATCGCACGGAACTGAACGATCTGCCTCCACGCTGCGGTTGCGGCGGGATGCTGCGACCCGGCGTGGTTTGGTTTGGAGAGACGTTGCCGGAGGGTGCGATGGAGCGAGCCGCGGCTGCGGTTTGCGCTGCCGATGTTCTCATCGTCGCCGGCACTTCGGCGCAGGTTTATCCGGCGGCGGGGCTGATCCCGATGGCCCGCACGGTCATCGAAATCAATCCGGAGGAGACCGCATTCTCCGCAGACGTGACGTACTCGCTGCGTGGGACATCCGCCGGGATCCTGCCGCAATTGTTGTTATGATCGGCCGCTTCGCCGCATTTCCATGAAAGGTCGCTTCGCTCCCACTCCCAGCGGGCCGCTCCACTTCGGTTCGCTGGTGGCAGCCGTGGCGAGTTACCTCGACGCGCGTTCGCGGGGCGGAAAATGGCTGGTGCGCATGGAGGATATCGATGCGCCACGCATGGTGCCCGGCGCGGCCGATGACATTCTCTTCACTCTGGAGCGCTTCGGATTCGAGTGGGATGGGCCGGTGCTGTATCAGAGTACGCGCATCGAGGCGTATAGAGAGGCACTCGACCGGCTGAAGCACGATGGGTTCGTTTATGCGTGTTCATGCTCGCGGACGACGACGGCCCCTTGTCAATGCACGAGCGGGCGGCGCTGGCGCGTCCGATTCGAGGGCGATGATTTCACGGTGCTGCGCGCGGATGGCATCTTCGCCTATCAGCTGGCCGTGGTGGTCGACGATGCGTATCAGGAGATAACGGATGTCGTACGCGGCGCCGATCTGCTGGATTCGACCCCGCGTCAGATTTATCTGCAGAGGCTGCTGGGATACCCGACCCCGCGCTATTTACACGTGCCGATCGTGACGAATGAGAACGGCGAAAAGCTGAGCAAGCAGACGCTCGCACCCGCGCTGGATGTAAATCAAGCACCTGAGCTGTTGATTCGCGCGTTGCGGTTTCTGGGTCAGGAGGTTCCGCCAGAGGCGAATAACTGCGATCTGCGCTCAATCTGGGCCTGGGCGACACGAAATTGGGAGGAGCAGTCAACGTGGCGAAACTAAAGAAGGACGAGATCACGGACAGGGACCTGCTGGCTTCGTCAACGCCGACTCGATTTCGGAGCGCAGCGGAGGATGGATGGTTGTGGCGAGGATGGGGGTGCGGGGCAAGGGCGGCAGTCCCTTGTCCCCGCCCCAGCACACAGTGGTCCCGAGCGCCGTCGCGCGCTCGGCGTGGAGCGTGCACACCTAAGCGGTTACCTCTTCAACGTTCGTTCTGAACCAGCATTATGTCTCGACGAGGCGGCTCGTTTCGTTCGACATAAAGTGATTTCGCGTCTTCAGATAATTGCAATGCTGCTGCGAACCCCACGTTGGTAATGAACTCCGTGGTTTGGGTTGCGAGATCGAATCTATATAGATTCAGACCACCCTGCGTCGGTGGCTCCGCGTCCTGCCTGATAAAGAAGATGTAGTCAGTACCGATCGCAAAATTCAATGCCTGATCCAGAATGTGCTCCACAGGCCCGCCGCCAAGGGGAGTACGGAGAAGGCTGAATGGAACCAGATCGAGTCTTTGATAAATGTATCCGCTGACCAGATCCATAGGGTGGGCCGAGAGCTTCGCAACCTGAGTCGCCTGGTTCGTGACAATATTCAATCTCCATACGGGCCACTCGCCTCGGATTATTCCGGCCGAAAACGACTGATGGACTCCGGCCGAATAGTAGAGTGACTGGCCATCTTCCGACCAACCTATCAAGCTGGCGTCATCGAACTGATCCCCGACGCGGCGCGGCGTCCCCGCGGCGGCAGAAGCTACAAACAGGTGGGACGGTGCAACCTGAGTAAGTACTGGTTCCGCAGTGAAGGCGATTCGCTTCGTATCGGACGACCACGAAATCTGCAGGATGCGTTCATACGGGATCGTGAAAAGGCGCTTTGGTTCCGCGCCGTCAGCCTTAGACGTAAAAATCTCCGAGTGGCCGCCGGTGTGAACCGAATAAAGCGCCGTTCGGCCATCTGTCGAGAGCTTCAGATTATCGACATTCCACGGTAGATCGCGAACCTTCTCGAATCGCGGTCTGGTCGCCTGCAGGTCAATCTTCCAAAGAGAATTATGGTAAGTCTCCACTTCTGCCAGGGCGATACTTCGATCTGCCGGCATAGACACCACGTTGAATTCGCCGTCGATAGTTTCAGCGGCGCGAGGTATGGCGCCAGGACGAGGCTTGATTCTGTGGATCACCGAAAGATCTTGCGATACCAGATACAGGATTTCGTTCGTGCGAAAATCCCATGTTATCTGCGAAATCGTCCCTGCCTCTCTGATTAGCGTTGTGTCGGAGCCCAGCGCTCGACCGTCAGGAGCTATGGGCAGAAGGTGAATCTCATTATTTCGGGCGAAGGCCAGGAGTTTTCCATCGCGTGATACCGACGGGTACACGCCACGATCCGCAAGTTGCTGCCGAGAAGGGCCATCCGGCTGCGTGGAAATGACGGTAAGCCGGCATTCGTCCAAGTCCGTATCCCCATTGTTGGGGGCTACAAGAAAACGGCTATCGGCGGTCCACGCCGCGGCATTGTTACAGACACTGCCGAGCGCTCTTTCCTCGCCCCCGGTTGCGGGCTTAATGAATAGACTGGCAGTCCGTCGCGTTTCCGGGCGCAAGAACGCGATCCACCTCCCGTCGGGAGACCACTTGGGAGATGCCGCCATGCCGAAATCTCCGCCCCGTGCGAACAGTTTGGGCTCACCAGCGCTCATCGGCCTCGTGTAAAGGCCCCAGGCACTGACATCAGGTGGCCACCAGGCGAATACGAGGGTCCTTCCATCCGGCGAGATGGCGGGATCGCTTGTTTCTCCCGGAAGGTTCAGGAATGGACGCAGACGGAGCTGCGAGAATGCCGTTCCGGCGAATAGCCACAGCACAATTACCGCAGCTTGAATCGCTCGCATCTCTTCGCCCCATCTTATACGTTGGGAACGTTCACGGGTAGTGATGATCTGTTCCGGCTTTTGCAGGAGTTGGCCAGCTACGAATTCGGCTTTCCTCGTTACATTTGATGCACTGGCGGACATGACGAAGGTCTGGCTTGGTCAGGGAGGATTTTTCCCGCTGGAATAACTTGCGCGTCTGGCGATCACCGCTCGCCAATGAGAATCTGCAGATCCAGGCCCGCTTGTTTGAGAATGCTTTTCAACGTACCAGGAGCAATCGTCTTGTGGTCTGGCACCGTAACGCGCACGGCGTTCTTCCCCAACCTGATATGAGACCCGGATTGCCGATGCACGGTGAAGCCCGCCTTTTCGAGCGCGAACGACGTCGGCGCCCGACAAATCCCTGGGTAACTTCACGCGGCGGCAAGGACGGGATCGTTCTCGAAGTGGAGGCGAATCCGGCTGGGAATCTCCGCTGGCTCGAAGTGAACCTCAACTGCGTCGCGAATGTTGGTCTCCAGATCGCTCAGCCGCGCTGCCTGTGTCGTCAGTCCGCCGCGACCCTTGGGATCGTCCCAGTGGGCAACCAACATGCCCGTTTCTTCGCAGCAACTGACGGTGATGGTGATATCTTCCACCAACCCAGTGTAGATCTTAACTACCCAGGATTTCCATCATGTCCGGTCCGCAGATCCGCGCGAGTTCAGACTTGAATTCGCGGTCTGGCCGGACTTTGGATGGCACGTCCAGGATCACCGAAAAATCCCGTGCGGCTTCGAGGCGCAACCGCACCTGCGTATCCCCCGGCTTGCGTTCGAAGAGCTGACGAAGCGCGGCCGCGCGGTCGATGCCATTGCGCCCCACGAATACCTTCACGCTGATCAGGCTCGGCAGCGGCACACGCGCGACGTCGAGAGGCACGATTTCCTGCACCGAAACTTTGGTGGGATTGCCCTCCTCGGGGAGCGCCGATCCGCGGATGAGTACGGCCTGATCTTCCAACAGCATCGGCACCAGGCGCTCGTATTGCGTGGTGAAAACCATCGCGTCGATGCTGCCGCTGCGATCTTCGATCACCAGCGATGCCCACGCCTTGCCCTCACGATTGCGTCGCTTCTGCACACCCGTAATCATGCCGCACAAAGCTACCTCGGCGCCTTTTTCCAGATCTTCCAGCTTCGTCGAATCGTGGGTCGCCAGTTCCGCGATCTTGTCCTCGTAGCTGTCGAGCGGGTGTCCGGTGACATAGAAACCCAGAAGCTCCTTCTCACCCTGCAGCTTCTCTTTCAACGTCCAGTCATTGGCTTTGGGAAGCGGTGGCTCGGGATGCTCTTCCGCGGCGCCGCCACCGAACAATCCGCCCTGACCGCTGTCGCGATCCCGCGCCGCCCGCGTGCCCGTTTCAATCGCGGGATCGAGCGCGAGCAACAACTGCGCGCGCGTACCCTGCAGCGAATCCATCGCGCCCGCTTTGACCAGGCTCTCCATGACGCGGCGATTGATCGACGCCATGTCGGCATGCTCGCAGAATTGATAGATCGAGCGAAAGCGTCCAAGCTCGGCGCGTGCCTTGAGAATGGCCTCAACAGCGTTCTGGCCGACGTTCTTCACCGCGCCCAGACCGAAGCGAATGGCGTCCCCCTTCTCGTCCCGTACGGGAGTGAACGTGTACTCGCTCGCATTCACGTCCGGCGGCAGCACGCGAATGTTCATTTCCCGGCATTCGTTGATATACTTCACCACCTTCGCCACGTTGCCCGTTTCCGAAGTCAGCAGCGCAGCCATGAAATCGACCGGATAATGCGCCTTGAGATAGCCGGTGACGAAAGCCAGAAACGCATAAGCCGCCGAATGCGACTTGTTGAATCCGTAGCCCGCGAACTGCTCCATCAGGTCGAAGATTTTTTCGGCCTTCTTCGCCGGATGTCCACGCTCGGCCGCGCCTTTGAGGAACCGTTCGCGCTGCTTCGCCATCTCCTCGAACTTCTTCTTGCCCATGGCGCGGCGCAGGATGTCCGCGTCGCCCAGCGAATAGCCGGCGAGGCGGCTCGAAATCTGCATCACCTGTTCCTGATAAAGGATGATGCCGTAGGTTTCGCCGAGGATGTCCTTCAACTCGGGCAGGTCGTACTGGATGGCTTTGCGGCCGTGCTTGCGCTCGATGAAATCGTCGAGCATCCCGCCCTGAATGGGGCCGGGGCGATAGAGAGCGTTCAACGCGGTCAGGTCTTCAATGCGCGTCGGCTGGTAGCGGCGCAGGATATCGCGCATGCCCGGCGATTCGAACTGGAATACACCGCTGGTAAAACCCTTGCTGAAGATCTCGTAAGCCGCCGGATCGTCGAGCGGAAGATCCTCGGGAACGATGCGCACGCCGTGCCGCTTCTCGATCATTTTGAGCGCGTCGTCGATGAGCGTCAGCGTGGTCAGTCCAAGGAAATCCATCTTAAGAAGCGCCAGCTTGTCAAGACCGTTCATGTCGTACTGGGTGACGATTTCCTCGCGGTTGGTGCGATAGAGCGGAACGATGTTGCGCAGCGGCTCGGGCGAGATGACCACACCCGCCGCGTGCACCGATGAGTTGCGCGCAAAGCCTTCGAGGCGCGTGGCGACATCGAGAACTTCCTGCACCCGCGAATCCTGTTTGGCCAGCGCCGCGAACCCGGGTTCGGTGGCGATCGCTTCCTTCAGCTTGATATTCAGGACGTTCGGAACGAGCTTGGTGATCTTGTCGACGTCGGCGAAGCTCATATCGAGCACGCGGCCGACGTCCTTGATCGCGGCGCGCGCGCCCAGCGTATTGAAAGTGATAATCTGCGCCACCTGCTCACGGCCGTATTTTTCCGTGACGTACTGAATCACTTCGCCGCGCCGGTTCATGCAGAAATCGATATCGATATCGGGCATACTGATGCGCTCGGGGTTGAGAAAACGCTCGAAAAGCAGCCCGTACTGCAGGGGATCGATATCGGTGATCTGCATGGCGTACCCGACGAGGCTTCCGGCTGCGGATCCGCGGCCGGGGCCAACCGGGATATTCTTCGATTTGGCAAAGCGGATGAAATCCCAGACGATGAGGAAGTAGCCGGAAAACTTCATCTGCTGGATCATCCCGATCTCGCGATCGAGACGTTCGACGTACGCGGGCAGATCGTATTTGAGCTTGCCCGCGGTTCGCAGCGCTTCGAGCCGCACGCGCCGCTTCTCAAAGCCCTGACGCGCGATGTAGGCGAAGTAGGAATCGGTTGTCTGCCCCTCGGGGATTTCGAAGCGCGGGAACGGATCCGTGACCTTCTCGAGCTTGACGTTGCAGCGCTGCGCAATCTCCCACGGGCGATCGACGGCATCTTCCAGTTCACCGAACAGCGCCATCATTTCGTCGCGCGTCTTCAGGTAGAAATCGGGATGGTCCCAGTGCATGCGGCTGGGGTCGGACATGGTCTTGCCCGTCTGGATGCACATCAGGATTTCGTGCGCCCGCGCGTCTTCGCGGCGCAGGTAATGCGAATCGTTGGTAGCGACGAGCGGGATACCGGTTTCAATCGACAGGCGATTGACCTGCGGGGTGAGGCGCTTGTCCTGTTCGAGACCGTGGTCCTGAATTTCGAGGAAAAAATTCTCCTTGCCGAAGATGTCGCGATAGGTGTAAGCGAGCCGGCGAGCGTCTTCGTATTTGTCGGCGAGGATGGTTTCATTGAGGTCGCCGCGCAGACAGGCCGAAAGGCAAATGAGGCCTTTGGAATGCGCGGCGAGCAGGTCCTTGTCGATGCGCGGCTTGTAATAGAACCCTTCGAGAAAAGCCGTCGAAACCATCCTGATCAGGTTCTTGTAGCCCTCCTGGTTTTCGCAAAGCAGCACAAGGTGGTTGTAGCGGTCGGTGTCGGAGCGCGACTTGAGGCCCTGCTGCGAGACGTACACTTCACAGCCAATGACGGGCTGGATGCCCTTCGCTTTGGCGGCGTTGTAGAAACTGACCGCGCCGAAAAGATTGCCATG
Organism: Terriglobia bacterium; assembly: GCA_963788485.1. Lineage (GTDB taxonomy): Bacteria > Acidobacteriota > Terriglobia > Bryobacterales > Bryobacteraceae > BOG-234. The sequence goes on from CAWBIS010000279.1 coordinate 18,802, forward strand.
GTCCGTCATGGCGACCGCCGGCATTTTCTGCTCGGCGACTACATCCATCAGCTGATCGATCTCGCATGCCCCGTCGAGCAGCGAATAATCGGTGTGGTTGTGGAGATGAACGAATGGAGTCTCGGCCATGGAAGAGTCTGTTCGGAAATCGTCTTTGGGGGAGACGATTCCTATTTTACCCGGTGCGGGGAGTGCGGAGTCAGTTTGAGATTCGGGATGTCGCGGAAGTCCGGCGTGTTCAGGGTCCAGAGCGCCGCTTCTCTCAAAATCGCTGTGGCAGCGATGGCAAGATCGATCTCGCGGCCCCGAGCGCGCCGCACGCCCTGGTACAGTTGCGCGCTCAACGCGGCTTCCCGCGGGCCGAACGCGATCGAAGTTTCGGCAGGGAACAATGCCTGCTGGGCTGCAATTTCGGCTTTCAAACGAGGCCCGCGCAGCCATTCATAAAGGACCAGCGACGGCAGCAGAATCCGTTCGCCCTGGTCAATCCAGACACGCAGAGCAGGCGCCGAGCGTTTTGATCCGGTGAGGCTGTCGATCAGTGCCGACGTGTCGATTACGATCACAGTTGCGTGCGGCGCCCGCCGGTTCTCCGCGCCCGGCGCACGGCGGCGATTTCGCGATCGGCTTCCGCAGGCGGCCGGATCGGAATCTTCGGCACCAGTTCGTCGAAAGCACGGAGCATACTCAGGCGTTCCCGTTCGCCGAGGCGGCCGATCCGATCGTAAAACTCCAGGATCGCCTCACGGACGATTTCGCTTTTGGGCAGGGCCAGTCTTGTCGACGCTTCCTGAAGACGCGCGACAGCCGCATCGTCAAGAGTAAAAGTGACTTTGGTGGTTGCCATATCCGCACCATACCACCATACTCGCTGCGGAGCGAACGATTCACCATGTCGTTGAAGGGAGGGCATTCATGGCTGCTCTCCAGGTCGATCCTCGGAAAGTTCCGTCATTCGTTCTTTGAGCTCGGCCGCCAGATGCTCTACCGCGGTGTCCTCGCTTAATTCCCGAATCTCCCGCTGAGCGGCTCCCGTTCCGATGCCCAGGCGCTCGCAAACGGCGATCTGCATTTGCAGAAGTTTCGTGATTTCCCTTTCCGACAGCAAATCGATTTGCAGATTCAGATGATCCCGGGCATCGCTGCGGCGCGCCTCCCGATTCTGCTTCATCAGCACAAACGTTGAAAGCAGGACGGCTTCGCACGAGACTACCAGGCTTAGAAGAACGTAGGGATAGGGGTCGAACGGGCGACCCAGCCGGAGGGCCCCCGTATTGATCAAAACCCAGACCGCAAACCCGACAAGGTGGATTACCACGAATCGCATGCTGCCGCTGAAGGCCGCGACGGCGTCGGTGATGCGATCGCTCGATGTCCGATTACGGAGAAACTGCTCTTCCAGATTTGCTACCGCCTCGATGTTATCCCGCGCCGAGGAAGGAGGCTGAGACCGAGGTAAGGGAGCAGGCCCTTTCATAAGATACGGGTGAGCGTCAGCACTTCTACTGCCACAACGCGGCGGACATCCCGGGATGGAAGTAAACTGGCAGGTGCCATGAGAAAGACTTTGTTGGGAATGGTGCTGCTGTCGTTATCCCTTTTCGCGCAAAGATCGCAGCTGGGGAATCCTCCGAAACCCACCCCGGCGTTCCCGCAGCAAACCGACGCTCCCGCGCCGAAAACCCCTTCGCCGAAGCTCAACATCGAAACCATTACCACCCGCCTGAACGGTCCGTGGTCACTCGCGTTCCTTCCCGACGGAAACTTCCTCATCACCGAAGGCAGTGGAACCATGCGCACGATCCGGCCGGATGGCGTCGTCTCCGCGCCGATCGAAGGAGTGCCTCCCGTCAAAGTGATCGCGGCGCAGGGTCTGCACGATGTCGCGCTCGATCCGGACTTCGCGCGCAACCGCACCCTCTACTTCACCTGGTTCGCGCCGCCGAGAGGCGAGGCGCCGGCCCTCTGGCCAAACGAGTTCTTCTACCAGCAGGTCTGGACCAAATCGCTGGCCGAGCGGCGTACCATGAATCTCGGCATGGAGCGTGTCGCCCGCGCGCGCCTGAGTGAAGACAATAAACGTCTCGAGAACGTCGAGGTCCTGATCGACGGCGGTGGCGAGCGGCGCATCGTGATCGCGCCCGACGGCACGCTGCTCATAACCGGGGCCGACCGTTTCCGCTTCTACGATTCCGATCTCGACGGCGTCGAGCACGACTTCACCGACAACCCCGATATCCGCCGCAACTTCTCCGGCCGCGTCATCCGCATCAATCGCGATGGCTCGATTCCGAAAGATAATCCATGGCTGAACCGGGCCACCGTGCTGCCCGAGACGTTCGCGCATGGATTCCGCGACCCCGAAGGCGCGGCGATTAATCCCGCGACCGGCGAGCTATGGGCCACCGATCACGGTCCCCAGGGAGGCGACGAGATCAACATCGTGCGCGCCGGGAAGGATTACGGCTGGCCGGACGTATCCTACGGCGTCCAGTACGATCAGCAGCGCACCGACGGACGCAGGAACGTGCCCGTGGGCAACGGCAAGCACAGCATGGAAGGCGTCGAAGAGCCGGTCTATTTCTGGGTGCCTTCTATCGCGCCATCCGGCATGATGTTCTACACAGGCAACGTTTTTCCCGAATGGAAAGGCAATCTGTTCGTCGGATCGCTCGCCGGTACACATCTGGTGCGTCTCGTTCTGGACAGGCAGCAGCACGTGGCCGCCGAAGAGATGCTCCTCTTCGATCTGAAGCAGCGGGTACGCGATGTGCGCCAGGGCCCGGACGGCGCCGTCTATGTGCTGGCGGGTAACAGCCTTCTTCGTCTCACGCCTAAACGGCAATAGCCGGTATCGGCGTTTCAGGCGCCGTGCGAGAGGACGTTCTCCAGATTCCGCAGACCCGGCTGCTGCCCCATGACAATCAGAACATCGCCTTCGGCGACCTCGGTTGCCGCGGGCGGATTGAACATCATTTTCCCATCCGGCTTTCTGATCGCAAGCACAATCACGCCCGCTTCGCGCGCCGCCAGATCGCCCAGGCCGCGCGCGGCGAACTTCGACCCGGGCGCGATCTGAAGCTGCTCCATGTTGACGTCGAGCCCCGCGGCTTTGCTCGCGAGATCCAGCAACTGCACCACGTGCGGCCGGATCAGCGCCTGAGCCAGGCGATGCCCGGCCATACTATAAGGCGAAAAGACGGTATCCGCGCCGGCGCGGCGCAGCTTTTCCTCCGCATCCTCTTCCGAGGCTCGTGTCACGACAGTCAGCCGTGGATTCAGCGTTTTCGCCGAGAGGATCACGAACACGTTATCCGCGTCGGTCGCCAGCGCGGCGATAAATCCACGTGCCCGCTCCACGCCGGCTTCGCGCAGGCTGTCGTCGCGTGTCGCGTCCGCGTGCAGGGCCAGCATTCCCGCCTGGGTGGCTCGCTCCACCCGCTGTTCGTTGCGGTCGATCACGAGGAAGGGAACGCCCGCGCGCTGCAGTTCGAATGCGGCATTCCGGCCTACGCGGCCGAAACCGCAAACGATGTAATGATCTTTCATCTGCATAATGGCCCGTTTCTTTCTGCGCTTTCCAAACCGATTCTGCAATTCGAGCTCGATGATGGTCTGCGTCATGGCTCCCACGGCGAAGAACATGGCGCTCACACCGAAGAAAATCAGAAAAGAATTGAACACTCGTCCGGCATGACTCAGAGGATGCACTTCCTGATAACCCACCGTGGTGATGGTGATCAGGGTCATGTAAAAGGCGTCGAACAGCGGATAGCCGTCGATCAGCCGGAAGCCCGCAGTGCCGATTGCCATCGTGAAAGCGATCAGCGCGGCGATGAAAACGACCCTTCGAAGGACCCTGCGGTTCATGGATAGCGGTACCCAGTATAGGCGTTGCTATCATGAGTTGCCGGAAGACGGCGCCTACGCCGTGCCAAACGTTCTCGAGGTCGAACACCTGTCGGTCAGTTTCGATAAAAACCGGGTCCTCAGCGATCTGAGTTTTCACGTGGAACGCGGATCGTCGCTTGCAGTCATCGGACCAAACGGCTCGGGTAAAACCGTCCTTTTCCGGACGCTGATCGGTTCAATTGCGCACGAAGGCAGCGTGAAGTGGGCGTCCGGCCTGCGTCTGGGATACGTTCCGCAGAAACTGGATCTGGAGCGCGACGTGCCTCTGACCGGTATCGACTTTCTGCGGGCACGCACCAGGCTGGCGGGCGTAGCGACGGCCAATATTGCCCACACGCTGGAGCTCGCGGGCATCGCTCCCGAGGTTGCGCGACGCCCGATCGGGACCCTTTCGGGAGGCCAGTTTCAGCGCCTGCTGGTGGCGTTCGCGCTTCTGGGAAATCCTTCGGTCCTGCTGCTCGACGAGCCCACTGCGGGCGTTGACGAACCCGGACAGCGCCTGCTGAACGACCTGGTGCAGCGTCTGCGGGAGGAGCAGGGGCTTACAATCTTTCTGATCTCGCACGAACTCTCCATCGTCTACCGGTACGCGACGCACGTCCTCTGCCTCGGCCATGGGCGCGCCTGCTTCGGTACACCACGCTCGATTCTGACTCCCGAAGTGCTTCAGGATATCTACGGGGCCCCGGTGGATTATCACGTACATGGGCATTGAAGCGGTTTTGTTGCCCGTCGCCATGGCCGTGGCCGCCGGGCTGGTGGGCTGCTTCACTGTCATGCGCCGGATGTCTCTTGCCGCCGACGCTCTATCGCACGTGGCCTTGCCCGGAATCGGCGTGGCGCTGGCGCTCCATATTCATCCCATCTTCGGCGCCGCCGCCATGTTGTTTTTCGGAGCCCTGCTGATCTGGGCGCTGGAATCGAGAGCGCGCATGGCGACCGAAACGATCATCGGCGTCGTCTTCTCCGCCGCGCTGGCCATCGGCAGCATGGTGACTTCGGGTGAACAGCTGATCGACGCCCTTTTCGGCGGCGCGGGCGCGCAGAGTCCGGCCGAGGCTCTGTTCGGCCTGGCGGCTTCCGCCACGGTGATCCTGTTCATGGTCACGCAGCGAAACAGACTTGTAATCGCACTCGTATCGCAGGATGTGGCGCGAACCGCGGGCATTAATGTCAAAGCTCTGGAGCTCGCATATCTGATTACGTTCGCGTTGACGATTGCACTTGGGTTGCGCTATCTCGGTGTGCTGTTAATGGGTGCGCTGATCATCATCCCGGCGGCGACGGCGAAGCGCCTCACGCGAAATCTGACGGGAATGCTCGCGACGGCAGTCGTTCTGGCCGCGGCCGCAACGATGTGTGGAACGCTGCTCGCGGCAGGACTGCATCGCGAGACCGGGCCGGTGATCGTGACAGTCTCGGCGGGGATGTTTCTGCTCAGCCTGTTGCGCCGTTGAAAAACTGCGGCGGATTGCCGATCCGCCCGGCAATCGGCGCGAATCACGTCAGCGGTGGAGGAACCAGCGGTCCAGCACAAAATCGCGGACGAACCAGCGGGTTTGCAGGAGCCGGGTGGACGCGAACAGCACCAACCATGGCGGAAGTCCCTGTCCAATGCCGCTCAGCCAATCTCTGCCCGCGCCAAAGCGCTGCTCCAACTGCCGCGCGTAAGGTTCAAGCCGCGCTCCCGTATAACTGCCCTTTGCCGACAGAATCGTCTCAGCGGCCCAAAGGCCGGATTCGATTGCCGGTAAAATTCCCTCGCCGCTTTGCGGATACGCCAAACCGGCGGCGTCGCCGATCAGCAGGAAGCCATCGCCGGCCACTGGCCGCTGCGACGTTCCGTAGAGAAAGTAAGCGTGCCCCCGCATGGCCGGCATATCCGGTGAGACGCCCGCGCTCGTGGCGAGAAATTGCACGAACCCGTCGACGTGTCCGGGAAGGCCATGCGCATCGGCACGTCCCAGCCCCACATTGAGGACGTTGCCCTTGCGAAAGCACCATCCGTAACCTCGCATATCGGGGCAGAAATACAGCTCCGGCATGGTTCCGCGCACGGGGCAGGCTGCCTGCTGTCGCGCATCCATTTCGAATTCGACTTCCTGCGCCACCACCGCCGTGGCCTTTGTTTTCGCGCCCACGTGACGCGCGACCGGACAGAAATGCCCGCCCGCCCCGACCACCAGACGCGCCCGCAGATTCCCGTTGGCGATCCACCCGTCGCCGTCCCGCGCCAGACTGGAAAGGCCAACACCTTCCTGGATTCGGGCGCCGCAGCGGTTCAGCAGGTAATGGTCGAACTCGCGCCGGCGGATGCCGTAACTGACCGGCCGGCCGTAGTCGGTCCGCGTTGTCGAATGGGCGCCGATGCACCCGGTTTTGAAGCTGGTAATGGGCTGAAGGATGTGGTGCGATTCATATTCCGCCGGATTGACCGCAAGCGCCGTCAGAACTTGCGGCGTGATCCATCCGCCGCAGACCTTGTCGCGCGGGAAAACCTGCCGATCGAGGAGGGTAACGTCCAGGCCGGAAGCTCGAAGTCCCCAGGCGCAGGAAGAGCCCGCCGGGCCGCCGCCGACGATCAGGACGTCGCAGCGATCCAATTGCAATTCTCCGGGTCGCTGGTGTAGAGATCGGCGCGCGTCCACGGAACGGAGTCGAATTTGCCACCCGCAAATACGATCTGAAAGAGCTGCAGACTACCCGCGCGGAAGCCGGCGATAGAACCCGCCAGATACAAGCGCCACGCCCGCTCGAATTCGGCGCCGTACATGCCGCTTATCTTTCGCGCCGACCGGTCGAATCGCTCCAGCCAATTTTCGAGGGTCAGGGCATAATGCCCACGCAGATCCTCGACATCCCGCACAAAATAGCCGAACGGCTCCAGAACCTGAAGCGCCTCGCGCAGCGTGGGCGCATGTGCCCCCGGGAAAATGCGCTTACGAATCCAACGGCTGAACTCGCCCTGTTCACGCCGCCCGATGAAATGCAGCAGCCCGCGGCCACGGTCGCCGATCAGCCGCTGGATGACCCCTCCGAAATGCGCATAGTTCTCGGGTCCGACATGCTCCAGCATCCCCACCGAAGCGAACACATCGAACTTGCCGGACGCGTTGCGATAATCGTCTTCGATGAATTCGACCAGATCTGTCAGCTTCTCTTCCCGCGCGCGCTCTCGTGCATGGCGTATCTGCTCGCGCGAGATGTTGAAAGCCTTCACCCGAACCCGGTAGTTTCGCGCCATGTGCAGCGCCAGCGCGCCCCAGCCGCACCCGGCCTCCACGACGGTTTCCCCCGGCTGCAGACGCAGCTTGCGGCAAACATAATCGAGTTTGGCCGCCTGCGCCTCTTCGAGGGTTGCCGAGCTTCGGGGAAAATACGCGCAGGTGTAGACAAGCTGCGCATCCAGCCACATCCGGTAGAAATCGTTTCCGAGATCGTAGTGCGAATAAACGTTTCTGCGCGAGCCTTCCAGCGTGTTGGCCTGCCTCCAGTTGAGCCGCCGGGAAACCAGGCGCGCGGGCAGGCCGGGTTTGTGCCATATTCGTTGCATCGCCTCGTAAGCGGTGTTCAGGAATGGGACAAGCTCACCACCGGTCAACCGGATTCGTCCCTCGCTCCAGGCATCGCCGAAGCCGACCTCGGGATCGATCAGTATCTCGAGAACGGTCCGCAGATCGCGAATCCAGAGCGTGAATCGGGGTACGGCATTGGGTGGAGAAGCGGAAGCGCCGCTTTCCATGACGAGGCGCAGCGGAAGAGGATCGATCTTCCGCGAAAGAAGGCGCAGAAGTCCCTTCTCCAGTCCGGAAAACTTTCCGGTGGGCTCGGTGCGATCCCTTGGCGATACGTCACTGGCCTGCATGGAAGGCTTAGAGCCAGCATAGTATCACTGCGGTGGCTCCGCAAGCAACTGGAAACAGGGTAGATCAGCCCGCAAGGGCGCTGGCGAGCAGGGGCGCGGCCGGAAGGGTCACGATTCTCTCGTCATCAACCCCAGGGCGGCGCGGCACGGTGTCGGTACAGAAGATCCGGCTGACACCGAATTGCCAGAGTCGCTCCCACAGATTGCCGGTAAAGAGAGCATGCGTGACCATAATCTGGATATCTTCCACGCCGGCGGCAAAGATCCGCTCGCAGGCCGACACGAGCGTGGCGCCGGTATCCAGGATGTCGTCGACCAGAACCACCTGAGTACCCACCTCGCCGATAAAACGCGTGTGGGTGATCCCCGCTTCATCCCGACGCTTCTCGAACCAGGGAATGGGAACTGGGCCGAGACCGGCTGCCGCACGGATTGCCTCGCAGCGTGAGATCGCGCCCTGATCGGGAGCGATAATCGTGGCTCTGGTGAGTTGGCAGCGATTCAGAACGTCGGCGAAGAGATCGGCCGGAGAGACGGAAAGCAGCGGCAACTGAAAGAGCCGCTCGTCGTCCGGGCTGTGCACGTCGACCGTGAGTATGCGGTCGAAACCGGACGCAAACGCCAGCGCTCCCGTCCAGGCCGCGGCGAGGCTTTGGCCGGGTTTGTTTTTGTCCTGGCGCGAATATGCGAGGTAGGGGAAAACGCCGGTAATCCGTTTCGCACCCTCTTTGCGCAGCGTATGCGCCAGCATGAGAGTCGTGAGCAGTTGCGCGTCCGGTGGCGAGATCGATCCGAGGACCACGCAATCGTCTCCAACCAGCGGGGATTCGAGCTGCACAAATAGTTCACCATTGGCGAACCGGGCGGCCTTGAATCCCTTCTCACGGAGGTCCGTAGCGGATTCGATCAGCGCCGCCATCGGTTGAAATGCCGGGGACGCGAACAGATTCATACTGCTTTCAAGGCGTGAACCTTGTGACGGCTTTCCTCCAGAAGGTGCTGGACCTCCGTGTCGCTCACCTGCTGGAAATCGCGGTACCATTCGCCCACCGCATAGAAGATTTCCGGAGTCGCCAGACACACCAGCTCGTCGGCGTCCCGGCGAACGCGGCCGCATGCCTGCGCCGAACCGATCGGGACTGCCACTACGACATGAGCGGCTCTGAGCGCGTGTGCGTGATGCACCGCGGCCAGCATGGTGCTGCCGGTGGCGAGACCGTCGTCCACCAATATCGCCGTCTGTCCGCGCAGATCGAGCGCCGGCTTTCCTCCGCGATAAAGATCTTCGCGCCGGACCATTTCGGCCTGTTCCCTCGCGATGATCTCTTCGACGTCCTTGTCGGATATGCCCAGTTCCCGAATCATCCGCTGGTCGAGAATCCGCGCGGAGCCCGCGATCGCGCCCATGGCCAATTCCGGTTGCCACGGTACGCCAATCTTGCGGGCGACGATCACGTCGAGAGGGAGATGTAACCGATCCGCCACGGCGAATCCAACCGGCACTCCACCCCGCGCCAGAGCCAGAACAACCGACCCGGGATCGAATTCGCGCAGAGCCAGCTCCCGCGCCAGCAACCGCCCCGCTTCAACGCGATCCGCGAATGGCAGGTGCACCATCCCCCGTTCCTCCTTTAAAAAAACACAAAGCAGGTGGATCGCCATCGGCAATAGGTGATTTTCGGTTTCTTCCTGTGTACTTTTGCGTCAAAAGACGCAAAAGTTCCCGCAGTGAGCGCCAAAGAGCGCACTTATTAAGACCGGGTGTTGATGCGGCGCATACGCCTCCGGCACGCCAGATGCACAAGTCGGCGCGTGGAAATCCTTGAAACAGACGGCCGCGAACCATGCCTCGAGCATGCGCATACCCAGGATGCAATTCGCGAACGCATTGCGGCCGGCCCACCGCAGAGTTTCCTGCGAGATTGGGTTTATGGGGGGATCGACGGCACGGTCACGACATTTGCAATTGTCTCCGGTGTGGTTGGAGCGCATTTGTCGCCGGGAATCATTCTGATCCTGGGCGGCGCCAGTCTGGTTGCGGACGGGTTCGCCATGGCGGCTGGGAATTACGTTGCCACACGCGCGGAACACGATGAGTTTCGCTATACCGAAGCTGTCGAGCGGCGTCATATCGAGCTTGCGCCGGCCGGGGAGCGGGATGAAGTGCGCGAGATCCTGCGGGGTTACGGGCTTCGGGGCGACCTGCTGGACGGCGCCGTCTCGGCGGTCACGGCGGACCGGGAACAATGGGTACGGATGATGCTGCGTGGCGAGTACGGCCTGCCGGCCGTCGTGCGTTCGGCCTGGCAGGCGGCGGTGTCCACGTTTTCCGCTTTCCTGGTCTGCGGCCTCGTTCCACTCTTGCCGTTCGCAGCCGGCGCGAAGAACGCTTTCGAAATATCGGCCGCGACTACCGGGCTGATGTTTATTTTGATCGGCGCCCTCAAGAGCCGCTGGTCCACGCGGCCATGGTGGTATTCGGGTCTGAGCACGTTGCTGATCGGCGGTGGCGCCGCGATCGTAGCCTACCTGACCGGCGGCTGGCTGCGCCACTTCGGCGGTTAGTTAAGCCTTGATTGCAACCGCGGCGAGGGCGCGCGCCGCCTCCAGGTGATCGTCCTCCATAAAATAAATCACGTAGCCGAAGTGTCCTGCGCCGTCGGTGACGCCGCTTGAGGCATAGATTCTGACCCCCGCCTCGCGCAGGCATTGATGAATGTCCGCCAGCGCTCCCAGATGATCGTCGCCCTGAATCAGAACCGCGTGCTGGGCGCCGGTGATATCCCAGCCCAGTTTCGCGGCCGCCTGCATCAGTTTTTCGGGCTGGTCGGGAAAGAGGGTCAGTTCCACATTACGGGCGCCAAACGGCACGGCGCTGAAGGCGAGCAGGCTGATCTCTTCGGTCGCCAGCTGGGCCAGCAGTTCGTAAGCTCTGGCTGGATCCTGCTCGATCCTCGCGTAAAAATATTCAACTGTTTTGACGTTTAGTGCCATTCAATTGCCTCGTGAACCCGCAAGCGGAATCCCGAATTATTGCACGGGCGGCTCGGCTATGGCGGATCCGTCGGCGCGCGGGTCGGACGCCGCATAGTTCACCTTTGTCTGCGAATCGTGCAGGATAGCCTGGCCGCGGCCCATCTCCTGCGTATATTCGCGCCGAATCGCGATCTGGTGCCCGCGCTCGGAGAGCTGTTGCAGTGTCCGCGAGGGCACGCGCGATTCGATCGAAACGTCGCATCCCGTCGAGTTCCTCTTGGTGAAACGCGGCGACTCGAGAGCCTGCTGGATATTCATTCCGTAATCGACGATATTCGAGACGAATTGCGCATGCGCCAGCGGTTGATTGGCGCCGCCCATGATGCCGAAACCAATATGCCTGCCGCCCCGCTCCATGAATGCCGGAATGATCGTGTGGAACGGCCGCTTGCCGCCGGCGAGAACGTTGGGATGCCCGGCGTCGAGCGTAAATCCACCGCCGCGGTTCTGGAGGATAAATCCCATGCCCTCGACCGTGACGCCGGAACCGAACTCCGCGTAAATGCTTTGAATCCAGCTGGCGATATTCCCGTAACGATCGACCACGGTGAGATAGGTCGTATCGCCGCTGACGGGCTGTCCCGCCGGTACCTGGCAATTGGCTTTAGCCGGGTCGATCAGGGCGGCGCGCTTGCGCGCGTAGGCCTTGGACAGAATCTGCTCGACCGGCGCGTTGTAAGTGCGGGGATCGGCATCGTAGCGGCGCACATCCGCGTAGGCCAGTTTCATGGCTTCGATGCGTTTGTGCATTTCCTCGGGGCTGAACGGCCCCTGGGGTGCGGCGGGCACGGTCTCCATGATGTTGAGCATTTCGAGTGCGGCCATACCCTGGCTGTTGGGCGGAAGCTCGTAAACGCGCCAGCCGCGATAGTCGATCGAGATCGGTTTGACCCATTCGGAGGAAACCGACGCGAGATCGGAAGCCGTCATCGTGCCGCCGAGACGCTGTGAGGTCTTCAGCATGGCCGCGGCGATTTCACCTTTATAGAACGCATCCGGCCCTTGTTCCGCGATCAAACGGAAAGCGTGGGCCATGTCGGGATTGCGAAAAACATCGCCCTCGCGCGGCGGCTTTCCGTGCGGCAGAAAGACGCGCACCGTTTCCGGATTCCGGTGGACCTTGTCGAGGTTGAGTTGGTCGTTCCAGGTCTCGTCGATAGCCTCAGCCACGGGAAAGCCGTTCTCGGCGTAAGCGATGGCATCGTGGAAGAGATCCTTCCATGGCAGCTTGCCGAAACGCTGGTGCATCCTCGCCCAACCTTCAACAGCGCCGGGAACGGTTACGCTGTGTATCCCTTCCTGCGGCATGGTCTTCACGCCGTGCTGCGCCAGAAATGCGGGCGAAAGCGCCTGCGGGGCGGAGCCGGAAGCGTTGAGCCCGGTCAGTTCTCCCGTAGCGGCATCCCAGTAAAGGACGAAGAGATCGCCGCCCAAGCCGTCCTTCATCGGCTCGGTGACGGCGAGAACGGCGTTGGCCGCGATCGCCGCGTCAACCGCGGATCCGCCCCGGGCGAGAATCTGGGCGCCGGCCTGCGAGGCCAGGGTCTGGCTGGTTGCGGCGATGCCCTGCTGCGCAATCACCATGGAGCGGCCATAGTCGCGACCCGCGCCGTATAGGGAAATCGACATTGGGAGAAAGCAAAGGACCGCCCGTAGCCGGACCATTCCGATTCGCCTCCGGAATAATTCCTCAGCTTATCCCAGCAGGAGCTGGGATTCCAGTTTTTCGCGATGGGTTTTGGTGAGGGTCAATTCGGTTCCGTCGTTGAGAACCACCCGGTAATCGCCGCGGAACCAGGGCTGCAGTTCCTTGACACGATCGAGATTGACGATAGCGGAGCGGTGCACCCGGATGAACTGCGCGGGGTCGAGGCGCCGTTCGAGGTCGCCCATCGTTTCGCGCACCACGTGTGTCTCCTTGCCGGCATGCAGGCAGACGTAATTGTCCGACGCTTCGATCCAGTCGATGTCGGCTACTTTCAGAAACACCACCCTGCCGTTGTTGCGCACCGCCACGCGGTCCATGGTTTTCGCCGCGGGACGCTGGCCGGAAAGTGCGGAACGTTCCTGCGTCAGCCGCGCGCGGGCGCGCTGGACCGATTCGCGAAAGCGCCGCCGGTCGAACGGCTTCAGCAGGTAATCGAACGCCTGGACGTCGAACGCGCGCAGTGCATATTCGTCGTAGGCGGACGTAAAAATTATCAGCGGCTGCGTTCGGGCAAGGCCGCGAATGACTTCGAAGCCATTCATCTCGGGCATCTGCACATCGAGGAAAACCAGATCGGGCGCCTCGCGCTCCAGCACGCTCACGGCCTCGAGGCCGTTGGCGCATTCGCCGATCACCTCGCAATCCGGCTCGAACGCCAGCAGTCGCCGGATGCGCTGGCGCGACAGCCTTTCGTCGTCAACGATCAACGCTTTGAAGCGCGGCATGTTCCCCTTCTCCAGCTTCGAGATCAGTTCGAAACGGCAGCGTAATGCGCACTTCGGCTCCGCCCGATTGGATATTGCGCAGCACCAGAGACTGCGAGCTTCCATACAGCGTTTTGAGACGATTGCGCGTGATGGCAAGACCCATACCGGTCGGATGCTTGTCGGAGGCGTCAGGTTCCAGGCCCGCGCCGTTATCGGTTACGCGCAGTACCAGAGTGTCCCCGGACTTTTCGGCGGAAATGCAGATTCGCCCGCGTTCGGAGCGCTTGCCCACTCCATGGCGAATGGAGTTTTCGACGAGCGGCTGCAGCACCAGGCTGGGAACCATGGCATCCCGCAGATCGGCGGGCACGTCTTCGTGTACGCGCAGGCGGTCCTCGAAGCGCGTTCGTTCGATATCGAGATAAAGGTCGAGAATGCGCAGTTCCTCGCTCAGCGGAACCTCGTGAATCATGCTGGTGGCGAGGAACAGGCGAAGTAGTTCGCTCAGCCGCGCGATGGTGCGCTCAGCCTGTTCGGGATCTTCGTGCACCAACGCGGTGATCGTGTGCAGCGTATTGAACAGGAAGTGCGGGTGCAGCTGCATCCTGAGCGCCTGCAGACTGCGCTTTGGCGAGCTGCGCCTGCAGACGCGACGCGTCCACCAGCCCGTCGCGGTAACGCCGGTAATAAACCGCCGCATGCTCGACCAGGAC
>CAWBIS010000280.1:0-44084 GCA_963788485.1 Terriglobia bacterium
AAACCGGCGTTGATCTTTCGCGTCTGCCCGCGCTGGCCAACATGGTGGCTTCCGCGGCGAAGCGGCCGATCGACGCTGCCAGGCCGATCGTCGGGGATGCAGCCTTCACCCATGAGTCGGGAATCCATGTGAGTGCGTTGCTTAAGAATCCGGAAACCTATGAAGGGGTCGACCCCCGCTGGTTCGGTCGTAAACGCAAATACGTTCTCGGCAAGCACTCGGGGACCGCATCGATTGTGAATGCATTGGAGGCGCTCGGTCTGACGGCCGATAGCGAAAGCACGGGGCTTATTCTGCATCAGGTGCGCGCCCATGCGACGAATACGAAGCGCTCGGTCAGTACTGTGGAACTGCGTCAGTTCCATGCCAACGTCACTTTGCTCCGATGCAGCGGAAGACCGAACTAAAAAGGAGAAGACGTCCGTGACCATACTCGAACAGCTCACAGGCCTGTCGGCGGCAGAGGATTTCTTCAGCCTTCTCGATGTGCCTTACGATCCCGCGGTGCTCAATGTGGCGCGGCTGCACATCCTGAGGCGGATGGGCGAATACCTGCGCAGGAATGTGCTGGCGGGCGCCGATGAAGAGACTGCCCGCGCGCTTTACCGGGCACATCTCGAACGGGCGTACAGCGATTTCGTCGACTCCTCGCCGCTCGAACAGCGCGTGTTCAAGGTGTTGAAAGAAGCGGTCGCGCCGCCATCGGCGCCTCTGGTCCAGATCTCGACCGTTACGCCAGGCGGGCAGTCGTAAGGGCAGGCCATGCATATTGTCGTTTGCATCAAACAGGTACCGGACAGCGCCCAGATTCGCGTCCATCCCGTGACCAACACGATCATGCGTCAGGGCGTGCCGTCCATCATCAATCCGTACGACCTGTTCGCGCTCGAGGAAGCGCTGCGGCTGCGCGACAAGGTGGGCGGGGAAATAACGGTGCTGACGATGGGGCCGCCTATGGCCGAGGACAGCCTGCGCAAGGCGCTTGGCTACGGCGCCGACCGGGCAGTGCTGCTGACGGACAGGCACTTCGCCGGTTCCGACACGCTGGCCACCACTTATGCGCTTGCCTGCGCCATAAAAAAAGTCAGTGAGACCTGGACGCCGCCCGATCTTGTGTTCACCGGCAAGCAGACCATCGACGGAGATACAGCCCAGGTCGGGCCCGGCATCGCGAAACGTCTGAACCTGAATCAGCTGACCTATGTCGCCCGCATTGCCTCGTTCGATCTGGAGGCAGGCGCGATCACCGTCGAGCGTCGCGCCGAAGGGGGCGTGCAAGTGCTGGCGACGAAGCTGCCAGTGCTGATCACGATGCTCGAAGACAGCAACGAGATTCGGCGCGGCACTATGGCGGATGCGTTGCGGGCCGCGCGCGCGAAGATCGTCAAGTGGAGTGCCGAGGACGCGGGAATTCCCGAACTCGCGCATTGTGGCCTTCGCGGTTCGCCCACGGTGGTGAAGAAGGTTTTCGCGCCGCCCGCCCGCGCCGAGAAAGCGCACCAGATTGCCGTAACCGAGCGGTCGTGGGACGAGATGGCGAGCGACGTGATCCAGGCGATATTCGCGCGCCGTCCCGGCATTGAGGCAGATCTCATGGAACAGGCGGAGGGCTATCGATGAGCAGCCAGGCTCAACCAGCGCCACGCGCCGCGGGCGGTCGCGCGGCCATGAAGAAGGAGCTTCCGGAACACCTCAAGGCATACCGGCATGTCTGGGTGTTCATCGAATACGAGCATGGGCAGATCCATCCGGTTTCGCTCGAGCTGCTGGGCGAAGGCCGCAAACTCGCGGACAAGTTGAAAGTCGATCTCGCCGGCGTGCTGATGGGCGCGCCGGGCGACGACCTTCTGCGCGCCGCGGCGGAATGCTTCGAGTTCGGCGCCGACGTTGTCTACCTGACCGCGGACCCGGCTCTCGCGCACTATCGCAACGAACCTTACACCCGCGCGATGACCGACGTCGTGAATGTCCACAAGCCGGAAATTTTACTGCTGGGCGCGACGACGCTCGGCCGTGATCTCGCCGGTTCCGTGGCGACCACGCTCCTGACCGGTCTGACCGCAGACACCACCGCACTGGCGATTGACGATGAGCGTTCGCTGGCGGCAACTCGTCCCACTTTCGGAGGGTCGCTGCTTTGCACCATCCACACACTGAATTACCGGCCGCAGATGGCGACAGTACGCCCGCGGGTCATGCCGATGCCGGAGCGGCAGCCTGGCAGGATAGGGCGCCTTGTGGAGCATCCGCTGCACCTTATTGAAGACGACTTCGTCACAAAGGTGCTCCAGTTCATCCCGGACCGCGACTCCCAAAAGGCGCAGCTTGCGTTTGCCGACATTGTGGTGGCGGGCGGACTGGGACTCAAATCGATGGAAAATTTTCAGCTCGTGAAACGACTGGCCGAAGTCCTCGGCGGCGAATATGGCGGCTCGCGTCCGCTGGCGCAGAAGGGCTGGATCGGCCCCGACAGGCAGATCGGCCAGACAGGCAAGACCATTCGGCCGAAGCTTTATATCGCAGCCGGCATCTCAGGCGCGATTCAGCACCGTGTCGGCGTCGAGGATGCGGACTTGATCGTCGCCATCAATTCCGATCCCAATGCGCCGATCTTCGACTTCGCACATATCGGAATCGTGGCCGATGCCGTGGAGCTTCTGCCCGTTATTACGGAAACATTCCGGCAGCGCCTGGCTTTGAATTGCGTGGCGTCATGAGGACGCAAAGGCATACGTCTTTTTGTCGGGTAATTGTTGGGAAAGGGGAGCGCTGATGAGCGAAACGTTCGACGCGATCGTCGTGGGTGCCGGGCCGTCCGGCAACGCGGCGGCATATACCATGGCGAAGGCCGGCCTCAACGTCCTGCAACTCGAACGCGGAGAGTATCCGGGCTCCAAGAACGTACAGGGGGCGATTCTCTATTCCGATTCACTCGAAAAAATAATTCCGGATTTCCGGGACGATGCGCCTCTCGAACGCCACATTATCGAGCAGCGAATGTGGATGCTGGATGAGAGCTCCTACGTCGGCATGAATTATCGCTCCGAGGATTTCAACGAGGAGAAGCCGAATCGCTATACCATCATCCGTGCGCAGTTCGATAAGTGGTTCAGCCATCGTGTGCGGGAAGCCGGCGCCATCGTTCTTTGCGAAACCACCGTGACGGACCTTATCCGGAACTCGCAGGGCAAGGTGATTGGCGTCAGGACGGACCGCATCGACGGCAACCTCATGGCGAACGTTGTAGTACTGGGCGAAGGAGTCAACGGCCTCGTCGGCCAGACGGCCGGACTGCGGCCGGAACTCAAGCCAAACCAGGCGGCGCTGGCTGTGAAGGAGATGCACTTCCTGCCGCAGGAGGTAGTCGAGAGCCGCTTCAACCTGAAGGGTGACGAAGGCGTTGTGATTGAGGCGATGGGTACGGTAAGCGCGGGGGTTTCCGGCCTGGGCTTTATTTATACCAACAAGGAGTCGCTCTCAATCGGTATCGGGTCTCTGGTGTCCGACTTTGCGCGCACCGGAGCGACACCCTACGGTATGCTCGACGCTTTCAAGAATCATCCGAGCGTCAAGCCATTGCTGGCGGGATCCGAGGTCAAGGAGTACTCTGCGCATCTTATCCCCGAAGGCGGCTACAAAGCTATCCCCGAGGTGTATGGCGACGGCTGGGTCATCGTCGGCGACGCCGGGCAGTTTGTTAATTCGGTGCATCGCGAGGGTTCCAACATGGCCATGACCACGGGGCTGCTGGCCGGCGAAACTATCGCGCGACTGCATAAGAGGCGGGAAGAGTGCAGCAAGGAGAACCTTGCGGCTTACAAGCGGGCGCTCGACGCGTCTTATGTGATGAAAGATCTCAAAAAATACAAAGACATTCCGGGATTCATTCACAAAAACAGCCAGACCCTGCTGGGTGTTTACCCTCAGTTGCTGGGAAAAGCCGCGCAGAGCTGGTTCCGCGTGGATGGAACGGATAAACGCACCAAAGAAAAGGAAATTCTGGCTTCATTTCGAAAGGGCCGGTCGCTTTCAGGGCTGATCGGCGATGCGTTCAAATTTGCGAGGGCCTGGCGATGACAACAGTGAAACCATTACACGCACCCGTAACTGCACCTCCGGCGAAAGTGGAGGGAAAGCTATATACCAACCGCTATCTCGTGGATGGCGGGCATCCGCATATTAAAGTCAAACCGCACACCAGGCCGTCCAAAGCCCTCGTCTCGCTGACTCACACATGTCCCGCCGGCTGTTACAGCGTGAACGATAAGGGGCAGGTTGAAATCGCGGTGGACGGCTGTCTCGAATGCGGCACCTGCCGAGTCGTTTGTGCCCCGACGGGCGAGATCGAATGGAGCTATCCGCGCGGCGGTTTCGGCGTGCTGTTCAAATTCGGTTAACCGCGGGACGCCCGAGTTGGAAAGCCGTACACGCCGATTGATTACGCCAATAAGTGATGGAACAAATTGCATGATTATCAGGCCATGTCTCTCCCTCGCGCTGACCGCTTTGTGGTTTACCGTTTCCGCGCATGGTCAGACCGTCAACCAGCATCATCACCCGCCGCAATCGACGGACGAGTATGCCACGGTTCTCGAAGACCCCGGGAGAGACGAATGGCAGAAGCCTCATGAAGTCATCGTGGCACTCAAACTGAAGCCAACCGACGTGGTGGCCGACATTGGGGCCGGCACCGGTTACTTCGCGCGACGCATGGCAATGCACGCGGCGAAAGTTTACGCTGTCGATATAGATCAGGGACTTCTCGATATCACGGCGAAATCGGCGCCGCCGAATCTTGTCACGGTCCTTGCCCAACCCCACGACCCGAAGCTGGCCGCCTCTTCCGTCGACCTGATTTTCTTCTGCGACGTCCTGCATCACCTCAACGACCGCGTCTCTTACTTTCAGGGTTTGGCGAAAATACTGAGACCCGGAGGGCGGATCGTGGTGGTTGATTTTAAGAAGGGTCAGATGCCTCTGGGGCCGCCGGAACCCATGAAGATCGCTGAGGAAACGGTGATCTCTGAGTTTGCCGCGGCGGGCTTTCGAATGGCCCGCAGGCAGACGTTTTTGCCCTGGCAGTACTTCCTGGAGTTCACGCATTGAGCACCGCTGCTTTCACCAGTCTGGAAGAACTACACGGAGACGGCAGATTTCTCGCACGTGAGGGAGGGGCTTCCGAGGCTGAAGTTGTGGTAAGCCGAACAGGCGAAGGTGTTATCCGTCTGGAGCGCCCCGCCGAGTTGCTGACGGCTGTTCATGCCCTCGGAACCGTTCTGGCAGTTACGCCCAACGACTATGTCATACACGAGAAGGTTGGGTCTTACGCGAACGTCTCCATAGGCCCGGAACGCGGGATGGTCCTCAATCGGGACATCGATCTGCGTCTCACTATGCGGAATTGGCGTTACGCATTTGCCCTGCCTTCCAGCCTGCAGTTTTTCGACGGCCACGGCGACGCGGTGCACAAGATATTTACGACGGAAGCCAGCGACTATCGGGCCTGGCGGGATATCGTTGCGCGGTTCTCGGACGCTCGGCAGGATCGGCCTCTCGAGTTTGAGCCAACAGGGGAATTGCCCGGCTACAAGCCCGACGATCGCATCGATCCGAATGCGCTTCATGAGCGATGGGCCGCTCTGCAGGATACGCATGAGTTTCACGGTTTGCTGAAAAGTTTCAATATCGGCAGGCATCAGGCGTTGCGCCTGATCGGTCCTGACTTTGCCCATCGCGTCAGGCCGGACGCTGCTTTGCAGCTGCTGCGCAACGCCGCCGCAACTGCAACACCGATCATCGTGTTCGCCGGAAACAGGGGTTGTCTCCAGATCCATACGGGTCCGGTAACGAATATCGCTTCCTGCGGCAGCTGGCTAAGTGTGGTGGATCCGTCATTCCGCCTGAGGTTGCGCCGGGATCGAATCGGATCGAGTTGGGTCGTTCGCAAACCGACACGCGACGGAGTGCTTACATCGCTCGAAATCTTCGACAGCTGCGGAGAGCTGATGGTTCAGTTTTTCGGCGCCCGCGAGCCCGGCGCATTGGAACGTCAAGCCTGGCGGAATATCGTTTCCGAACTGGCAATTTCCTGAGGAGAGCCTGATGAAACTTGCAGAGCGTTTCGCGAACACCGGTTTGGAAGGGATTCAGGGAGCGTTGAACGGAGGCACTCTGGTAATCTACTCCGTCGCCCGCCCAATAAGCCCGGACCACAAGGTGGATCGGAGCGGTGTGCTCGCCACCTTTACCTTCGCGTCGCCGGCATTCGTTCCGGCAAACTCCGAGGCCGGTTCAGAACCGGTCTTTGCACTGAATCCGCTGCCCGCAACGGGCACGGGAACGCCCGGCTTTGCCCGCGCGTTCGCGGCGGACGGAACTCCGGTTGCGGACTTCTCGGCCGGCCCCGGACACACCGAAGTCAAGTTGAGCGAAGTCTCCACCACTCCGGGGTACCCGGTGACGCTGACAAAGCTGACGTTTTCTACGGCATCGGCTCCGGCACAAACTGCGGCAAACGGCTGAGCCACGTCGTTTCGCTGTTCTCGATAAAACCGCGGCTGTCACTTCGCCGCCGCCCGGAACGCTGCCGGCGAACGTGTCGGAGAACGGGCGGTGGAGTATCGCGTTATGATACGATTTCCGAACTGCGATGTCTCCCGCGATGCCGATAACCCGATACCTTCCGATTGCACTGGTCGCGCTCGTAAGCCTGGCGCTCCCCGGCGCGCGCGCGCAATGGCCGGACTACCCCACCTCAGGCGTTCCCAAAACCGCCGACGGCAAACCCGATCTGAAAGGGCCCGTTCCACGTACCACCGACAACCATCCGGATCTCAGTGGTATCTGGGAGTATTATCGCGATCGCAGCCTCGAACCCGCCGCCCCGCCGCCTCCCAGTCGCGGCGCGTCGACCGGTCTGGGCCCCGTGCGCGCCGGATCGAATCCGTTCTTCAATATCGGCTATGGAATGCCCGGAGGTCTGCCGTTTACTCCCTGGGCGCTGACGCTGCGCAAGAGCCGCGCCGCCGATAACAACAAAGACAACCCCGATGCACACTGCCTGCCGCTCGGCCTGATGCAACTCCACCTGCACCCCCAGCCCCGGAAGATCATTCAAACGCCGAAGCTGATCGCGATCGTTTACGAAGCCAACAGCGGTTTGCGCCAGATCTTTATGGACGGCCGTCCCCTGCCAAACAAGGACGCGGAACCCTGGTGGTACGGCTATTCCATCGGACATTGGGACGGCGACACGCTCGTGGTCGAAACCACCGGTTTCCGCGACGATGTCTGGCTCGACGTTGAGGGCAGTCCACTGACCAGTTCCGGCAAAATGACCGAGCGCTTTACCCGGACCGACTACGGGCATCTGGAAATCGCCATCACGGTCGAGGATCCCAGGGCATATACAAAACCCTGGACAGTCAAAGTCCACCAGCGCATCATGCTGAATACGGATCTGATCGAATTCGTCTGTCAGGAAAACGAGAGAGACGCGACGCACCTCACGGCAAAGTAACGAACCGCGGATCTGCGATACAGTTGGATACGCGTGCTTGAAAAAACCGCGATAGCCCAGCCTCGCGCACGCACCCTGAACGACAGCGCGAAGCCCGAGGGCGGCTGGCTCGGCCCTATCGTCATGCTCGCGGCAACGCTGGTGTCGTACATTGATCGCCAGACGCTTGCCGTATTGTCCCCGATGATCCTGCGCGACACGGGCCTCAATGCTGAAGATTTCAGCGTCGTCCTGTCGTTTTTCTCCGTCTCTTACATGCTTGCGAACCCCGTGTGGGGCTCGGTACTCGATTTCGTGGGTTTGCGTATCGGCATGGCCATTGCCGTCGCGATCTGGACTCTGGCCAGTACATCGCACGCATGGGTGAGCGGGTTTGTCGGGTTTGCGGCGGCGCGTACGATTCTGGGAATCGGCGAAGGCGCGGTATTTCCCGGCTGCATGAAGATGTCCGCGGATTGCCTGCCTCCGCAGAAACGATCGCGCGGCACTTCGCTGGGCTACAGCGGGGCCGCCATCGGGTCGCTGATTACGCCGCTGCTGGTGACGCCGTTCGCGCTGAAGTTCGGATGGCGCGGGGCTTTCTGGGTTACCGGCGGACTCGGCGCCGCGTGGCTGATCTGGTGGTACTTCGTTTGCCGCCCTCCGGTCGTTCCGGTGAAGGCTCGCGTGCACACAAAGGTAAACCTGCCGAACTTACTCGACCGCCGTGTCTGGCTGATCGTCACGACCTATGGGACGGGAGCGGTAGCGCTTGGGGTTATTGCTTACCTGAGCCCGTTGTATCTGAACCGCGCTCTCAATTTGTCGCAGGCAAAGCTGGGATACGTCTTATGGATTCCGACTCTCGGGTGGTGGATTGGTTATTACTTCTGGGGCTGGGTCTCGGACCGTATCGTGCCCAACGATGTCCGCCCGATATGGGTGTTGCTCGTGCTTTCGGGGCTGGCTCTGCCCGTCGCTTTCGTGACGCTCTTTCACTCCTGGCAGGTGGCGGTAGCGTTCTTTCTCTGGGCGATGTTCGTGGGCGACGGGTTCATCGTGATGGGGCTGCATGTAGGTGCGCGCGTGTTCTCGAAAGATCAGGCGGGGATGGCCGCGGGAATTGGCGGCGGCGCGTGGTCCATGGTGCTGGCCCTGGTTCTTCCGGTCTATGGCAAATGGATCGACGCACGGCATTTCCTGCCCATCTTTGTCACGATGAGCCTGCTGCCGTTGCTGGGTACGTTGATCTTTATCTGGCTAAGCCGACCCTGGGCCTGCGGGAAAGTCATGGCCGGGGACGAGCGAGCATAAAAGGCCGATGGAACCCCCGGCTCTTGCGAGCCGGGGTCATCCACGTATTAGCAGCTGTTTACTTGCCGATTTCGGCCAGGGCTTCTTTGGCAATGCGGAAGCTGTCCACGCCGGCCGGAATCCCGCAATAGATCGCGACCTGCAGCAGCACCTCGCGGATCTCTTCCTTCGTCAGGCCGTTGGCGATGGCGCCTTTGACATGCATCTTCAGTTCATGCGGACGGTTGAGCGCGGAAATCATGGCCAGATTGATGATGCTTCTCGTCTTTTTGTCCAGACCTTCGCGGCCCCAGCACCATCCCCAGCAATACTCCGTGGTAAGTTCCTGTAACGGACGGTTGAAGTCATCCGCGGCTGCGATTGACTTCTCCACATACTCAGCGCCCAGCACGGACTTGCGGATGGCGAGTCCCTTTTCAAATAACTCTTTGTTCATTGATTGCTCCTTGTAATTAAGAACTCTTGCCAACCTCAACCCCGGCCCACTTCTCGACGGCTTTCACAATCTCGGTCATATCGGCGCCGGGCCCCTCGCTGGCAGCCGTAATCGTCAGCAACTGGCGCACCGCATTGCCTACGATCATCGGTATACCCATCGCATCCGCCTCCTCGAGGCACAGGCGGACGTCCTTATTAAGCAGCGCAAGGGCAAAGCCGAAATTGAAATTCCGCGGGATCACGCAGCGCGGAATTTTATCCTGCGTCGCGCTGTTGCGGCCGCTGCCCGCATTGATCACGTCCACTACCATCTGCGGATCGAGACCCGCCTTCACGCCCATCACCACCACTTCCGAAGATGCAGCCATCGCGGTCGCGGAAAGCAGGTTGTTCAGCAACTTCATCGTCTGTCCGAGGCCCGGCGTTTTGCCGACGTGGAATAGTTTGCCGATCACGGCCAGGATCGGCTGTACGCGCGCGTAGGTCTCGTCGGAACAGGAAACCATGACCGCGAGCGTGCCCTTTTCGGCGCCGGTAATGCCGCCGCTGACGGGGGCGTCGACCGCGGTAACCCCTTTCGAGGCGAGCCCCGCTGCCACCTTCCTCGCATAGACGGATCCGGTGGTGGATACATCGATGAAGATTTTCACGGTGGACCCTTCACCGATCCCTTTGGGCCCCAGCGCCACCGCTTCGACAATTGGCGGTGTTGGCAAACTCGCGATAACGATCTCGGCCGCGGAAGCCACCGCTGCGGGCGAATCGGCCTTCGTCGCCCCCAGTTCCACCAGCGGCGCGGTGGCCGCATCGCTGGTATCGAAGATCGTCAGCTGATAACCTGCTTCGATGAGACGGCGGCACATAGGGCCGCCCATTCGGCCTGTGCCGATGAATCCTACGTTTTTTTCGGACATGTGAACTATTTGGACTCGTAGAGTTCGAGGTTGACGCCGTTCGGATCTTCCACGAAGATGTTCCGCGTGGTCGGCGTGAACTGAACGATGGCGCCGTCCTTCGAAAACACCGGGGTGTGGATCGCCTTGAGGCGCTTGAGCATACCTTCAAGATCGTTCACGCGCAGCACGAGGGCGGGCGCGCCGGGGTCGTAAACGCGCAGGTGAAACGGCTTGCGCGGCATGCCTTTCCACTCGTAGAAATTAAGCCGGGATTGCGTGCCCGGCACCTTTGTCGCCACCTCGCGATACTGGGCGGCTTCGGGTGCACCCACCAGATCCGATATGGCCTTGTCATGGGCGAATGCGGGCGGAGCGGGAACGTCGAAGCCCAGCATCTCGCGAT
Organism: Terriglobia bacterium; assembly: GCA_963788485.1. Taxonomy (GTDB): domain Bacteria; phylum Acidobacteriota; class Terriglobia; order Bryobacterales; family Bryobacteraceae; genus BOG-234. Next base: position 10,550 of record CAWBIS010000280.1, read on the forward strand.
AAAACTTCCGCGTCCCTTCCAGATTGTTCACACAAATGCCCATCGAAGTGCCGTGGACGATCCCGGCAGGCGGCGCGTCCGCCGCGGGCGGCGTATTGCTTACTTCGAGAATGTAGCCGTCGGGATCGCGGAGCAGAACCGATCGGGCATCGCCGGTTCCCACTTTCACCGGCGCGCCCGAACGCGTGATGATCGGCGCTCCGGATTTTTTGATCTTTTCGAAAACCGCATCCATGTCGCGCACGTGGAGTTCAAGATCGGCAGCCCCGGGATCGGTTACGTTCGCCTGTGCGGGCTTGCGATCCACGTTTGAAAAGTGGGTCAGCTCCAGCACGTATTTGTTGCCCGGCATGCGGAACATGGCCAGACGCAACGTGATGCCTGGCGCGTTCAACAACTGCTGGATGGTGGTATTGGGAAACGCTCCGGCCGGGCGGCTCAGTTCGAGTCCGAACACATCCTTGTAGAACGCCACTGTGGTATCGAGATCCTTGACCGCGTGGGGATAGTTCAAAATGCCGATAACAGCCGGCTGTTGCGCAAACGCAGCGCCGCAGAGCGCCAGGGTCAGTAAGAACCGCATGCTTAGTCCTTTCCGGACAATCTAGAACAGCCCTTCCACCGGGCCTGAGCCATCCCCGAAATGTTCGATCTTCGCCCCATACTTTGCAGCTACAGTGCTCCAGAGATTCCCCACCGGAGTCCGGTTGGCGATCTCCACATGACGGTGGCCCTTCCCGACGCCCCCGCCGGCGACCACGATCGGCAGCGGATCGCTGGCATGCACGTTGGAATCTCCCATGCCGCCTCCGTAGAACAGAAACGAATGATCGAGCAACGAGCCGTCGCCGTCCTCGGTCGCCTTCAATCTTGCCAGAAACTTACTATATAACCCCGCATAGTAAGTATTGATCCGGACGCATTTCGCCATCTTCTCCGCATCGTTCAGATGATGCGAGACGGTGTGGTGCTGCTCGCTCACGCCAATCTGAGGAAAGGTGCGCTGGCTGATCTCACGCGACATCATGAAGGTGAAGACGCGCGTCACATCGGCCTGCCAGGCGGCCGTCACCAGATCGTACATCAGGCCCACGTGATCGCCAAAAGCTTCGGGAACGCCGATCGGTGCGTCGAGCGAAGTCGCCTCGGTCTGTCCGTGCGCCTCGGCGCGCTGGATGCGGCGTTCGATTTCGCGGATGTTGTCGAGATAATCGCCCAACCGGTTGCGGTCCCGCACGCCGAGCCCGCGCTCGAGGTCGCCGGCTTCTTCGGTGACGGAATCGAGGATGCTCCGTTTCTTCGCTACGCGCGCCAGCCTTTCCTCGCGCGTGCCGGGCTCGCCGAACAGGCGTTCGAAGGCGACGCGCGGATTCGTTTCCATCGGCAGCGGCGTGGTCGGCGAACTCCACGAGATCGTGTTCATGTAGGCGCAACTGAATCCCGGGGAGCAGCCGCCCACGTAGCCGGTGAAATCCTCCGTCGCCAGTTCGAGCGAAGGCAGGGGCGAATCCTGTCCGATCCGCTGCGCCACCACCTGGTCGATCGTCGTATTGGCGAGTACATCTTCCGCTTCCGTGCGCTTCGGCCATACGCCGGTGAGAAATCCGGCGGCGCTGACCGCGTGGTCGCCCACCTGGCTGCCCGGGTGTGAACGGGTGAAATTCGTGATCACAATCAGCGAATCCTTGAACGGCTCGAGCGGCTTCAGAACAGGCGTGAACTCAAAGCCTTCGCCGGTAGTTTTCGGCGTGAATTGCTGCATGATCATACCGTTCGGGAAGTAGCTCACGCCGAAACGGAGCGGCGTCAGAGCCGCGGCTCTGGCCGGTGGCGTGAACGCGGGAACCATGGCATCCAGAAACGGCAGCGCGACCGCCGCGCCCATCCCGCGCAACATGGTTCTTCGATGTAACGATTTCTTACGGATGAACATTCGCTTCAGCCTCTACAGTTCTCATTCTCATCTGAAACGGAACACTGCGGACGATTCCGAGCACGATCGAAGAGAATCGATAATCCTGCTGCGCGGTATCCCGCACAATTCCCCGCACCACGGGCATATCGTAATACGCCAGACCCCGTCCCAGACCATAGGTCATCAGCTTCTCCGTCATCGTACTGACGAAGGCCTCCGGATTCTTTACCAAAGCTTCGCGCAGCGAAACCACCCCATTCACCTTTGTCCCGTCGGCCAGTTGGCCGGAAGCATCGATGGGGCCGCCGGGTTCCTCCGTCCGCCAGGCGCCGACGGGATCGAAATTCTCCAGTGCGAAGCCGATCGGGTCCATGATCCTGTGGCAGACGGCGCACGCGGGATTGGCGCGATGCTCCGTCATCTGCTCCCTGAGCGTTTTCGGCTTTTCTCCCTCGGCCGGCGGTTTCAGCGGCGGTACGTCGGGTGGGGGCGGCGGCACGGGTGCGTCGAGGATGTTCTCCAGCACCCACTTGCCGCGGAGGACCGGCGACGTTCTCTCCGCGTGAGAGGTAGTGGCGAGGATGCTGCCCTGACCCAGCAACCCGCGGCGCGCGCCGTCCGTGATGTGCACGCGGCGGAAGCGGCTGCCATAAATGTCGGGAACTCCGTAATGACGGGCCAGACGTTCGTTCAGGAAGGTATAGTCGGCGGTCATCAGATCCACGACATTGCGATCTTCCCTGACGATGCTGTCAAACAACAGTTCGGTTTCCTTCCGGAAAGACTCGCGCAGATTGTCGTCGAAGTCGGGGAAGAGATCGGAGTTCGGCAGGATGTTCGTGACATTGCGCAGATGCAGCCACTGCCCCGCGAAATTGGACGTCAGCGCTTCGGCTTTCGGATCCGCCAGCATGCGCCGGACTTCGCGTTCGAGCACCGTCGGATTGCTCAGAGTGCCTTTCGTCGCCGCGTTCATCAATTCGTCGTCCGGGATGCTGCTCCATAAGAAGAACGAAAGCCGCGAAGCCAGTTCGACATCGCTGATGCGATAGACCGGATTGCCGGGTGTTGCCGGATCGCGCTCGACGCGGAAAACGAATTTCGGACTGGCGAGAATGCGCTGGAGGCCCTCTTCGATGCCGGCCTCGAACCCGCCATCGCGGCGACCCGAATCGTAGAAGCTCATGAGCGTGTGCATGTCGGAGCCGGAGACCGGCTGCCGGTAGGCCCGGCGCGCGAGCGTCCCGAGGATGCTGCGTGCGCACGGCGTTTCCTCGGCCGCGGCCGACGGATGGCAAACGAAGATACGGCGGCGGCTGGGCGTATCTCCCGGCCCGGTCTCCGCAAAAGGACCGGTGACGGCGAGGGTTTGGAAGTGCGGCAATCCACCCCAATCGAAGTTGTCCACCGAACTGCGCAGATAGGGCTGCAGGCGATCCGGCACCACCATCTCCGGCCCTTCGAGAAAGGTCACGGCAACTTCATGCGGACCGGCCTTCACCGGCACTCGCACGCGCAGCCGCGCGTCCACTTCATCGCCTGTGTCGGTGGGCCTTTCGAAAAGAGAATCGAGATCCTTCGGTCCACCCACCGTGGTCAGATAAACGCGTTTGCCATCAATGGAGAACTCGGCCTGGTGAGCGACTTCGAGGCCGCGCATGATATTCAGGTTGGTTCGATACAGTTTGGCCTGCAGCACGTACTCGGCGTCGAGCGGGAAATTGTACAGGAAGCGCGAACCGCCGATTGTGCCCAGCGGCATTCCTTCGATGTGCTGATTCTGGGAGAGATCCTGGCGGATACGGAAGGTTTCGCTTCCGGGTGCTGTGTGGGGATCGCCGACGGCAAGCGCGCCAATCTTCAAAGCCGACGAGAGATACTGTTCCTGCAACGCCGGCGAAACGCCCAGCGCATCGGAAATGTTGTCGAATCCATAAGCCGAATCGTCCGGCGGCAGTAAGGCCGCGGGATCCACCTCGAGCGCGAGCAGGTCGCGGATGGCGTTGGCGTATTCGGTGCGATTCATCCGGTGCAGAATCGGCCTTCCCGGATTCGGATGCGCGGCAGCAGCCTGATCCAGCTGTGTTTCGAGACTCGATATCAGGCTGCCGCGCGTGGCTGCATCCGGCTGCGGCAGCCCCACCGGCGGCATGGCATTCGACTGCAGCTTGCGAATGACTTTTTCCCAAACCTCAGGCTTGGCATCGGCATGCGCGGGGTCGAGCCCCGCGAGCACGAGGCCGCCGGTCTTGAGCCGCTCGTTATGGCAGGTGACGCAGTACTTGTTGATGGCGTCGGCGGGCGAGGCAGACGCCGCCACAGCCGCCAGCGGCAGCATCCACAAAGCGCGAATCAGGTTTCGTCTCACATTCCCAGGAACGTCACGTGAACGTAGGTTCCCAAACGGACGTTGTACGCGAGATACAAGCCAACATGGTCCGGGTCCTGATAGATCACGATCTGATCGCTGTCCCATAACCAGTCTGCAACATAATCATAATCCGCGGGCCATACGCTCCAGTAGAAATTGTTAAACCAGAACCGTTCGCGATTTCCCCCGGCGAGCCGCCAGACGTGACTCTTGCCGAAACCTCCGGTGAACCGGCCGTGCTCGAAAGGTTTATCCACGTGGTAGCGGGGATCGTTGGGTCCGGAGTCGTGTCCGACCCATTTATTACCGGCGTCCACGTGTGGCGCCGCAGGGTGGCCTGGTTGATCGGGACCGGCGGGCCTTGCTGCCGGGGCTGGAGCGCCCTGCTTCGCCTTGACGGGCTTTGGGCCACGCGAGGGGATAGGCCGGCTGGCGCCACCTTCGCGGCCTTTCTCCTGGGCCAGTGCCGGCAAGGAGAACATCAACAGCGCTGCGGAAAGGGCAATCAGGGGCTTGTTCATTTGTCCTCCTTATTACACCACCAGGCAAACCGGGTAGAGATAAAGATTAAGCTTAAATCCTATGAACAGCCCGATCCGCCGTGAGGATCTCCTCTTCATCGTCGAACAGGAACTGCGGGATACCCCTTTTATCGATATCCACACTCATCTGTTCATGCCCTCGTTCGGCGATCTGGCGCTGTGGGGAATCGACGATCTGCTGACCTACCATTATCTGGAAGCGGAGCTCTTCCGTTCTGCGCCCATTCCGCCCGAAGAGTACTGGCGTCTGGCTAAGGAGCAGCGGGCCGATCTGATCTGGCAGACGTTGTTCGTGGAGAACGCCCCGGTTTCAGAGGCCACGCGCGGGGTCGTCGCGGTGCTCGATGCTTTCGGGCTGCCCACCGGCGCTACGGATCTCAACGTCGCTCGCCGGTTCTTCGCGGGCCGGGAACTCAGCGGCCACATCGACGATGTCCTCAAGCTCGCCGGTGTAAGCGAGGTGGTAATGACCAACGATCCGCTCGACCCCGTGGAGGCCTCGTTATGGAACGACGGTGTGGAGCGTGATGAACGCTTCCATCCTGCGCTGCGTCTGGACGGCGTCCTGAATCAGTTTGGGTCCGCGGATCTGACTGAATGGTGCAAACGCCTGAAGCCGGTCTATATGGCCATATCGCTCCCGGACACGTTCACGTTCACCAACGAATCGCCTATTGCATCCACCGTGTTGCCGGTTTGCCGTGAATTCGACATCCCGCTGGCGCTGATGATCGGAGTGCGTCGCGGGGTGAACCCGGCGCTGCGGCTTGCGGGCGACGCCTCCGGTCGCGCGGATCTGAGTTGCCTGGCGCGGCTGTGCGGCGACCATCCACGGAACCGATTCCTCGTCAGCGTGCTCAGCCGCGAAAACCAGCATGAGCTGTGCGTCTACGCGCGCAAGTTCGGCAATCTCATTCCATTTGGATGCTGGTGGTTCCTGAATAATCCCTCGGTCGTGGAAGAAATCACCCGGGAGCGAATTGAAATGCTCGGAATGAGTTTTATCCCGCAGCATTCGGACGCGCGCGTACTGGAGCAACTCATCTACAAATGGAAAAACACTCGCCGTACGCTGGCGCCGATTCTCGCCAACGCTTATCAGTTGTTATTCGACGATGGTCGTCCTCCTGCGCGCGCGGAGATCCGGCACGATATCCGGCGGTTATTCCGTACGAATTTCGAGGAATGGATCGGGCATGAGCACGGGCACGGCGCAAGCGCAATCTAGCCTGCGTTGGACCGTCTGCGGTCTGCTCTTCTTTGCGACCACGGTCAACTACATCGACCGTCAGGTGCTGGGAATCCTCAAGCCGGTCCTCGCGCGCGAACTCGGCTGGAGCGAGTCGGATTACGGCTGGGTCGTCTTCGCCTTCCAGCTGGCCTATGGGCTGATGATGCCGATCGCCGGCCGGATGCTCGACTGGTTGGGAATCCGCGTGGGTTACGCGCTGGCGGTGCTGGTCTGGAGCCTGGCCGCGATGTCTCACGCGCTCGCCCGCAACGCGTGGCAATTCGCAGTCGCGCGGTTCGCCCTGGGAACCGGAGAAGCCGCCAACTTCCCCGCGGTCATCAAGACCATCGCAGTCTGGTACCCGCAACGCGAGCGCGCCTTCGCCATGGGGATCGTCAACAGCGGATCGAATATCGGTGCCATCGCAGCGCCGTTGCTCGTCCCGTTTTTCGCGCTGCATTTCGGATCACGATCGGCCTTCCTCGCCACAGGCGCGCTCGATTTCGTCTGGCTTGCGGCGTGGCTTCTCTTCTATCGCCGGCATCCGGATCGGCATCGTGCAGCGGCGCCCGCTCCAGGCATTCGCTATGTCGACCTGCTGGGAACGAAACAGGCCTGGGTTCTGCTGCTCACAAAGCTTCTGACCGATCCGGCGTGGTGGTTTTATTTGTTCTGGCTGCCGGGTTTTCTAAATACCCGTTATGGGCTGGATCTGGCGCAGCTCGGCCCGCCGCTGGTCGCGATCTATATTGCGGCCGATCTCGGCTCGATCGGCGGAGGATGGCTATCGTCCGCGTTTCTGGCTCGCGGCTGGACCGCCAATCGCGCTCGCAAAACAGCGATGCTGATCTGCGCGCTCGGTGCGCTCCCCGTGATCGGAGTCATGTTCACCGGCCAGCACGTCTGGGCCGCGGTTGGACTAATCAGCCTCGCGGCGGCCGCGCATCAGGGCTGGTCGACCAACAACTTCACCCTGGCTTCGGATATGTTTCCTCAGTTTGCGGTTGGCACCGCCAGCGGCTTCGCCGGCATCGGCGGCGCAGTCGCGGGCATGCTGGTCGCGCCGGCGATCGGCTACTGGCTCGACTTCTCCCATAACGCGTACGCGCCGTTATTTTTCGTCGCCGGCTCGATGTACCTGATCGCGCTCGGGCTCATTCAGCTCATGGTGCCGCGCCTCGAACCCGTTCGATTACTTCCCGTCGACTGAAAGCGCCAGCAGCACATTGCCCGGCATGCCGATGAGCACGTTATAGCCGGAATTGACGAATAACATCCCGTCGGCGAGCACAGGTCCGGCGAAGTTCAGCGATCCGCCGTGCGCCTTGACGCCGTTGACGGTTTCGAAGTCGCGCGTGGTGTCGAAGTCCCAGATCATTTTTCCATCGGCGGTCGAGTGGGCCCGCAGATGGCCGTCCATCGAACCGGAGAAGACAGCCCCCGGAATGACGGTAGCCGCCGCCAGCTGCGCGGGACTGCACCCGCGAATGCCCTTGCAAGCGGGTTCGGCGGGCGGCGCATACCAGACCTTCTCACCGGTGGCGATCTGCAGCGCGAACAGGCCGCCGCCCGGTCCCGGAAAAATGTCGGAGATCGGCGCATAAACATTGTGGTCGTCGGCGGCAATGCCCCACTGGATACCCCCGAGTCCGCCGCCTTTGCTGATTTCCTTTTTCCATATGGGCTCGCCCTGGCGATCGGGATCGAGCGACCAGACCACACCGGACTTCTGTCCGATCAGAATGACATCCTTGCCGCCAGGCAGCGTGTGAAGAACAGGCGAGGCGCCAAGGTCGACATCGCGGTCCGGCTTCGCGGGACAACTGGCTGCGGGGCCACGGCCGCAGCTCGCATTCCATGCATCTTCAGTCAATTGCTTCGACCATTTCAGCGCGCCGGTTTCGAGATCGAAGGCCAGCAGGGCGTCGGACGTCTTCGTGGGCGGATCGGAATAGTTGTTGCCGGTACCCGCATAGATGAGTTTGCGTTTCACATCGATTGCGGGTGAACCCCAGATTCCCGCACCCGAAGGACCCCAGAGTTGCGTCCCGGCTGAGCTGACTTTGGTTTTCACCGCGGGATCGGAAATCGTGTAGGTCTTCCAGATCAGCTTGCCGGTAGCGGCATCGAGGGCCGCCAGGCTGCCGCGGAATGTGCAGCAGGGATATTTGGGATCTCCCGCGGCGACCTCTTCGCCGGCCGATCGCACGCCGACGTACACCCGCCCCTTATAAAGCTTCGGCGCGCCCGTGATGCCGGCCATCGGGTGCGTATCGAGCTTCGTCTCCCAGATCCGCTTTCCGGTTTGGGCATTCACGGCGTAAACGTTGGTTTCGGCGTCGCCGAAGTATGCGGCGTACTGGCCGCGGCCAACCGCCGCGATGGTGATGGCTGTGCGGACGCGGGTATCGGCACGATAGGTCCAATAAGTGCAGCCCGTGCGCGCGTCGAGAGAATAAACGGTGCCTGTTGCGGTGCCGAGGAAGAGACGGCCGCCGACGGCGGTTGGCTGGGCTTCGATGGTGACTGCGTAGGGGAAGCCGAACGCCCACTTCACCTTGAGTTTGGGTACATCTTCGGCGCGGAGTCCGGCGGCAGCTGTCGATTGCATACGGCTGTTGCCCAGATCGACGCCCCATCCGTTCCAGCCGGTGAGTTTCGAAAGCGGCCTGGCGCCGGCAGGGCACGGATTGGGGAGCGCGTTGACATCCGCTTCATTGGCGCGGGGCGAGAGGAATTCGGCGACGGCGCGGCGCTCGGCAGCGGTCAGGCGTTCGCCCTGGGAACGCATGATTCCGGCCTCCAGCGCTACCAGGATGGATTCGTTCGGGCGCTCGTGCAGCGCTTCGGGTAGCGGCGCGCGCGGGTCGCCCCCGGGTTTGTGGCACATGGCGCAATTCTGCTCGAAAATGGCTTTGCCGTCGGGAGCGGACTGGGCGAGGGCCGCGAAAGCCGCGGCGAGACTGCAGGAAACAAGGGCGATGGCGCGAAGCATGGCCATCATTCTCTCAAAGGTTGCAGCGTTGGGGCGCGCATTGATCCCGGCGAGGGTTTCTAAGTATTTTTCCGAAGCCGGTCGCGAGCTGCAACTGCCGATTAACTCACAGGTGGACCAGACCGCGCAGCTACCCATTACGCTGAACCCGACTGCGGCTGATCTCCGGCTGCTCTCGGGCTCGGAACCGAGCGGCGAAGTGTTCTGGATGCTCGACCCGGCCGCGGGACGAATCGTTTACGTCAGCCCGGGGTTTGAGTCGATCTGGGGCCGAAGCTGCGAACATCTGTATCGAAATCCGGCTGGTTGGATCGATTCGGTGCATCCGGCTGACCGCGAGCGGGCGCAAACAGGCTACCTGAAGCAACTCAGAGGCGGCACGGTAGCCAACGAATACCGGATCGTGCGTCCCGACGGGGGCGTCCGACACATCCGTGACCGCGGGTTCCCCGTATTCGACGACCTGGGGAACGTAATCCGCATCGCCGGCGTTGCCGAAGACGTAACGAGCTACAGGGAATCCGCCGCCGCTCTGGCCCGGAGCGAGTTCCGCTTTCAGCGTCTCGTGGAGTCGGATCTGATCGGCGTTTTCAATGGCACCGCCGACGGGCGGATTCTGGAGGCGAACGAGGAATTCCTGCGGCTAATCGGTTATACCAGAGCGGATCTTCAGAACGGGCTGGTGCGGTGGGACAAAATGACCCCGCCCGAGTACCAGCAGGTCAACCGCCGGGTGGACCGGGGGCTGAAGAATACCGGGCGCGCCGCGCCGGTCGAGATCGAATTCCTGCGCAAAGACGGCAGCCGCGTACCGGTCCTGATGGGTCTCGCCTCGATCGAGGCGGACAGCAGCAAAGCGATCGGATTCGTGCTGGACATCTCGCGGCGAAAGGCAGCCGAGGAAGAACTGCGCCGGAGCGACGAGAAATTCCGCCAGTTCGCCGGGAACATTCGCGAGGTTCTGTGGCTGGTAAACGTCGAAACGTCGGATTTGATTTACGTCAGTCCCGCATACGAGAAGATCTGGCTGCGCAGTTGTGAATCCGCTTACCGCGGGGCGCGCGCGTGGCTGGAAGCGATCCATCCCGACGACAGGGAGCAGGCGGAGGCGGTGTGGGAACGGCAGCGGCTCGGGGAAGTGGTGGATAACGAATACCGGATCGTGCAACCCTCGGGCGAGGTGCGGTGGATTCGCGATCGCGCGTTTCCCGTGCGCGACGCCGGAGGCCGCATCATACGGATCGGGGGCGTGGCCGAAGATATCACGGAGCGGAAACGCTACGAAGTTTCTCTGCGGTACCAGGCCACGCACGATCAGCTGACGGATCTGCCGAATCGGCGTCTGCTGCTCGAGGAGCTTCAAAAGGCGATCGCCGGGCAGAGAGAGAACGGCGGCATCCTGGCCGTGTTCTACATCGACCTGGACAGGTTCAAACTGGTCAATGATTCGTTGGGCCATGCCGCCGGCGATCAGCTTCTGCGGAAGGTCACCGGCCGGTTGCGCGCCGCGACGCGCGAGTCCGACACGCTTGCCAGAGTGGGCGGAGACGAGTTCGTACTGGTGGCTTCCGGGTTCCTCACGAGCGAAGAAGTGCGCGATTTCGGATGCAGACTGCTCGACAGCCTGCATCCCCCCTTCTCTGTCGCGGGCCGGGAATTGTTTATCGGAGCGTGCATCGGTGTCAGCCTCTTTCCGGACGATGGCGACGATCCCGACGTGCTGCAGCGAATGGCGGATACGGCCGGTCAGGAGGCGAAGCGCGGAGGCAAGGGCCAGCTCCTCTTTTTTTCCCGGAAGTTTGCCGAAGAAGCACGGGAGCGTCTCGCTGCGGAGACGCGATTGCGCCGCGCGCTGGCCGAGAAAGAGTTTTGCCTTCAATACCAGCCGGAATTCGCGCACGGCGGCGCAACACTTGTCCGTTTTGAGGCGCTGATTCGCTGGCAGCCGCCAGACAGCGAACCGATTTCGCCCGAGAGCTTCATTCCCGTTGCCGAGGAGAACGGACTGATCGTCCCTATCGGCACTTGGGTTCTGACGGAGGCGTGCCGTGCCGCCGCGGCGTGGCAACGCGGCGAGCGGCGCGGCATCGGCGTAGCCGTAAACGTTTCCGCCCAGCAGTTTGCGCAACCGGATTTCCTTTCGCTGGTGAAAAGAGCGCTTGAGGCTTCCGGTCTCGCGCCCGCTCTACTGGATCTGGAGATCACGGAGACGGTTTTCATCGCGGATTTCGAAGATTCGGCGCGAAAGCTTGCGCAATTGAAGGAGCTCGGCATCCGCGTCGCGCTGGACGATTTCGGTACCGGGTATTCCTCGCTGAGCTATCTTCGGAATCTGCCGATTGACGTCATTAAAATCGACCGCAGTTTCCTCACTGAGACCGGACAAAACCAGTGTGGGGAAGCGGTACTGCGCTGCCTGATCGAACTGGCGCACGCACTGGGTATCCGGGTTATAGCGGAAGGCGTGGAAACAACCGCGCAGCTTGCGCTGCTGCAGCGCCTCGGGTGCGACGAACTGCAGGGTTTTCTGCTGGGCCGGCCCGGTTTTTAGCCGCGTCCGGTCAGTAGATCATGAATTCCAGGAGATTTCCGTCCGGATCCCGGATATAGACGCTCGACGACGCCTTTCTACGGCCGCCCTGGCGGCGCACCGGTCCTTCGACGATCTTCGCGTCTGCCTTCTCGAGCCATACTTTGAGTCCCTCCGGTGTGCCGTCCCAGACAAAGCACAGGTCGCCGCAAGGCGGCTTCGCCGCCGGAGCACGCAGGGTAAACGATTCGCGCTGCCATGTGGCGGGAAGATGAAAGTTGATCATCTGATCGCCTATATAGACCGAGCACGCTACCTGGTTCTGCGTCACGTCGAAGCCCAGACTGCGATAGAAGGCGATCATCGCGTCCGTGTTCTGCATCGGCAGGGCTACATGATCGAAGCCGCGAACCCTGTTCGCGGGCTGCTGGGCAATGCCTTCGGTTGCGGCAACCGATGCGCCGGCGGCCACCACGCCTTTCACGAACCGGCGCCGTGAAGCGGCTTCAGACATGCACAATCTCCTTCCAGCCGTTCGATGGGATCATTTCTGCACGAAAGCGTTGGCGAATCCGAGCGCCTTCAGCCGCGCCTTGGCATCCGCCACATCCGCGGTCTGATGATAGGGGCCGACGAGAACGCGGAACAGATCGGGCTTCGAGCTGTCCGCCACCAGTGCCGGGAGGTTCTGTTCGCGCAGGGTCTTGACCAGATTGTCGGCATCGGTGCGGCGCAGCGCGGTCACCTGCAGGTAAGTGGCGCCGGCCTCGGGCACGGTGGGCGCGGGTGCAACCGACGCCGGCACGTCGCGCGCGGCCCGGGTCTCCGTTGCGGGCGGAGGCGATTGCGGCTGCGCCTCGTTGTCCGCGGGCGCGGCAGGAGCACCGGTCTGTGCTCCACCCTGCACTTCAGCCTGGGTCGTCTCGCGTGGCGGTTCCGGCTCCTGCGTTTGTGGTGCAGATGAAGCGGGAGCCGCCGCGGCAGTTTCCGGAATCGCGGCCAACGGCTTACCCGAAGGCCGCCCCATCATGTAGCCAAGGGCGAAAAATACGCCGCAGAGCGCCACCACTACGAAGAAAAGACTAATCAGCTGTTTGTTGCCGAGAACGAGTTCTTTTTCGCCTTCTGTTTGAGCCATGTTTTAAGACTTGCCTGTTTCGTTTCGCCTGGCGACCTCGAGCACACGGTCGAGCGACGTCAAAATATCGATGGGGAGAGGGAAAACGATCGTCGTGTTCTTCTCCGTTCCAATCTCCACCAGCGTCTGTAAATAGCGTAGCTGGATTGCCGCCGGTTGTCGCTGGATGACTTCAGCGGCCATCGCGAGTTTCTCCGAAGCCGTGTACTCGCCTTCGGCGTGGATGATCTTGGCACGCTTCTCGCGCTCGGCCTCCGCCTGGCGGCCGATGGCGCGGATCATCTGATCCGGCAGATCCACCTGCTTCACCGATACCAACGTCACCTTCACGCCCCAGGGCGACGTGTGTTCGTCGAGGATGGCCTGCAGCCGCACGTTCAGTTCGTCGCGCTTGCTCAGCAGATCGTCGAGGTCCACCTCGCCCAGCACGCTGCGCAGCGTGGTCTGCGAAAGCTGCGACGTCGCATAGAGAAAGTTCGCCACTTCGGTTACGGCGAGGCGCGGTTCGAGCACGCGGAAATAAACCACCGCGTTAACCTTCACCGTGACGTTGTCGCGCGTGATTACGTCCTGCGGCGGCACCTCGATCGTATCCACGCGCAACGAGATCCGCACCATGCGATCGAGAGGTGCAAACACCAGAATGACCCCCGGCCCTTTCGCTTGCGGGAGAAGACGGCCGAGGCGGAAGATCACGCCCCGCTCGTATTCGGCCAGAATCTTGATTGAAGACAGCAGATAAAACCCGACAATGACGATCAGCAGCAGAAGGGGAAGGCCGGCCATCAAAGCTCCTTACCCACTTTAAGATCGCCTGCGGGCGTGGGTTCCACCCTTAACGTCAGTCCGTCGATTCCAGTGATGCGCACTGGCTCGCTTGCCGGCACACGCGCGGACGCCTGCGCATTCCAATATTCTCCTCGCACGAGGACGGTTCCGGAGGGGTCCAATTGGCCGACGGCCACGCCCGTTTGTCCGATCATTCCCTCCATACCCGTCACCACTTTATTCCGCCGCGCACGGAGAGCGATCGAGAAGAGGAAAGTCGAGATCAGGGCGAACGGCACCGCGAGGCCGATGGCGGTGCTCCAGCGCACCCGCAGTTCGGGCACGTTCGTATCCACCAGCATGACTGCGCCGAGGGCCAGCCCCACCGCACCGCCGACGGTGAGAATGCCGTGCGTCGGATATTTGGCTTCGAGAACGAAGAAGATCAGCCCGAGGATCATCAGCCCCGCGCCGAGCCAGTCGATGGGAAACATCGACAGAGCGGTCAGGCCGAGCAGCACCAGAATGGCGCCGATCACGCCCGGAGCAAACAGCCCGGGCGAACTAAACTCCGCATAGATTCCGAGCGCGCCCAGCACGACGAGCAACAGCGCGATATTGGGATCGGCTATGGCAAGCAGAACGCGCTCGCGCAGCGTGGGTTGATAGGCGTCGATCTCCGTGCCGTGAAACTGCAGGATCTGCTTGCGGCCGTCGAAGCGGGTGATCTCGCGCCCTTCCAGATCGTGGAGGAGCGATGCCGGATCCGGCGCGACGAGGTCGATCAGATGCAGATCCAGCGCTTCGCGATCGGTCCAGGAGGCGCTTTCGCGCACGGCTTTCTCGGCCATCTGTTCGTTGCGGCCGCGGTGGGTGGCGATCGTGCGCATCAAAGCCGCCGCGTCGTTCTCGACCTTGGATTTCATAATGGAATCCATCTCGCCGCCGCTCGCGAGCACGGGATGAGATGCTCCGGTGTTGGTTCCGGGCGCCATTGCGGCGATGTCGCCCGCTTCCAGCAGAAAGAAGCCGGCGGAGGCGGCGCGCGCGCCGGCAGGGCCTGTCCACATGATGACTGGAACGGGCGAGTGAAAAATCTCCTCGACGATTTCGCGCGTCGCATCCATGAAGCCGCCGGGTGTGCTCAGGCGTATCAGCAAAGCGTCCGCATGTTCGCGTTCAGCCTGGGCGATTGCGGACCTGACTACGCTGACGGTAACGGGGTGGACGATGCCGTCGATACTCACTTCGACGACCCGGGCGGGAAGCGAAGCGGCGCAGAGCAGAACGGCGATGACGATTTTCCAGCAGATGCGCACAGGGCGATCTCCCCTTAAGCTTAGCGGGAAAAGGGCATCGTGAACGAGGAGATGATGCGATTTCGCGGATAGATTAAATAAAACATTTTTTGGTGATAACGTAACATCGCTGGCTTATACTTTGAGAGTAAGGTATGGCAAAAAAGCAAGTAAACGTCAAAGAAAACGCGGCCGCCGCGACCCCTGCATTACCCGCGCGCGCTGCAAAGCCCAGAGCCCCACGCGTTAAAGCAGCACAGCACAGCAAGATCGTTTCTTCCGAGCCGGCAGCCGTTGCCGTTCAGACCGCCGCCGATAATTCCCCCGAAGACGCAGAAGCCGCGATCGCCAGGATCGCTTACGGATACTGGGAAGCACGCGGGTATCAGGGCGGGTCGGCCATTGAAGACTGGGTGCGTGCCGAAAGCGAATACCGGCAGCTCGCCTCGGTTATTCACTAATACTTTCGCAGCACCGCCAGCAGGCGGCCCTGGATCTGAACGTCCTGAGCCGGAACCCGAATTGGGCTCATGGCCGCATTAGCCGGTTGCAGGCGGACAATGTTCCCAGGTTCGCGATAAAAACGTTTCAGCGTGGTTTCCGTGCCGCCCACCAGCGCGACGACGATATCGCCGTCCCGCGCCTGTACGGTATTTTCGACGAGGATCATGTCTCCTTCGCAGATGTGATCCTCGATCATGGAATTGCCTCTCACGCGCAGGGCGTAGGTGTCTTTCTGGCCGACGAAGTCGGCGAAGCTGACGGTAGCGGGATCGTTGTAGGTTTCAACGGGCTGGCCCGCAGCGATCGAGCCCAGCACCGGCACCTCCAGCGACGCCTGAAATTTATTGCGGCGCTGCTCCTGCAGATAACGCGGTGCGACATCGATGGAACGGCTCTGGTTGTGACTGCGCTGGAGGTAGTTTTTCCTGTCGAGCGCCGAAACGTGTTTGTGAACGGTGGCGATGGAGGCAAGCTTCAGGCCGCGGGCCATTTCTTCGTAGCTGGGGCTGTAGCCGTTTTCCACCTGATACGCCGCGATGAAATCGAGCACTTCCTTCTGTCTGCGAGTAAGAGCCATTTGAAATCATCGTAGGCGAATAAAAGGGGAAAAGCAACTCTTAAGGTCGGAAATGGGACGCGAAATGACGCCGGTTGCGTTTCAAAACGCAACCGGCCATCCGCGCCGCCCAGCGCTTTCTTCGAGTTGCGCGCGGGGGGCGACGTGCAGTCACTAAAGCGCAATGAACACCGTTGTTCATGAATGCCCCGAATGCTGCCGCCTGCGGAGTCAATACGAGGCGGCGACGTTCGCACAGGCGAAAATCCACCACGAAATGGACGAGGCCGATTACCTTCACGACCGCGCATACAGCCGTCTCCTGACGCTCGAAGCGTATGAAGTCACCGCGCGCCGCAGGGGCGCTCGCGCAGCACTGGCTCAACATCACGAAATGGTTCACGGATTAACCGAAGGCCGCGCCGCCTGACGCGAGGCTCCGCCGTACAATCGAAGCGTCCGCATGCCGCGTATTCTCCTCGTAGCCGCGACCACCGGCTATCAGACTCGCTCCTTCGCGGCGGCCGCGAGGGCGCGCGGCATCGAAGTGGTTCTGGCCACCGACCGCTGCCACGTACTTGAAGATCCGTGGGGCGATCGCGCCATTCCCGTCCGCTTCGAAGAGCCGGAGAAAGCTGCGGATGCGCTACGCGCGACGGCTGTCGACGGCATCGTCGCGGTTGCCGACCGGCCGGCCCTCGTCGCCGCGCTGACCGCGGAGAGACTCGGTCTTCCGTTTCACCCGCCGTCTGCGGTCGCCGCTTGCCGTGATAAATACAGAATGCGCGCACTCTTCGCCGCAGCGGGGCTGGCAGTGCCTCGCCATTTCCGCGTGCCGCTCGACGTTGATCCGCGCAAGGCTGCGGCCCGCGCCACTTTTCCATGCGTTCTGAAGCCTCTCGGATTATCGGCCAGCCGGGGCGTGATTCGGGCCAACGATTCCGACGAATTCCTCGCCGCCTTCGCTCGCATCCGCCGCATTCTGGAAGCGCCCGAGATCCGCCGGCTGCACGACGACGTGAACGACGCGATTCAGATCGAGGACTACATAGAAGGCCGCGAGTTTGCGCTCGAAGGCCTCATGACCCAGGGCGAACTCGAAGTGCTGGCGATCTTCGACAAGCCTGATCCCCTCGACGGCCCGTATTTCGAAGAGACGATATACGTTACGCCGTCGCGCGCGCCCCAATCAGTACAGGAAGCAATCGTGGAAACGGTCCGGCAAGCCGTGCGCGCCCTCGGCCTTTATCACGGTCCGATCCACGCCGAAATGCGCGTGAACGAGGCGGGCGTTCACATGCTGGAAGTCGCGGCGCGTCCGATTGGCGGCCTTTGCGCGCGGGCGCTGCGCTTTGCGGGAGACATTACTCTCGAAGCGTTGATCACGCTGCACGCCATCGGTCAGACGCCGAAACGACTCGCGCTCTCACCGCCGGCCTCGGGCGTCATGATGATTCCGGTCCCGGGTGCGGGCGTATTTGAATCGATCGCCGACGCTGGCGAAGCCCGCGCCATCCCGGGGGTCGACGACGTAGTCATAACGGCAAAACCGGGACAAAAACTCGTGCCGTTGCCCGAAGGCGCCGGTTACGTCGGCTTCATCTTCGCCGGCGCCGCGGAACCGGCCGCCGTCGAACAATCCCTTCGGCTGGCGCACTCCCTGCTTAAGTTCGAAATTCTCACGTCTCTCGATGTCATTCCCGTTACCTCACCTGATATGCTTTGATGAATTCGCGTCAAGATGACCCAGACCCACCGGCGCCCACTTCCCAAAATCTGCATCGCTCTGGGCCTGCCGGACGTCCCTCGCCTGCTGGAACAGGCGCGCCGCGAAGCCGAAGCGGGCGAGAATTTTCTTGAGTTTCGGCTCGACTACGTACCCGACCCGGCGCAGGGCGCGCGCGCGATCGCCCAGTTCCTCGAAAGCTATCCCAACTGCACGATCCTCGCCACCTGCCGCCGCCATCAGAACCATGGCAAATTCAACGGTAGTATCGACGAACAAATGGCGATTCTCAATCTCGCCATCCAGAACGGCGCGCGCGCGGTAGACGTGGAAATCGAAACGGCCGAACTGGTGCCCGACCGTTGCGCGGCGCTGCGTACCGCCGCGCTGCTCGTGATCTCCTGGCATCATTTCGAGACCACGCCGCCGCTCGAGACCGTGCTCAAACGCATGCAGAAGGTGCCGGCCGACGTTTATAAGCTGGTCAGCACCGCGCGCAAGCCGACCGACACGGGCCGCATTCTGGCCGCCAGCCGATTGAGCCCGAAAATTCCGCTGGTCACCCTCGCCATGGGCGAACTGGGTTTTCCTTCGCGCGTGCTTTCGACCGGCCTCGGAGCCGTTTATACCTACGCTGCGCCCGCTCATGCGCAGGGTACGGCCTCAGGTCAGGTGAACGCTCGCCAACTGCGGTCTCTGTACCGGATCGACAAGTTCACGAAATCGGCGAAGATCTATGCGGTGATTGCAGACCCGGTGCGGCAATCGGTTTCGCCGCACGTGCACAACCGCGCGTTTCAATCGCGCCGGATCGACGCCGTATACGTGCCCCTGCTGGTCACCGCCAATCAGCTGCGCGATTTTTTTCAATTCGCCAACGAACTCCCTCTGTCCGGATTCAGCGTGACGATCCCGCACAAGCGTCGGATTATGCGCTATCTGGACCAGGTGGATCCGCTGGCGAAGCGCATCGGCGCCGTGAACACCGTATGGCGGAAAGCCGGAAAATGGCGTGGCGCGAATACCGACGCGGAGGCCATTTCCGGGCCCCTTTCGAAACTGATCAAACTGCCCAAATCGACGGCGCTGATCATCGGCAACGGCGGCGCGGCCCGCAGTGCGGCCTGCGCTCTGGCGGACGCCGGTGTCAAGATCGCATTGACCGGGCGCAATGCGGACCGCGTGCGCGCTCTCGCCCGTTTGGTGAGCGGAGAGCCGATGTCCCACGAACAGACGCTGCTGCGTCATTTCGATATCGTCATCAACGCCACACCGGTGGGCATGTGGCCAAACGTCAACGATTGTTACTTTGAGGGCAGTATCCCGGGTGAGATCGTTTTCGACCTCGTCTATAATCCGCTCGAGACCACTCTGATCCGGCGTGCGCGCGAACAGGGCAAGCAGGTTGTCCCAGGCATCAAAATGTTTATCGAACAGGCCGTGCGCCAGTTCGAAATCTGGACCGGCGAACCCGCGCCGCGCGCTGCCATGGAGAACGCAGCGCTCGATGCGCTCGAAACCAAGTACGCCGAACAGCAGGCGTGAGCGGCAGCACTCCCTCGTGCTCCACAATAATAGATATGAAAAATCCAACGCGCCGGGAGCTGGCGGTCATGGCCGCCGCATCGCTCACGGCGGCGAAGGCAATCGCCCAAGCGCCCCCCGCGCCGAACACCGACTGGTATCAGGCGGCGCTCGATTCTCATAAGCAGAACTCGATGATTCTGGGCCAGTTTCAGGTAGCCATGTCACTCGAACCCGCTTTCCACTTCAAGGCATGACGGACGATATCTTTTTCGCCACCATTCCCGATCTCAATGCGCGGCTGAAGAAGCGCGAATTCACCGACGTCGAACTGGTGCGCGCCTTTGCCGAACGCCTGGAGAAACTGGGGCCGCATTACAACGCGCTCGCCCTGCCGTTGACGAAACCGGCGATCAAAAAAGCGAAAGATGTCGACGACGATTTGAAGCGCGAGCGCTATCGCGGACCGCTGCAAGGCATTCCTTTCGGCGCGAAGGATCTGCTGGCGCTCGCCGGTTACCCCACCACCTGGGGCGCGAAACCGTATGCCGCGCAGATCTTCGATGAGACGGCGACCGTGCTGCAGAAGCTCGACAAAACCGGTTCCGTGATCATCGGCAAACTGGCGATGGTCGAACTGGCGGGTGGCGGGGGTTATCGCACGGCGGCCGCGTCGTTGTTCGGGCCGGGGTTGAATCCGTGGGATCCGTCGTGCTGGTCGGGCGGGTCGTCGAGCGGCTCGGCCAGCGCGGTCGCGGCCGGGTTGGTTCCCTTCGCGCTGGGCTCGGAAACATCGGGCTCGATAATCACACCATCCGCCTATTGCGGAGTCACGGGGTTGCGTCCGACTTATGGCCTTGTCAGCCGGCATGGTGCGATGGCGCTGTCCTGGACAATGGATAAAATCGGCCCCATCTGCCGCAGCGCCGAAGATTGTGGGCTGGTGCTGCAGACGATCGCGGGCGGGGATGCGAAAGACCCGGGGTCGGCCGACAAGAGCTTCTATTACACGCCGCAGTATGCCCGGAAATTCAGCGATCTGAAGGTGGGTTTCGCGCCCGCCGATATTGGGTGGGCAGATGCCGCGGCGCGCCCCGCGTTTCAGGCTGCCATGCAGGTGATCCGCGATACCGGCGTGCAGCTGGTCGAAACGGCGCTCCCCGATTTTCCGTATGGCGCGCTGGCCGATGTGGTGATCGGCGCGGAGGAAGCATCTGTTTTCGAACCGCTGATCCAGAGCGGCGGCGTCGACCAGTTGGCCGATCCCAGCCAGGCCGCGGCATTGAAAGCCAATCTGTTGATTCCCGCCACCGAATATCTGAAAGCGATGCGGATTCGCGCGCTGGCCATGAAACAATTCCGTGACCTCTTCGCCAACCTCGATGTGCTGATCGCACCCGCTCGCTACGGGGCCGCCCCTAAGATCACCGAACCGCTCGATGGACCGGATCCCGTGCCGTCGCCGCTTCCCGCGACTCCCGGAATGAAGCGGCTGATTCAGGCAGGTAATCTGGCGGGACTGCCGGCGCTATCGATTCCATGCGGTTTTGCCGGTAACCTCCCGGTGGGGTTGCAACTGGTGGGGCCGGCCTTCACCGAGAATACGCTGCTTGCACTGGGCCGCGAATTTCAAAATCGAACGGACTGGCATAAACGGCGTCCGCCGCTGGTATCCTGACGAATATGGCTTGTGGACCTCCGACGAATCTCAACCAGTTCGCACCGATCCGCGAAGGCGCGCACAAGGTTCTTTGCGTGAAATTCCAGCGCGAGATGGAGGGGCTGGACGAAATTCCCTTCGAGGGCCACCCGCTCGGCCAGCGCATCTACGACAACGTCTCGAAGGATGCCTGGAAGATGTGGGTCGAGCATATGAAGATGCTCATGAACGAATACCGGCTCAACCTGGGGACGCAGGAGGCGCAGGAGTTCCTGCTGCAGCAGATGGAGCAGTATTTCTTCGGCGAAGGCGCCGCCCTGCCGCCCGATTTCGTTCCGCCTCAGGCCAAATAGGTCGCGCCGCGTACGTAAGCGCACGATCGGGCGCGAACGCGCCCTTTGGTTTACACAGATATAACAAAACGAGCCTATAATCGTGCGATATGAATCGTCGCACTTTTTTGACAGGCGCCGCGGGTGTGGTTGCGAGCGGCCTGGTCCGCGGGGCAAGCAGCCCGATCCAGCACATCGTCATGGTGATGTCGGAGAACCGGAGCTTCGACCATTTTCTCGGCTGGTTTCCCAACGCCACCGGAGAGCAGGCCGGACTGAGTTATCTCGATTCCAATGGCGTCAGTCATCCCACTTCCCCTCTCGCCCCCGACTGGACGGGTTGTGGGCACCCGGATACCCAACCACAGCTACAACGGAGGGCGCATCGAGTACGACAACGGCAATATGGACGGGTTCCTGCAATCGGGAACCGGCAACGATATGTATGCCATCGGCTACTACGTTGAGAACGACCTGCCGGTGCTTTCCGCCCTGCAGCGGAACTTTACCACCTGCGACGGCTATTTCCCGTCGATACTCGCGCCCACTTTTCCCAACCGCATCTTCGCTCTGTGCGGGCAAACCGACCGTCTCGACGACAGCCTGACGATCTGCACGCTGCCGACAATCTGGGACAATCTGCAGGCCGCGGGCGTCAGCCACAAGTACTACTTCGGCAACATTCCCTTCATGGCGCTGTGGGGGCTCAAATACGTCGACATCTCTCACCCGTTTGCCGCTTTTCTGGCGGACTGCGCAAATGGCAATTTGCCCGCGGTCTCCTGGGTCGATCCCGCGTTCACCCTGGCTCTGAATACCGCCAACGACGATCACCCGTTTTCAGACATTCGCAATGGCGAAGCTTTTCTTTCGCAGGTCTACCGCGCTATCGCCAACAGCCCCCAATGGGACAGCACCGTGGTGATCTTCACCCGCGACGAATGGGGCGGATTTTTCGAACACGTGCCGCCTCCGCGCGCCCTGGCGCCGAACGATGTCGATACCGATCTGGTCAACGGCGAAGCGCTGCTCGGGATGCGCGTCCCGGCCGCAATCGTATCGCCCTGGACAGTGGGAAACCCTTCCAACCCGACGGTCACGAGCGAAGTCTTCGACCACACTTCGGTGCTGAAGCTGATCGAATCCGTTTTCGGGGTTGCGCCGCTCGCGGCCCGGGAAACTTCCAGCACCGTTGGCAACATTCTGGACGTAATCAATCTGAACAATCCCGTGATGTCTGCGCCAACCCTCCCGACGGCCAATCCGGTGGTTCCGCAGAAGCTTTGCTCCAGCAGCTTTATCTCATCCGACACGCCGACCGCGGACTCCACCGTGGTGGTCGACTTCCATTCATCATTTCAGGAGATGGTCGATGGTGGGCTAATGAACGGATGGCCGCTCTGAGGGCATCACCGGGGGGCGGACAGCGTTCGTCAGCGGCTGCGCCTGTTATACGAAGCCGATGGCGCGGCCCGCGCAGCCGATGCCGAGCCAGAGCACCAGGTAAACGAGGCCCACAATGAATCCCGTCGCACGGGAGGGTTCGGCCGCTCTGGTTACCTTCCGCACCACGATGAAATGAAACAGCAGCGCCGCGGCGAGGAGGTCGATCTTGATCCAGAAAGCATCGTTGTCAAACGCTTTCGAGGCCTCCGACAGATAGAGCAGAGTTCCTGAAACTAGGATCACCGCCAGGCTGCCGTTCAACCAGGGCGTCACTTCTTCCGTTAGTCCGGCGACGGTCCAGCCCTTCATCAGGATTCGCATCAATCGAAGGCTGATCACCACGACGCATCCGTACAGCATGGCGAGCGCCAGAATGTGGATCGTCTCGATTATGGGGAACTCCCAGGTTCCTCCACGGACCCAGTTGCTCAGGAACGTGCCGTCACACCACTTGAAGAAAGGTTTCAGGAATTCCAGCCTCATCGCTCAGGGACCCTCGAATCTATCTGCTGTAGGCGAACTGCCGCCCGAGCCAGATCACCGTCGCCCACAGGACAAGGGACAACGCTCCCGCCATTCGCGCTTTCGACGGCGGTATCAGGGCGTTATCCCAGCTGGCCATGCGCTGGTAGATGCCGAGGTGGAAAACCAGCGCATTAAGCCCGGCCATCAGCAGGAACAGGAGCTTGAATCGGAACCAGGGGTTGATGTAGGATTTTGCCGGTTCCGCCACGAACAAAAGTAGGCCGCTGATGAAGACGATGACGAAGCCCCCGATGGTGAATGGCAACAGCGAGCGAAGCACCTTCGAAGCGGGGTCCTTTTTCATCGTCCAGCCGAGCAGGCGAAAGTCGGAAAGGGCGATCGTCCCGGCGGAAACGCCGATGGCAAGAAGATGGGTCCCCTCGATTATGGGAAACACCAGCACCGATTCGCGGATAGCCACGCTGATATTGGTGTCATTCAGCCACTGACAGAAATCGAATAAAACCGGCATGCGGCAAATCTGGTCAGCAAGTGAGGGTCCCCGATTCGCGTGAATAAGGAAGGCCGCGGGAAAAGCATGTCGGCAGGCATTAATTTGCAGTAGCGGGCGAAGGCAAAGGCCCTCCTGCAAAGGATCTGCGCATGGTTTGCCGGGCACGGCCGAGCTGGCGACCTGTGTTATCGGCCGGGGCTTCGGCAACTCGAAATCGGTGGCCAGGTCCGCGTGTAGTTGCGCATAGCCTGCGCCAACCAATTGTTCGATTGCGCGGTTCAACGCAGGGCAAGCCGGGACTAAGCGAACTCGAGGAAGGTGTCGCAGGCGAGTGGTTTACAGTACACCAGGTGCGGAGGATAGCCTCCGGCAAGCGGCGGTCGGGACCCGGCCAGGCTCGGCCGTCGACTCTGAGAGTCACGCAGTGCATTGCCGGGAAGCCTGGCCCAACGGCTGGAATCGGCCTTATTAATTCTGCTTTTCATGGCTCAAGTCGCCATCGGCTCCTGCCGATATACAGGTTGGAGGCCGAATGGCTCAAAAGAAGACAGCAGCACCGCGAATCGACCCGCAGGATCGGCTGCAAGGCAAAATCGAATACCTTCTACCGGCTCTCAGGCAGGGCGATTTCAGCGGCCGGCTGGAAATCCCGAATGACCCCGCGGCGCGCCAGATCGCGACGGCCGTTAACGATCTCCTGGATGCGGCACAACTCGCCCTGCGCGCGGAACGAACCCGCCTGAACGCGCAGGACGAAGTTATGCGCAAAAGGTCGGAGTATTGTGAACGTGAGATCTCGCGCGTCGCCGGCGATCTTGCACGCGTTGCCGCGGGCGATTTCAACATCGCGCCGAAGCTTCAGCCGCTTGAGCAGGGTAACGAAGAAGCCACGGGCGATCTCGCCGGAACCTTTGTTCCCCTGAATCAGGGCCTCGCGAACATTTGCGCCGGCTTGAACGATTTCCGGACGGAACTGGATCGGACCACGACTGGCGCGCGCGCGGGAGAACTGAACGAGCGTGCCCGCGCCGATACTTGCCGGGGCGCCTGGGCAGATATGATGCGTGGCGTGAACGCCGCTCTCGATGCGGTCGTTAACCCGCTGCGAATCTCAGCGCGGTACGTCGATCGCCTCGGCAAGGGCGATCTGCCCGAAGAAATCGAAGAGGCCTGGCCGGGCGAGTTCGAGGGCTTACGAAGGAATCTGAACGCGCTGATTGGCCAGCTTGAGAGCGTCATCGCCGGCATGAATCGCATGTCTGACGAACACAACAAGGGCGATATCGACGTCGTGATCGCCGATGACCGGCTCAACGGCGCCTACAAGGCGATGGCGCAGGGCATCAATGCAATGGTCGGCGGCCACATCACCGTCAAGAAGAAAGCGATGGCCTGCGTGGCCGAATTCGCCAACGGAAACTTTGACGCGCCCCTTGAGCAGTTCCCAGGCAAGAAAGCGTTCATCAATGAAAATATTGAAAGGCTGAGGGCCAATGTCCGATTGTTCATCCAGGAGATGAACCGGATGTCGGAGGAACACAACAAAGGCGATATCGACTTCCAGATTCCATCGGACCGGTTCGCGGGCGCGTTTCGCGTGATGGCGCAGGGCGTCAACGATATGGTTAACGGCCATATCGCGGTAAAAAAGAAGGCCATGGCCTGCATCGCCGAATTCGGGCGAGGCAATTTCGAAGCGCCGCTCGAACGTTTTCCCGGCAAGAAAGCATTCATCAATGAAACGATCGAGCAGGTCAGGACTAATCTCCAGGCGCTGATTACCGATATGAACCAGCTTGCGGCGGCGGCACTCGAGGGCCACCTCGCCACGCGCGCCGAAGCATCGCGCCACGGCGGCGACTTCCGCAAAATTGTGGAAGGCGTCAATCAGACGCTGGAAGCGGTAATTGGCCCGCTGAACGTATCGGCGAAATATGTGGACCTGATCTCCCGGGGCGACACGCCGCAGAAGATCACCGACACCTACTATGGGGACTTCAACACGATCAAGAACAACCTGAACGTTCTGATCGATGCCATGAACGAAATCACGGCTGCGGCCGAGGCTATTGCGCGCGGCAACCTCAAGGTGAAGCTCGTCGCGCGGTCGCCGCAGGACAAACTCATGCAGGCGCTTGGGGACATGGTAAATGGCCTCACACGCGTGGTAGTCGATATCAAGACCATGGCTTCCGAGGTCACCACCGGCACGGGGGCGCTCAGCACAGCGACCACCTCGGTATCGCAGGGCGCAAGTGAGCAATCCGCCAGCGCCGAACAGGCGTCGGCATCCATGGAGGAGATGGTCTCAAATATCAAGCAGAACGCCGAGAACGCGCATCAAACCGAGAAAATCGCCATAAAATCCGCAGAGGATGCTCGCGAAGGCGGGAAATCCGTCAACGAAGCTGTCAATGCCATGAAGGAAATCGCGAGCCGGATCTCGATCATCGAGGAAATCGCGCGACAGACCAACATGCTCGCGCTCAACGCGGCGATCGAGGCCGCGCGCGCCGGCGAACACGGCAAAGGTTTCGCGGTCGTGGCGGCGGAGGTCCGGAAACTGGCCGAACGCAGCCAGAAGGCGGCGGGCGAGATCAATCAGCTCTCATCCACCACGGTGAAGCTGGCGGAAAAGGCAGGGGAAACCCTGACGCTCCTCGTTCCCAATATTCAGAAAACAGCGGAACTGGTTCAGGAAATCAGCGCCGCCAGCGCCGAGCAGAACCAGGGTGCGGAGCAGATCAACACCGCGCTGCAGCAATTGCAATCCGTCATACAGCAGAACGCGAGCGGAGCCGAAGAAATGGCTGCCACCAGCGAAGAGCTGAATGGCCAGGCCGAGCAGATGCTGCAAACCATTAACTTCTTCGACATCGGAGACAACGCCGTTGTAAAACGCGGGCCTTCGACGGACGAGCATGCCGATTCACATTTCCCGAAACCATTGGCAGCCCTCAACGAGGCCGTGAATCGCGGCCGAACTCCGGGCAAAGCGGCCAACACTATAGCGAAGAAGAACGGACGGCACGCCGGCATATCGCTGAAGATGCCAAATAGTGGCAGTACGGACGAAGGCTTCGAAAGGTACTAGACGCCATGCCGGTTGAAGCGATTACCGAAGTCAGGCAATACCTGACATTCAAGCTGGGAGAAGACGTCTTCGCTCTGGATGTGGAGAAGGTTCGGGAGGTTCTCGACTACACCAACATTACGCGAATCCCGCGAACACCCGATTTCATGCGCGGCGTTATCAATCTGCGCGGCAGCGTAGTGCCGGTCGTAGATCTCAGGCTGGCCTTCGGGATGCCCGCCACGGAAAAAACGGTGAATACCTGCATCGTGGTGACGGAAGTCTCGATGGAGGGCGAGAACGTGGTGCTGGGGGCTCTGGCGGACTCGGTCGAGGAGGTTATAGATCTCGAGCCGGAGCAGATTCAGCCCGGGCCGCGGCTCGGAACCAGCATCAACACAGACTTCGTGCGCGGCATGGGCCGGCGCGAGAGCGGTTTTGTCGTGATTCTCGATATTGACAGAGTCTTCGCGGAGGATCAACTGGCGGCGATCAGGACCGGCAAATGAACACCACTACGGAAACCCTCGTAGAGGAGGAGGGGGGCCGGATCGGGCCCTCCAGCCTCACGTTATCTCAGGTGGACTTCAATCGCCTGAGCGAATTCGTGTACCGTACGGCCGGAATCACGCTCCCTCCCGCCAAGCGAACCATGGTGGAAACACGTCTGCGAAATCGTGTCGAAGAACTGCGGCTGCCTTCTTTCCGCGCTTACTGCAATTACGTACTTCGTCCGGGCGGGGAATCGGAGGTCGCTCCGCTGCTTGACCGGATTACCACCAACAAAACCGATTTTTTTCGTGAACCCTCCCATTTCACCTTTCTCGCCGCAACCGCGGTTCCGGCCCTGCAGTCGTTGCACGCTAGTGGAACTCGCCGGCCGATGTCCGTTTGGAGCGCCGGCTGCTCCACGGGGGAAGAGCCGTACACGCTTGCCATGGTCCTGAGCGAGTACGCGCAGACACAGCCATCCGGCCGCTTTCGCTTCGCCATCACCGCCACAGATATTTCCACGCGCGTGCTTGACAAGGCACAGGAGGGAATTTATCCGATGAGCGTGGCCACGCCGATTCCCGAACCGCTGCGCAGGCGCTATCTGCAGCGCGGTAAGGACAGCGGTCGCCCGCTCGTGCGGATCTGCCCGGAGTTGCGCTCGCTGGTGCAGTTCCGGCAATTGAATCTTCTTCAGGCGAATCTCGCATTCGAAACTCCTTTCGATCTGATTTTTTGTCGCAACGTGATGATCTATTTCGATAAGGCGATCCAGCAACGGGTGGTCGCGCGTTTCGTCTCCGGTCTGGTACCCGGCGGCTACCTGTTTGTGGGACATTCCGAGAGCCTGAACGGGCTGAATACGCCACTGACGCCAGTGGCGCCGAGCATCTACAGGAAGCCCACATGACCACGGTCTACCTTCACCCCGGCGAGTACTTTTTTTCCGATGAGCCCGCCATGATCGACACCATTCTTGGATCGTGTCTCGGAATCGTGATGCGACATCGTGACGGCGCCACCTGTGTTGCACACTGCGTGTTGCCAAGGTGGCATGGCGAAACCTGCGCCTACGGCGAAGAAGCGCGTTTTGTCGATCGTTGCCTCGGGCAGATGATGGCATTCTTCGAGCGCCGCGGAATTGGTCACGGTCAGCTGGAGGTGAAGCTTTTCGGCGGTTCCCAGCTTCTCCATTCCGCTGAACGCGCCCGTATGCCTTCAGTGGGCCGGCAGAACCTGGCCGCGGCGCTCTCCATTCTTCGGCATGAAGGTATCCGCGTCAGCGCTCAGGACGTCGGCGGAAACAGGGGGCGTAAGATCCTCGTCGATTCGGGCACCGGGAATGTCGACGTGAGGTACATGCGACCGTCGAGAGAGCGTCGGCGGATCGAGATGCCGTCATGAGTGTTTCCCCCGTTCGGTTGTTGCTGGTGGACGATTCGGCACTGGTGAGAAAGACGGTGCAGGAGTTACTGGAGGGCGACCCCGACATTGAGGTTATCGCGACCGCGTCCGATCCCTATATCGCCGCTGAGCGCATTCGCAACGAGGAGCCGGAGGTGATTCTTCTGGACGTCGAAATGCCTCGGATGGATGGTCTCACGTTCCTGCGCAGGATCATGGCGCAACACCCGATCCCGGTGGTAGTTTGCTCGAGTCTTGCCCAACCGGGGACGGAAACGGCGATGAAGGCGCTCGAATTCGGAGCCGTCGACGTGATCGCCAAGCCGCGCGTGGGAACCAGGGAATTCTTCGAGGAATCGCGGGACCGGCTGCGCTCCGCCGTCCTCGGTGCGAAGAGCGCCCGTCTGCGGCGGCGTGTGGAAAGCCTGCAGGTTCCACCCAAGCTGACCGCGGATGCAATCCTGCCTCCGCGCGCGCCCGGTGCGGCGCTCGAAACCACCGAGAGATTGATCGTAATCGGAGCTTCAACGGGCGGTACGGAGGCAATAGCTGAACTTCTCCAGGCTCTTCCCCCGGATTCGCCGGGCATAGTCGTGGTGCAGCATATGCCGGAAAAATTCACCACGGCCTTCGCGCAGCGGCTGAATGGCCTCTGCGCGATCAATGTGAAAGAGGCGGAACACCGCGACAGTGTCCTGCGGGGCCAGGCGATCATTGCTCCCGGCAATCGTCATACGCTTGTCGCACGCAGCGGAGCGCGCTATTACGTGGAAGTCAGGGACGGTCCCCTCGTTTGCAGGCACAGACCGTCGGTGGACGTGTTATTCCGGTCGGCGGCGCGAGCGGCGGGCCGCAACGCTGTTGGTGTGATCCTGACCGGCATGGGAGACGACGGGGCGCGGGGTCTGCTCGAACTTAAAGAGTCCGGCGCAGCCACCTTCGCGCAGGATGAGAAAACCTGCGTGGTGTTCGGGATGCCCAGGGAAGCCATCGAGCGCGGAGGCGCCGAACGCGTGTTGCCGCTGGGCGCCATTGCCGATGCCATGTTATCTGCCGCCGAAGGACGGAAGCGATGAATATCTCGGTGACCGAAACGGGTCAGGGGTCGACGATGGCACTCTCGGGCACGGCCGAACTGCGTGATGCGGCCGGCTTCAAGGCCGCTCTGATCGCCCTTCTGGATCAGCACCGCCCGCTCACGATCGATCTCACGGACCTTGAGCGCGTCGACCTGGCGCATTTGCAGCTGATCTGTTCAGCGTTCCGGAAATTCCATGCAGCCGGGTTACCTGTCCGTCTGCGCAACAGCGAGGCGCTCCGTCGAGCCTCGTTCACAGCCGGTCTGGAACTGTCCGCGCCGGAGGTATCGATATGACAATCCTCGCTGTCGACGATTCAGCGAGTATGCGCGCGGTGGTACGCTTCACGCTCGAAAGCGCCGGATACCAGGCCATCGAGGCATCCGACGGAGAGGAGGCTATTGCCAGGCTTTCGCAGGATGTGCGTCTGGTGCTGACCGACCTCAATATGCCACGCATGGATGGAATCGAGCTGGTCAGGCGCATCCGCGCGAATCCGGAACTCCGCGGTCTTCCGATCGTGATGTTGACGACCGAATCGCAGGAGATGCGCAAGCAGGCCGGTCGTGCGGCGGGGGCCACGGCATGGATCGTCAAACCTTTCAAGCCGGAACAACTGCTTGCGGTGGTCCGGAAGGTGCTTGGATGATCGATAATGCGGCCGGCATCTATCGCGAAGAAGCGGAAGAGCTGATTGCGAGCCTCGAAATCGCGCTGCTGGAGCTGGAAAGGACGCCGGACGACCGGGAGGCGGTGGACACCGTTTTTCGCGCCCTGCACACCCTGAAGGGATCCGGCGCGATGTTCGGGTTCGATGAGATTTCGGTGTTCACGCACGAGATCGAGTTTGCCTTCGATCTCGTGCGCGACGGCGAGTTGCGGGTCTCGCAGGAACTGATCAGCATTACTCTGGCTGCCCGCGACCACATTAAAGCCCTGCTGGATGGCACTAAGGTTTCCGGCGCCGATATTCTGGGCAGGCTGGCAAGGCTGCTCGCGACGGATAAGATCCCGGGACCGCGCCTCCCGGCGGGCTTCGTCGCCGGAGACCAGCCCGTTCCCGCGCCGCAATCCGTGTGGCGAATCCGCTACACACCGGCGAGAGATTGCCTGCTCAATGGCGCCAATCCCCTGCTGCTGCTGGCGGAGTTGGCCGAGCTTGGCCAATCGAGTGTGCGAGCCTCGACAAACGGCATTCCGGATCTGCTCGAAATAGATCCGGAACTGTGTTACATCGGCTGGGATGTCATTCTGACCTCCGTCCGTCCCGAACGCGAGATTCGCGATGTATTCCTGTTCACGGGCGACGGCGAGGTGCAGATTGACCTCGTCGATCCAACGAAGAGCACAGGTCTTCCCGGCATCGCTGACCATCCCGGCGAGGCGGAGGCTGTCGCCGCGCCCAGGGCAGAATCCCCGTCCGAGCCATTCCCCATCCGCGAGCGCCGCGACTCATCGGAAAACACCGATTCGATGGCCAGCATACGGGTTTCCGCCGATAAGCTCGACCATCTGGCAAACATTGTCGGCGAACTGGTTACGGTGCAGGCGAGGCTGACGCAACTGGCGGGGGCGTCAGGCGATCCTGAAATCAGTTTCGTGGCTGAGGAAGTGGAGCGCCTCACGGAAAAGCTCCGCGACAACGCCATGAGCATCCGCATGCTCCCGATCGGCACCGCCTTCAATCGTTTTCGCCGCGTCGTGCGGGATCTTTCGCGCGACCTCGGCAAGGAAGTGGAACTGATCGCCGAAGGGGGCGAGACCGAACTGGACAAGACTGTGATCGAGCGCCTTCACGAGCCTCTCGTACACATTATTCGTAACTCAATGGATCATGGCATCGAAGTTCCGGAGATGCGGGAAGCAGCGGGCAAATCGCGCCAGGGGAAGATCTGCCTCTCGGCCGAGCACTCCGGCGCCAGCGTGCTCATCCGCATCGCCGACGATGGTGCGGGGCTGAACACCGTGGCCATACGGGAACGCGCTGTCGAATGCGGCTTGATCGCCCCTTCGGCCGAGTTATCCGAAGATCAGACCCACGCCCTGATCGTCCAGCCGGGTTTCTCCACAATGCGCGAAGTGACCGGCCTTTCCGGACGCGGCGTCGGCATGGACGTGGTGCAACGCGCGATCGAAACCCTGCGCGGATCTCTGCAGATCGCAAGCGCGCGCGGCAAAGGAACCACGATGACCCTGCGTCTGCCCCTGACCCTTGCAATCATCGACGGTCTGCTGGTGCAGGCGGGTGGAGCGTTCTACGTGCTGCCGCTGTCCAGTATTCTCGAGTGCATTGAACTGGGCCCGGCCGAGCGCCGGAAATATGGCGGGAGTCTCGTTGTTGTTCGGAACGAGCCGGTTGGATGTATCCGGTTACGGGAGGTCTTTTCCATTCCCGGGCAGCCCCCCGAACTTGAACAAGTGGTCATCGCCGAAACACCGGAGGGAAAATTCGGCTTCGTTGTCGACGTTGTAGTGGGCGATCACCAGACTGTAATCAAACCCCTGAGCGGAATCTATCGCCACGTGCAGTTCATCTCCGGTGCGACAATTCTGGGCGACGGCAACGTCGCGCTCATCGTCGACGCGGATAAGCTCGCCGCGCTGGCGCTGGCGGATCGCGTCTGACCGGCCTCAGATACGCAGTTCGTAGCCGAGTGATTGCAATCCTGCGATAATCCGGTCGCGCACTTCCGCAATCTCGCTCGATGAAAGCGTGCGGTCCGCAGCCCCCGCGACCACCCGGAAAGATACGCTCTTTTTCCCTTCGGGTACGCGGTCGCCCCGGTACTCGCGTACATACTCCACTGCCTCGGCAAGGTCGCCCGCGAAGCGCCGGATTTCCAGCTCCAGATCACCCGCGGGTGCGCGCGCCTCGGCTATTACCGAAAGGTCGAAGGCGCTCGTCGGGAATCGACGTACGGGCGTGTAACTCGCGCGGTCTGGCGTCAATTCTCGCAGCCGCTCCAGATCAATATCGAGCACCGAGGCGCGGCCATTTTCGATCAGACTCGGATGCAATTCCCCGATCCGCCCGAACATCGCCCCGTTCCACCGCAGCTCAGCGCACCGGGCCGGATGCTCCCACGGTCGCGGGTCCGCCGCTCTCGCCTGCGCTCCGGGCGCCAGGCATTCCGCCGCGCGCTTCAGCTCAAATATCCCGGCCGCGTCCCCCGACTTCGCGAAGACCGCGGCCATAAGATGCGCGCATTCCCGCGGCTGCGCGCCTACGCGTTTGTGGATCTCATGCCCGATCTCAAACACGCGGAACGTATCGAAATGCCGGGCGTTCTCCACGATATTGCGATGGATACCCGGCAGCAGCGACGTCCGCAGAAATTCCTGCCCTGCGGCGATGGGATTGAGCACGCGAACGTGATCCTCCAGCGGCAGCCCGAAACGGCGTGCCTCCTCTTCGCTGAGGAACGAATAATTGGAAACCTCGGTGTAGCCCTGCGCAGCCATCATGCGCCTGACGCCGCGCAGAAACTCCCGCTCCCGCGGATCGAACGAGGGCGCACACGGAACGAGCGGCGGCGTGGGTTCGATCGAATCGTATCCGATCATGCGTCCCACTTCCTCGACAAGATCTTCGGGAATGGCGACATCCTTCGTTGCGCGCCACGAAGGTACCTGCACGCAGAACGTCTTCCCACCGGCCTCGGTGACACCGAACTGCAGGCTCTCGAGTATCCGCCGCACATCGCGGGGGTCGAGTTCTCGCCCCAGTTTCCGTGCGAGCCAGTCGAGGTCGAGCGTCACCGGAGCCGGTTCCGGAAACACCCCGCCGCAATCGGCCAAACCGCCCACGAGCCGTATCCCGGGGGAGAGGATTGGCAACAGATCGAGCGCGCGCGCCAGGGCGCGCACGGTGTTGTGCGGATCCAGCGCCTTTTCGAAACGCATGGACGCGTCGGTCCGCAGCTTGAGCGCCGAAGACGTCCTGCGTACGCTCGTGGCATTGAAATTCGCGAG
>CAWBIS010000281.1:0-4627 GCA_963788485.1 Terriglobia bacterium
GCAGGGCCGGATGATCTATCTCTTTACGCTCGATAACTACTGGACGCTCGATGGCGCCGTGGGCGGAAGCGGGGCTCAGTACATCAATCATTGCTGCGATCCCAACATCCGGACCGTCATCATCCACGGTCATATCATCTACATGAGCAAACGCGCCATCCGCAAAGGCGAAGAGCTCACGGTGGATTACCACTTCGCCAGGGATATCGAGGAAGTGCCCTGCAAGTGCGGATCGGCTCGATGCCGCGGAACGATCAACCTGAAGGACTAACACTCCCCGAAATAATTGAGATATTCCGTTTGTTGCAGCACTAAAGATTCGGTAGTATTCATCCGATCTAACAGTGAGGTCAAACGAAATATGAATCCATCCGCCGCATTGCCGGTGCTGGTGTGTGAGACGCAACCTGTGGCCGTTGAAGGGGTTCGCGGCCTTCTTTCCCGCTGCGAGGATTTACGCTTCGCCGGAGCCGTTTCTTCCCTTGACGCCGCTTTCGAATTGATGCGGGGTATGAATCCCGCCGCCGTCGTAATCGATAAGTCGCTGGGGACGGCGGCCATTACACAATGCCTGCACCGCCTCGCCGCATCGGGCGTGAAGACCGCCCCGGTCGTCTGGGGCGTGGGAGTCAGCGAATCGGAAGCCCTGCGCCTGCTGCAGGCCGGCGCGCGGGGCGTGCTGCGCCGCACCTCCGAGCCCGAGACGCTGGTTACCTGCCTGCGCGCAGTGACCAGCGGCAATACATGGATGGAAGACGGTATCTTCGGGGATCTGGAAAAGCTGGGCAGCCCGCGGCGATCCGAGTTGACGCCGCGCGAGCACGAAGTGGCGGAACTGGTCGAGCAGGGATTGCGTAACCGCGACATCGCGCGCAATCTCGGAATACAGACCGGTACTGTCAAGATCCACCTGAAGCACATCTTCGAAAAAACCGGCGTGCGCGGCCGTTATGGCCTGGCTTTAAGCGGTTTGCGCGAAAAGGGAGCGCTCCAGCCGGCGCCCCTCTGCTGAACCACGGCCTGAACCCGTTCCGCTTCTCTTCCCTGCCGAAACCTGAAAGGCGATTTTGCGTCCAATAAAACGGAGGGATGTAGAAATGCTGAGACGATTTGGAATTCCCCTCATCGCGTTGATTGCAATACTCGTTCTGATACCCGTTCCGCAGGCGAACGCAGCGGTCCGTTTTGGCGTCGGGATCGGGGTCGGAGTCCCTGGATATTATCCGGCATACCCCTACCCGGCTTACGGCTACCCTTACGGGTATAGCTATCCGTACCCCTATTACGGCTATGGCTATGGCTATCCGTATGCTTACCCCTACCTTGGTTTCGGTTGGGGCGGCTACTACGGCGGCTACCGGGGCGGCTATTACGGTGGCTACCGCGGTGGCTACGGCGGTTACCGGGGTGGTGGCGGATATGGGGGCGCAGCGGTCCGCGGTGGCGGTGGTGGATTTCGCGGTGGCGGCGGCCGCCGCTGATCACCAGGCACGGGCGTATTGAACCGGTAAAGGCCCTTGTAGTCCAAGGGATTTAGCGGAGTGCAGGGGCCAATAGGGATTCCGTAGGAATTCACGGGCGAGCAGAACGAGGTCGGCCTGCTCGCCCGTAATTATTTTGTTCGCGTACTCGGCTTCGGTGATCATTCCCACTGCGCCCGTCATGACTCCCGTTTCCCGCCGGATTTGCTCGGCGAAGGGCACCTGAAACCCCGTGAATGCATTGATTTTGGCCCAGGGCACCATCCCGCCTGAAGAGCAATCGATGAGATCCACGCCAGCCGGGTGCACGCGCCGGGCGAGCGCAACCGAATCGCCGATTTCCCATCCGCCTTCAGCCCAATCCGTCGCGGAAATGCGCAGAAACAGCGGCAGCGATTCGGGCCACACCGCACGAATCGCCGCGATCACCTCCATCACGATGCGAATGCGGTTTTCGAAACTGCCGCCATACCCATCGGTGCGGTGGTTGGCGAGTGGAGAGAGAAACTCATCCAGCAAATAGCCGTGGGCACCGTGAATCTCGATGACCTGGAAGCCGGCCGCGAGCGCGCGCTCGGCGGCCTTCCCAAAAGCCCTGACGATCCCCGCAATTTCCGCGCAGCTCAATTCCGTCGGCGGAGGATCGCTCTCGCGAAAAGGAATGGGGCTGGGTGCAACCGGCGTCCACCCGCCCTCATTCGGCAGAATCAGCGCTCCGCCATTTCGCCACGGCGGGGACGTGCTCGCCTTGCGTCCGGCGTGCGCCAGTTGGATCCCGGGAAGAGCGCCTTGATCCCGAATGAAAGCGGCGATCCGCGCCAGTGGCGCAATATGATCGTCTTTCCAGATGCCGAGGTCCGCGGGCGAGATCTGACCACGCTGCTCGACGGCGGTCGCTTCTGCCATCACCAGCGCCGCTCCGCCGACAGCCCGGCTGCCCAGGTGGACCAGATGCCAGTCCGTGGCAAAACCGTCTTCGCAGGAGTACTGACACATCGGCGAGACGCAGATACGATTGCGGAAGGTGACCCCGCGAATCTCCAGAGGCGAGAAAAGATGCATGGAACAAGGATAAAGTGCTACCCTCTGCGCGTGTGGCGGCGATTTGCGATTCTCTTGTTTGGAGTAGTCATGCCCGCGTACTGTATTGACGAGGGAGTATCGAGGGGCCTCGCCCGGGAGCGCGCGGCGATCGTCTCGAACGTCCGCTATCGCATCGATATCACCCTGAAACCGCACGCGTCGCGGATGCCGGGGCACATCGAGATCGATTTCGATCTGGCGAAAACGCGGGATCCTCTGGCGCTCGATTTCCGCGGAGACGGTGTCGCCCGCCAGTCTGCGGGTGAACGGGTCCCCAGGAGAAGTTCAGCGCGATAACGGCCATATTCTGCTGCCGGCCGCAGACCTGCGGCCCGGCGCGAACAATGTTTCGCTCGACTTCGAATCCGGCATCGCCGAGGCCAACCGCCCGGTCACGCGATATATCGACGCCACGGACGGCAATGAGTATCTGTACACGCTATTCGTCCCGATGGATGCGAGCCTCGGTTTCCCCTGCTTCGATCAGCCGGATCTGAAAGCCCGCTTCACCCTCCATGTCGCGGCTCCTCCCGACTGGAGAGTCATCTCCAACGCACGCGCCCGATCCGATCGCGGAGGGTCTGTCCAGTTCGAGGAAACCGCCCCGATCAGCACTTATCTGTTCGCCTTCGCGGCGGGTCCGTTCGAGAAAGTGGAAAGTTCCGGGCTGAGCTTATTCGTTCGCCGGTCCATGCTGGCCCGCGCCAAAGAAGAATGGCCCGCGGTCGCCGAACTCACCCGCAACGGCATGACACGGATGACCGCCTTCTTCGCCCAGCCGTTCCCGTTCCCGAAATACGATCAGGTGCTGATCCCCGGCTTCCCCTACGGCGGCATGGAGCATGCGGGCGCGACATTCCTGAACGAGGATTCGGTACTCTTCCGCACCGTCCCGACTGTCAACGATTACAATCGGCGCGCGGAAACAGTGTTGCACGAACTCGCGCACCAGTGGTTCGGCGATCTGGTGACGATGCGCTGGTTCGACGATCTCTGGCTCAAGGAAGGCTTCGCCCAGTACATGGCCTACCACACGCTGGCCGAGTTGGAACCGCCCGAGGCCGTGTGGAAACGCTTCTACCAATCGATCAAACCGCAGGCTTACGGGATTGACGCGACCCACGGCACCACACCCATCTATCAGCAGATCCCAAATCTCAAGGACGCCAAATCCGCCTACGGCGCGATCGTTTACCAGAAAGCCCCGGCCCTGCTGCGAGTGCTCGCCTATGACATCGGCGAGGACCATTTTCGCGACGGCGTACGCGCATTCCTGCGGGACCATGCTTATGCCAATGCGGAATGGAGCGATCTGATCGGAGCGTTCTCGAACGCCTCCGGGACGGATCTGCGGCCGTGGGCGAAGGCGTGGATCGAGCAGCGAGGCATGCCTCAGGTGGAGATCGACTGGGCCTGCGACGCGCGGCAGCGGATCTCCTCGTTTCACATCCGCCAGAAAGATGTGTTGGGCGAAGGACACCTGTGGCCGGTGAAAACGCAGGCGCTGCTCGGCTATCCCGGCGGCCGCTTTGAGCGCATCGCCATTTCATTTGACAATGCGCAGGCGCCGGTTCCGGCAGCGGTCGGGAAAGGTTGTCCGGCGTGGGTGTTCGGCAACGACGAAGATCATGCCTACGGCTTGTTTCTGCTGGACGCGAAGAGCCAGAGGGCGGTGATCGGCGAACTGGCGCAAATCTCCGATCCGTTTCTGCGCGCGCTCTTGTGGGGCGCATTGTGGGACAGCGTGCGCGATCTGCGCATGGCTCCGGCGGACTACATGGAACTCGGACTGCGGCTTCTCCCAACTGAGAAGGATCCCGAACTGGCCGTCTCGATTCTGGGACGAATGCGAACCGCGTTCACTGATTACCTGCAGGAACCGAAGCGAGCCGCGCTCGCCGAGCCATTCGAGAATCTGCTCATTCGCGAAATCGCAAACGCGCCCACGGCCGATCTGCGAATCACTTTTTTCCGCGGGCTCATCGGCACCGCCGCGACGCCCCATGCACGCGACGTCCTTCAGGATTTCCTGGCCGGACGCGCCACCATTCCGGGCGTTCCGC
>CAWBIS010000282.1:0-53499 GCA_963788485.1 Terriglobia bacterium
TCATACACGCGTCGAACGGGATTCTGTTCAATCACGAGAGCCCGATCCGCGGCGAGACTTTTGTTACCCGCAAGATCACACGGGCTGTGGCGGCGATTCACCTAGGCGTGCAGAAGGTGCTGTACATCGGCAACATGGATGCGCGGCGCGATTGGGGCCATGCGCGGGATTACGTGGAAGGCATGTGGCGGATCGTGCAGCATCCGGAACCGGACGACTACGTATTGGCCACGGGCGAGACGCACAGCGTGCGCGAGATGGTGGAGCTGGCGTTCTCCAAGGTGGGCCGTACGATCGAATGGCGCGGTCAAGGCACCGACGAGACCGGAATTGACACGGCCACAGGCGAGACACTGGTGAAGATCGACCAACGATACTTCAGGCCGACGGAGGTTGATCTGCTGCAGGGCGACCCTTCCAAGGCGCGCCGCGTGCTGGGATGGCAGCACAAAGTGAGTTTCACTGAACTGGTTGCGGAGATGGTGGAGTCGGATCTGAAGGTTGTCGCCCGAGAATTCGATCGAGAGCACGGCCATGAGTAGCTTCGATTTGAAGGAAAAGCGGGTCTGGGTGGCCGGCCATCGCGGCATGGCGGGGGCGGCGATTGCGCGGCGGCTGGCAAGCGAGCAGTGCGAAATCGTCACCGCGGCGCGCAGCGAGCTCGACCTTCTGCGCCAGGCCGACGTTCACGCGTGGATGGAGGACCAGAAGATCGACGCGGTTTTTCTTGCCGCAGCGAAAGTGGGCGGCATTATGGCTAACTCGACGCGGCCCGCGGAGTTTGAAGCAGGAATCCAGGTCGCCTTGTTGGAGGCGTGCGCGAATGGCTTTGTCTTCGCGGCGGCTCCAGGAGTTCCATTGAGATTCATCCGGGTTTTTGAGGGTCGCAGGCAGGCTGTCGCGCTGGGAATCGAGGATGGGCTTTACGGTTTCCCAGGGGGTAAAAGTGCGTGCGACGGCGAGAAGGGCCAGGAGAAGGTGAGAGAACCGCATATTTGACTTCGGCCTTTGTGGGTTCGCGCTAACGGCCAGGCGGATTGCCAATCCGCCGCAGGTTATCC
Source organism: Terriglobia bacterium (assembly GCA_963788485.1). Classification (GTDB taxonomy): domain Bacteria; phylum Acidobacteriota; class Terriglobia; order Bryobacterales; family Bryobacteraceae; genus BOG-234. Next base: position 1,062 of record CAWBIS010000282.1, read on the forward strand.
ACCTGCCCCACAAATAAAAAGCTGCAGCCGCGTGTTACATGCGGCTGCAGCTTGTAGTTTAGCTCCGACTAGAACTGGAACTTGGCGATGATAGTGCCGGTTCGGCCCAGCAACGCGGTGGCTCCAGCGGTCGGCGCCGGATAGGCGCCCGGCGGTTGATAGGCGTCGATCACGCCGAAGCCGCCAGTCAGGATTTTACCGCCGCCCGCACCATAGGTAGGTGCGAGTTGCGGGTTGGTCGTGGTCGGGTTGGGCAGAATCGTGCGGTTGAAGATGTTGACAAACTCAGCCCGGATGTAAAGGTCATACTTCTCCTTGACCCGGAAGTGGCGTCCGATGTTGGCATTCTCGCGAGGCTGGCGAGGACCGCGAAAATCCGAATAGTACATCGTCGATGCTCCGACGTAAGCTCCGTTTGTAGAAGCCCCGCCGCAAACCGAGTTGGTGGGGCACGGCGCCCAGGCGGCCGGATTCAGCACCTGCTGGGTTTCCGGATTGTAGCTGTGGATGTCGTTGATGTTGACCAGGTAGAGAGGCTGACCCGCAACCCGTACATCCTCGCTGGCCAGGAAATTGGCCGTCGGGCTGAGTGGCGGCAGCAGGAACTGGCCGCTCTGGTACTGCGCGAAGAAGCCGACCTGCCAATCCTTGATGGCCACGTTGGCGACCTTATTGCCTTTGTCCCCGAGGAAGCCGTAGTTGAACTTTTGCAGGGTGTAGGTCACGTTGAACGTCAGCGCCTGCGGCGGGATTTGCTGCAGCGTGTACGTGGGTGTGGAGTTGAAGAAGTCCTCCGGAGCGGTCCGGACCAGGCCTTTGGCCCAGGTGTAAGCGCCGCCTGCCAGCAGGCCGCGCGAGAGGCGCTTGGTTACTTTGATCTGCAGCGAGTCGTAGGTGGAGTTGCCGGTCGGCGAGTCCGAGGGCTCGATGTTCCCGAATTGGGGGAACTTGTAGAGGGCACTCAGAAGCGTGGTTCCCGCAAACCCTGGGTACGGCAGGATGTTCGAGATGCCAGCCGCCTTCAAGGTTGAAATTACGGTCGGATTGGTGAGCGGGAGGCTGAGCAGGGCGCGGGCACAATCGTTGCCCGGTATGCAAGAGTTGCCAGGAATAGAAAGATTGTATCCCGCGGGACCGGTTCCAGGGTAAGGATACAAGCCGTACTGCGCAAACGTTGCCGGCGAGATCTGGCTCTCGTAGCCGAGGGGCCCGGAACTGCCATAGGTGCCGCCCTGTTCCCAAACGCCACGATTGCCGATGTACGAAGCATCCACGATCAAGTCGTTGGTAATCTGCCGCTGGAATCCAAGACTCCATTGATTCACGCGCGGCGGCCGGTTTTCGTTCCCGTCAGGCATAAACGGAAGTGTTCCGCCTACCGTTAGCGCTCCGGTTGAAGTCGTCGCGGGATAGCGGGCCGGGTTGGTATAGGGCCAGGCCGGCTCAACGATGGAGCCTGGCGTGGCGATATTGACGTAAGGGTTGATACCCGTCAGAGGATAAGCGCCATTGAGAGTGACGATGGCGCCGGCGGGAAATGCGACGAACTGATAATTGACTCCCCAGCCGGCGCGAAACACGGTTTTGGAATCGATCTGATAGGCGACGCCGAGACGCGGTCCGATGGCATAAGGATAAGTTTTCTGGTAGAACGGGCAGTTGCATGTATTGGCGTAGATCGTCGCACCCAACTCGCCGTCGGCATTCGCGTTCGGAGTCGTCGGGCTGAACTGACCCAGCCGGTTGTACTGCTCACGATACTGGGTTGCGTAATCCCATCGCAGCCCGTAATTCAAAGTGAGTTTTCGGGTCACCTTCCAGGTGTCCTGGAGATAGAGACCCCATTCCTGATTGCCCTGTTTGTAATTTTCCTGCGGCGTCTGTGTTGTCCCGCTGTAGTCTCCCAGCAGGAAATTGGCGAATCCGAAGCCCATCGTCTGGCCGTTTAAGTTGCCGGTTGGGGTGAAAGGCTCAGCGGTCGCGCCCACGATGGCGCCAACACCGGTTGTCGGGCACACGGTGGACCCTGCAACCTGTCCGGCACACAGCGTGACGCCTGCAAAGCTTCCGTCCAGGATGCCTTCAAAATAGACTTCGGCGCCCGCCTTGTAGGTGTGCGAACCCCTGATCCACGTCAGGCTGGTGTTAAATGTTGGCTTTTCCTCAAAGTCGAGCGTCTGGATCTGACCGGACGTTCCGATATTCTGCATGCCGCCCAGAGCACCGCCGCATCCGGGCTGAACCGCGGGCGCCACGCACATTGCCACGATGCTCGGGAACTGCCGGTCGATGAGGAAGTTGCTGAGGTCGAAGCTGGACGGGTTAAAGCTCTCGTACGGCGCGTTATCGGCGAACCGCGTATGGTAGTAGCCGGCACCCGCATGGAGCAAGAGGGTGGGGGACAGAGTGCGATCGTAGTTCAGCCGTACCTGATAAGTCGGTATGAATGTACCGCGATACTGGCCGATCTCTTCGGGCAGGCCATCGGCGTTGCCAAGTGGCGACGAGATCTGGCTCGAGGTGTTGATGCGCGTCCAGAAAAAAGACAACTTATCGTTGTCGGAGAGATTATGATCGATCTTCACCGAGGGAATGGCCGAGTAACGATTACCGCCGATACTGCCGGTGTAATTGCCGGCGAGGTTGGAGTTCTGGGCTGCGGGAAACAACGCCGCAAACGCCAGTGAGCTCGGGCTGAACATACTCTGCGGAATGATGTTGTTGGGAAACGGCATCGCGGTGCCCTGCGCGGTGCGGGTCGTCGGGTTGAAAATTTCGTTCGCGAACACCGGATTGCCCGCCGGGTCCGTCGCGATCGAGGAGGTCGGAATGCCGTTGGCGGCGCAGAGGCTGCAATTTCCATTGGCCGAGATGGCGGAGAAATTGCCTTGCAGGTAAGCCGGCGTCGGTACCGTGTCCGTGAAGGAATACGCCGATTTTTCCAGATACTCTTCGTAGTTGAAGAAGAAGAACGTCTTGTTCTTGCCGTTATAGATTTTGGGGATCCGGATGGGTCCGCCGAGGGTGCCGCCGAAATCGTTGCGGCGATTGATCGGCCGCACCTTGCCCGCGCCCGAGGTATTGATGGTGAAGGGATCACCCGCGTTCAGATCCTCGTTGACGAAGTAATCGAAACCGGTGCCGTGATACTGGTTGGTGCCCGACTTCATGGTCATGTTGATGACCACGGAACCGGCTTGGCCGTACTCGGCGGAGTAGTTGCTGGTCTGATAGGCAACTTCCTGGATCGAATCCGCGCTGGGCTGTCCCATCTGGGTGTAATCGTAAGTTCCGAACAGACGAGAGGTGGCGTCCTGACCTTCGACGCGCATCGTCTCCGTCATATTTCCGCCGAGGCCGTTCATGACGAACTGCCCGCTACTGGCATACGAACTGACGCCTGGCAGCGTCTGCAATGCGTTATATGGATTGCGCACGCCGGTGGTGCCGGAGTTGGCGGTGCCAATGCCGAGCAGAGGAAGATCGTCCAGCTGATCGATGGACATGTTGTGGGTGATGTCGCTGCTCTCCGCTTTCAACAGCGAAGCTTCAGCGCTGACCGTCACGCTCTCCGTGGCTGCGTTGCCAACTTCGAGAGTGATGTCTTCCTTGACCGTCTGCAATGCCGCGATGCCGATGTTCGTGTGGACGAAAGCCTTGAAACCCTGCACTTTGGTACTCAGTTCATACGTTCCGATCGGCAGATCGGGAATGGTGTAGCTTCCGGTGCTGGTGGAAACCGCGGAGAAAATAACCCCTGTGCTGGTGTTTTTGGCCTGGACCGCCGCGCCGGGAACAACAGCGCCGGCCGGATCCGTAACCGTTCCTGTGATAGTCCCGTTGCCTACCTGACCGAGTGCCAGTGATGCAAGGAACGCAAAAAATGCGATAAGTCGCATGGACCTGCTACGCACGAATAAAACCCCCTAACTGAACTTGGACTGTAACTGTACGACCCCATCCGCCAACGCCCGAGAGCTTGTGCAGAATGGCACAATACTATAACTCGGCAGCGGGGATGTCAACCGAAACGGCCATGTTTCGGATCAAAAACTTTTATTGTTCCCGGGAGATATACGGAATATCCGAGGCCGGCGGGGCGGTTTTTTCCGGTGCTTTTTGCCGGTTGCACGCGCCGGGCGCCGTCACGTAAACTATGCAGAACGGTGTTCCGGCGCACAATACCGGCGGTAGTTCTGCTGAGTATAACGTGTGCCTGCTACGGTCAAAGCCCGCCTGAACTCGGCCTCTTTCTGAAATTCGACGTTCAGCCTTCCGGCGTCTTCGTGAAGGCGATGGAAACAGAGCTGGGGGTGATTCTGCTCCCGACCGGACTGCAGTTGCGCTGGTTCGAGGGAGACCAGGGTCCTGAAAAGACGACCGGGCGCCGAATGGTTTTCCGAAAATTCATTGGACGAAGCCTTGTCGCTGACGCTGGCTGAAACCGAGGCCGACGGCAATTTCATCCTGCCGTACAGCGAAACGGACTGCGACCGGCTGCGTGGATTTCTGGCATCGGAAGAACCGCGGCTGGCGGGTGAGGAGAACCGGATGGGGCGCGCCATGGCCCGTCTGCTCGCGCATGAGCTCTGCCATCTTTTGCTGCAGACGCGCAAACACGGAAAAAACGGGATCGAAAATAAGGAACTCGACCGGATTCGTTCGAGCTACCCGGCCGCAAACCTCAAAATACAAGCCTCCGCGCCAGTTGCAACGTTCCTGGCCCATACTGAGAAGCGGTAAACGGAGCCAACCCGAATCCGGCGGATGTCACGTTCGTCAATGGCGCCGCCCAATGGACGGAGTTGGTGAGGTTGCAGGCCTCCGCGCGGAATTCGAGCCGTCTGGTTTCCATGAAAACGAAGTGGCGCGAAAGAGCCAGATTGTAATCAGTGATGGATTACCTGGAAAATCGAGCAATATGCACACCGGCGCGAACATTATGACGAACGGGATTCCGTTTGACGTAAAAGGCTCAAGGGGGGCGCAGGCGACTTGACAAATTTTAAACGAGCATTTTAAACTGCCGTTTAGATGGCCAGCTCGACGGTCAAACCACATCGCAGAAGTTTGGAACAGGCGCACAACGCCGCGCTCTCCGATGGCACGCGCAACAAACTGCTCGATTCCGCCGGGAAGGTTTTCGCTGATTTCGGTTATCACGGCGCCACGGTGCGCGAGATCTGTGCGCGGGCCGGGGTGAACGTGGCTCTCGTCAATTATCATTTCGGCGACAAGCTCGAGCTGTACACCGAAGTTCTGCGGCATTCGATCGGCGCATCGGAAAACGGCATCATCCAGCAGGCGATCGAGAGCGATGCTCCGCCCGAGGAAGCTCTCCGAGGTCTGATCCGCGCGATGCTGCAGCGGGTATGCCGGACAGACCGGCCGGGCTGGCACTTCCAACTCATGGTGCACGAGTTTGCGCAGCCGACGCCGGCGATGGCGGCGGTGATCGACGAGACGATGCGCCCCATCTATGAGCGCTTCTGCGAATTGATCGGGGCGATGCTCCGTTTGCCCGCGGACAACGACCGGACGAGGCTCTGCGCGCATAGTGTCATTGCGCAGGTGGTCCACTATGTACACTCGCGTCACGTGATCGCGCAGCTCTGGCCCGAACTCGACTTTACGGCGGAGCGCATTGCGGAGATCTCGACGCACATCGCCGATTTCTCGCTCGCTTACCTCCGCGAGGGAAGACGAAAGACAAGAAAGAAATGACGGAACAGCAAACACCTCCCAAGCCCGCCGCGGCTCCCGCGCCACCGCCGCCGCGTCCGCGCCGCAAGATCCTTCCGATCATCGTGATCGTTCTCGGCGTGGCAGCATTCTTCGTCTGGAGAGGCTACTTCGCGAACCCGCCCGTCCCGGGCAACCTGGTTGTGCTGAGCGGCAGGATCGAAGGCGACGATTCGGCCGTCGCGCCGAAAACCACGGGGCGCGTTCTGGAAATCCGCGTCCGCGAGGGCGACACGGTCAAAGCCGGCGACACGATTGCCGTGCTCGACGACGAGCAACTGACGGCGCGCGAAGATCAGGCCAAAGCCGCCCTGCAGGGCGCCGAGGCCAGAGCCAAATCGGCCAGCGATCAGATTGCGGTCTACGAACAGGAGTTGCAGCAGAACGAATTGTCCCAGGAGCAGGCTAAGGTCGACGCCGAGGGCCGGGTGAAGCAGGCCGAGTCCGATGTCGCCGCAGCCGAATCCGATCTGGCGCAGCAGGAAGCGAACCTGCGCCTGGCGCAGTTCGACAACAGCGCGTATCAAAAACTGGTGAAGACCGGCGCAGCGTCCGAGCGCCAGGCCACGCAGGCCTCGGCCACGGCGGAGCAGCAGATTGCCGCGGTAGCGGCTGCGCGCCGCCGCCTGGATGCGGCTCGCGGCGCTCTCACGACCGCACAGGCCAATCTGTCGAACCCCGGAATTCGCGGCTTTCAGGCGGCGACCGTGCGCAAGCAGATCGACGAGCAGCGAGCGGAGATCGCCAACGCGGCGGCGGCCACCCGGCAGTATCGCTTTCAACTGGACGAGGCCGAAGAAAATCGCAAGGATCTCATCATCCCCGCGCCCTTCGACGGAACCATCCTCACCCGCACCGCCGAGCCCGGCGAGGTGGTGACGGCGGGCACGGCGATCGTAACGCTGCTCGACCTGAGCAAAGTCTATCTGCGCGGCTTCATACCGGAGGGCGAAATCGGGAAGGTGAAGCTCGGCCAGCCCGCGCGGGTTTATCTCGATTCGGCGCCGGATAAACCGATTGACGCGTACGTGCTGCGCATCGATCCGCAGGCGACGTTCACGCCGGAGAACACCTATTTCCGCGACGACCGCGTGAAGCAGGTGGTGGGCGTGAAGCTGCGGTTGAAAGGGGCGGTGGGATACGCCAAACCCGGCATGCCGTCCGACGGAGAGATCCTCGTCAAAGGCGATGTCTGGCCGTCGGGCAAATACATCAAATGACCGCGACCGAATCCACAGCGCCGCAGGCGAACGCGGAGAGCCGGGGTTCCCGCACGGCAATCCGCATTCACAACCTGTGGAAACGTTACGGCGCCGTGGAGGCCGTTCGCGGTATCAACCTCGAGATCCGCGACGGCGAGATATTCGGTTTGATCGGTCCGGATGGCGCGGGCAAGACTTCCACGTTTCAGATTCTCGCGGGCGTGATGGAGGCGACTTCAGGAACAGCCGAAGTATTCGGCGTTCCCGCGCGAGAGGCGCGCTCGACCACCGGCTACCTCACCCAGGCTTTCAGTCTTTATCCGGATCTCACCGTCTTCGAGAACATTCGCTACATCGGCGACCTCCGTCGCGTGCCCCCCGATGAGATCGCGCGCCGCGGGCGCCGCTATCTGCGGATGTTCGACATGGATCGGTTCGAAGACCGCCTGGCCGGGCGCCTCAGCGGCGGCATGAAACAGAAGCTGGCGCTCGCCTGCGCGCTGGTGCCGGAGCCGCGCGTGCTTCTGCTCGACGAACCGACCACCGGTGTGGATCCGGTCTCGCGGCGCGAGTTCTGGGATACGCTTGCGCATCTGGCGGCGGACGGACTCACCATCGTTCTGGCCACCCCATACCTCGACGAAGCGGAACGCTGCAATCGGATCGCGTTCATGCATCAGGGCGAGATCCGGAACGTCGGGACGCCGGCGGAACTGCGAGCGACTTTGCATGCCACCCGGATGGAAATCCACACGGCAGATCTGGCGTCGGGTCAGGTGGAGCTTTCGAAGCTGGCGGGACCGGACAATGAGATCATCGACGTGCAGCGTTTTGGCGACCGCCTCGACGTGCTGGCGCACCATCCCGATCAGGCCCGACAGATCGCCGATCAGGCTTTGAGCGCGGTGGGACTGCGGATCGACGATGTCCGCCTCGACGAGCCGACGCTCGAGAATACTTTCGTCGCCACCCTGCGCAATCTGGGTCTGAATGTGCACGACGATCCGTTCCCCGGCCGCCACGATCATCGCGCCATTCGCGGCCAGATTGCCATTGGCGCCACCAATCTGACCAAACAATTCGGCACCTTCACGGCGGTGAAGAACGTCAGCACGCAGGTTCGCTATGGCGAAATTTACGGATTGCTGGGCGCCAACGGCGCGGGCAAAACGACCACGATCAAGATGCTCTGCGGCCTGTTGCCGCCCACCCTGGGCGAGATGCAACTCGCCGGTGAGCGCGGCAGTCTGCGATCTCAGAACGTGCGGCAGAAGATTGGCTACATGTCGCAGAAGTTCTCTCTTTACGACGACCTCTCGATCGGGGAGAATCTGGAGTTCTTCGCGGGCGTTTATGGAGTGCCCGAGAACGAGCGTGCGGAGAAGAAGCGCTGGGTGATGTCGTTCTCCGGTCTCGAGGGCAAGGAAGATCAGCTGATCGGTAGTTTGCCTCAGGGATGGAAGCAGCGGGTGGCGTTCGGCGCGGCCATTCTGCACGAACCGAGCGTACTTTTTCTGGACGAGCCTACTTCGGGCGTCGACCCGCTCGCTCGCCGGTCTTTCTGGACCATGATCAACCGCCTGGCGGACGCCGGCACGGCGATCCTCGTGACTACCCATTATCTGGAAGAAGCCGAGCAGTGCAACCGGCTCGGTTTCATGGTGGCGGGCGAACTGGTGACCGAAGGCAGCCCGACCCAGATCAAGAGCGCGCAGACAGGGCATTTGCTCGAGTTCATCGTGGACCAGCCGCAGCGGGCGATGGATCTGCTCAAGAGCGATACGCAACGCTGGCGAGTCTCGCTGTTCGGAGTGCGGCTGCACATCATCACGGAAGACGACCCGGAAACGGCCGAGCGCGTGAACCGGCAGAAACTCGAAGCCAACGGCATTCGCGTGATCGGGGTGCGCGAAGGACGGTTTTCACTGGAAGACGTTTTTATCAGCGTGGTGGAACACGCGAGGGAGGAAGGCAAGTTTGCCTCCGAAGATTAGCAACATTATGGGGGGGATTGATCGGTGCGACGAATTCTGGCCCAAACCCGTAAAGAGCTGACCCAGATCCTGCGCGACAAGATGGCGATCGGTCTGGCGCTCCTGCTGCCGTTGATGCAGCTCATCCTGATGGGGTCCGCCATCTCGCTGACCATCGAAAACCTGCCCATTGCGGTGCAGGATCTCGACGATTCGGGCTTGTCGCGGCAGTTCGTCGACGCCTTCCGCGCGTCGAATACCTTTTACGTCGTTTCTTACCCGATTGACAGGCAGCCGGAGTCGGCATTTACATCGAATCTGGCGCGGGCGGCGCTGATCATTCCCGAGCACTTCGGACGCGACATCGCCCGCGGCGTTTCCTCGCCCGTGCAGATGCTGATCGACGCCTCCGATTCGAATACGGCGAAACTGGTGGCGGGCTATGCGGGCGAGATCACGCGCGCGTGGAACGCCAATAACGGCGGCGGCCAGGTGGCGCCTGTCGAGGCGGCCATGCGTTTCTGGTACAACCCGGGGCGTTCTTCGAAGAAATTCTACGGCCCTGGCATTTTCGTGCTGGCGCTGTCGCTGTTCCCGCCGCTGCTCGCGACTCTGGCCACGGCCAAGGAAGGCGAACAGAAGACCATCCTGCAGGTCTATGTTTCCAGCATCTCCGCGCACGAATTTCTACTGGGCAAGATTCTCACGTTCATGGTGGTGGCGTTCCTCGAATGCCTGGTGCTGCTCACGCTTCTGTTCACCTATTTCGGCCTCAACTTCGCCGGCGATCCGACGCCGTTCCTGGTTTCCACCGTGTTCTACGCGTTCTGCGTGGCCTCCTTTGGAACGTTGATCGGCGCGGCGATTCCGAATCAAGCGGCGGCCATGCAGGCGGTGGCGATGGGAGGGTTCCTGCTGGTTTTCATGCTCTCCGGGCTGATCTTCCCCATCCAGAATATTCCGGTGCAGATTCGCTGGCTCTCGAATTTCATCTGGGGCCGGTATTACATCGATATCGTCCGGGATGCGCTGCTGCAGGGAGGCGGCTGGCCGGCCGTCTGGTGGAAGGTGATCATTATCCTGATCACGGGCCTGATTTTTTACATGATTGCCTGGCGCAATATGCGCCGCATGCAGGTAAAGGCGTAAAGCCATGAACCAGCTCTTCTCATTTCTTTTCAGCCATCGTTTTCGCGCACTGCTGCGGAAGGAATTCGCGCAGATCCGGCGCGACCGGCGCCTCGCCATGTCGCTGATCGTGCCGCCGACGCTCCAGTTACTGCTGTTCAGCCTGGTGTTGAATGCGACGGTCTCAAATCTCAAACTGGGAATCATCGACGACAGCCGTACCCCGGAAAGCCGCAACCTGACCTCCACGCTGACGGAGAGCAAGAGCTTCCAGCTCGCGGGTTATTACTACGACGTCAACAAGCTCGGCGACGCCATCAGCCGCGGCGATCTGGACGCGGGGGTAGTGATCCCGAAAGATTATGCGCGGGACCTGCAGCGCGGCCGCCCCGTCACGGTGCAGTTCCTGCTGAACGCCATGAACGCCAACACCGCGGCGATTGCGCAGGGTTACGCGGAAGGCGTGATCGCGACGTACAACGCGGATCTGCCCAACGAAGGGCTGCACGCGAGTTTCCGGCAGATCGCGGCAACCAACGTCGCACGCAAGGGACAGGCGACGCTGACTTCCGCTTATCTCTATAATCCGGGCCTCGTCGGATCGTGGTTTGTAGTAACCGGCATATTCGGTTTGCTGCTCATCCTGAACGGTTCGATCGTGGCCGCGACCGCAATGGTGAAGGAGCGGGAAGCCGGCACCATCGAACAACTGCTGATGTCGCCCGCCGGCACTTACGAAATCATCGTGGCCAAGATCGCGCCGCTTTTTTTCCTGCTGTTCCTGATGGTTTTGTTCGCCACCGCGCTGATCAAGATCGCGTTCGACGTGCCTTTCCAGGGCAACATTCTGGTGCTGTTCGCGGGAGCGGCGCTCTGCGTTCTCTCCGGGATCGGGATCGGCACCGTGATCGCGACTTTTACCCATTCGGCGTACCAGGCGCAGCTGACCAGCTTCTTCGTCAACCCGCTGCTCACTACGGCGTCGGGCGCAATTACCCCCGCGGAAGCGATTCCAAACTGGCTGCAACCGCTGGTCCGGATCAATCCCATACGCCATTTCAGCGTGATCGCGCGTTCCAGCATGATCAAAGGCAGCGGTATCGCAACCCTCTGGCCGGATTTTCTGATCCTTTCGATTTTTACCTTGATCATGGTGTCGGCGAGCGTTTGGCGCTTCCGGAAACAACTCAGCTAAATGAAAAAACGAACCCACTTTCATGTCTGCGCCGCCGCGCTTCTCGCTTCCGCCTGCGCCTTCGCGCAGTTAGGCCCGCCGAGCGGACAGGGGGGCAATACCGTGGCGAATCAGCTCCCGCTCTCAGGACGGACGGGCGAATCGGGTTCGGTTGCCGCCACACAGTCTCCGGTCGCCGGAACCACGAACAGCGTCAATACGATCAATCCGTCGATTCAGGTGTCGGGGCCTTACACGGGAAGTGCGCTGAGCACCGCGAAGCGTCCGTTCACCGGCAAGCTATCTTTGCAGGAAGCGGTGGCGCGGGGACTCGAATACAACCTCGGGCCGCTGGGACAGACTCTGGCGACGCGGCAGGCGCACGGGGAGTCGATCGTGTCACGGAGTGCGTTGATGCCCAATCTGAACGGCACGTTATCGGAGACCGTGGAGCAGATCGATTTACGCGCGGAGGGTCTTCGCTTCTCCTCGCCGTTCGCGGGATTTTCCATTCCGTCGATTGTCGGCCCGTTTAATTATTTCGATCTGCGGGCGCATCTGACGCAAACGGTGGCCGATTTCACCGCGTTGAACAATTACCGGTCTTCGAAGGAAACGCTGCGCGCGAACCAGTTGTTCGGGCAGGACGCGAGGGACCTGGTGGTGCTTGCGGTAGGGGGCGCCTATCTGCAGGTGATCGCCGCCGAGGCGCGGGTGGTCTCGGCGAAGGCGCAACTGGATGCGGCCAACGCGCTCTATCAGCAGACTGCGCAGCAGCACGCCGTAGGCCTGGTCACGCAAATCGATGTCAACAAGAACCAGGTGCAGGCGCTGACGCAACAGCAGCGGCTGGTTACGCTGCAGAACGATATGGCCAAGCAGAAGATCAATCTGGCGCGCCTGACCGGTCTGCCTCCGAACGCAAAGTACGAACTTACGGACTCGATTCCGTTCGCGGAAGCGCCTCTGCTCAGCGAAGAAGACGCCGTGAAGGAGGCGATGACGCAGCGCGCCGATATCAAAGCCGCCGAGGCGGAGATCAGAGCGGCGGAGCGTAGTCTGGCCGCCGCCCGGGCCGAGCGCCTGCCGTCGCTGACGCTGAGCGCGGATTATGGCGTGATCGGAACGACCCCGGACCAGTCCCACGGCACATTCTCGGTGGGGGGGACGTTGCACGTACCGTTCTGGCAGGGAGGACGCGTAGAGGGCGATATCGAGCAGGCCAACGCAGGACTTTCGCAGCGCCGTGCCGAACTCGAGGATACGAAAAGTAAAGCGGAAAGCGATGTGCGCAACGCATTTCTGGATTTGACGGCCGCCGCGAGCCAGGTGGGGGTGGCGCGCCAGAATCTCGATGTGACCAGACAAACTCTCGATCTGACCCGCCAGCGTTTCGATGCCGGCGTAACGGATACGGTGGATGTTTCGAATGCCCAGGCGTCTGTGGCCGCGGCGGAACTGGATTACATCAACGCAGTGTTCGCGCACAACGTGGCCAAACTCAGCCTCGCCCGGGCTGTCGGCGGCGCCAATGAAAACCTGCCCAAGTACCTGAAACTGCAATAAATGTGAGATGATGCCCGGGAGGTTCTCTAGAATGGTTCGAACAACAGCTCTGGCGTTGGCGGCGCTTTTCGGCGCCACACTTTACGCGGCGAACAAGCCGGTGACCGTTACCCTTAAAAACGCGGACGGCATGGATGTCGGCAGCGCGAAAATCTCCGATAAGGGCGCGGGCGTCAAGATCGCGCTCAATCTCAAGAGCCTGCCCCCGGGCGAGCATGCGATCCATATTCATACGAACGCGAAGTGCGAGGGTCCGAAATTCACCACCGCGGGGGGACATTTCAACCCCGATATGAAGAAGCACGGTCTGGAGAACCCCGAGGGTCCGCACAACGGCGACATGAAAAACTTCATGGTCAAGGCGGATGGGACGGCCAAGGTGACCGTTGACGATCCCCGGGTGACCCTGGGCGATGGCCCCAATTCGGTCTTCGCCGGGGGCGGCACGGCGCTGATGATCCATGCCAAGGCCGATGATATGAAGTCGGATCCCGCGGGTAATGCGGGCGACCGAATCGCCTGCGGTGTGATCACCAAATAGCAACAAAAGTTAGCGACAGAAGTCTTACAAATCACAATTGGGAATCCTGTTAGGCTGCAATTGCATGCTCATCACAGGATCCACGGTCGAGTCAGATCACTTCGGTCTTCCCCCACGCGACGGTCTGAACTGGCCGACGACGATCGCGTTCAGTCTTCTTCACGTCGGCGCCATTGCTGCGCTGTTTATGTTCAGCTGGCGCAATCTGCTCGCTGCCGTCGTTTGCTACTGGTTCGCCACCGGCCTCGGAATCAGCATGGGATACCATCGGCTGCATACCCATCGGGGGTACAAGTGCCCGGTGTGGCTGGAGTACTTCTTTGGGCTCTGTGGAGCGTTGAGTCTCGAAGGCGGGCCCATTTTCTGGGTCGCCGTGCATCGCGTTCACCATCAGAAATCCGATCAGCCTGGCGATCCTCATTCGCCCAGGCACGGCGGGTTTTTCTGGGCTCACGTGGGCTGGATTGTCTTCGGTGAGGGCAACCATAACAATACGAAGTTGATGTCGAAATACGCTCCCGATCTGGCGAAGCACCGGTTCTATGTCTGGCTGAATAACTGGCACTGGGTGCCGCTGGCCGCCCTGGGCGTCGTTCTGTACGCCATCGGCGGGGTGTCGATGATGCTCTGGGGAGTTTGTCTGCGTACGGTTTTCGGTCTGCACGCCACCTGGCTGGTTAATTCCGCCACTCACATGTGGGGCGGCCGGCGATTCGCGACGCGTGACGATTCGCGGAACAACTGGTGGGTTGCGGCGCTCACTTTCGGCGAAGGCTGGCATAACAACCACCATGCCAATCCGACTTCGATCCGTCACGGCCTCGCGTGGTACGAGATCGATCACTCGTGGATTCTGTCCAACATTCTGGAACGTATCGGCTTGATCTCGGACCTGAAGGTCGCCAGTCTGCCGGAACGGGTTGAAGTCCGCAAAGCGGCGTAGCGGCCGGTTAACGAGGGACGGCGATTTTCGATTTTTCCCCGCTGCCCTCGACCGCGCGAGCCAGTTCGTGCAGGCCTGGGCTGGCAGAGTCGAGATCGCTTCCGGCCGTCACCAGCGCTTCCACGCACTGGCCATCGAGCGCCCTGGGAGCATCTTTGCGAATGATGCCGAAGACCTTTTCGAGCGGCATGGCGTCGCGATAGGGACGTTTCGCCGACAGTGCATCGAAGATGTCGGCGACTACCAGAATGCGGGCCTGGAGTGAAAGCTGGTCCGCACCCAGATGGCGGAAATAGCCCGAGCCATCGAGCTTCTCGTGGTGGGCCGCCGCCACTTCGCTCAGTTCCGCGAAGCCCGGCACCCGGCGCAGAATCTCGTAGCTATGCCTGGGATGCTGCTTGACGACTTCCCACTCGGCGGGGTTGAGAGCGGCCGGTTTTTCGAGAATGGTGTTCGGCACGCCGAGTTTCCCGATATCGTGCAGCAGCGCCGCCCGGCGCATGAAAGTGATCTCCGTTTCGCTGAGCGATAGCCGCCGGGAGATTGCCACCGCGGCGGCGGCCACGCCGTTTGAATGGCGGTAAGTAAACGGGGACTTGGCATCGACGATGCCTGCGAAAGCCTGGCAGATGTTTTCGATCATCTGGTCGTTGGCGATCAGGCGGCGGTCTTCGGGCTCGAGCGCGAGCGCATCCTCGATGGCGCTGCCTTCTTTGAGACCCATCCAGAGTTTGCCCGCATTGGCCAGCGAGGTCGCGGCTTTGACCAGATTGGGATCGAACCAGCGCCTCTTGCGCGCCTGCGCCACCTCGATCGCGGCCTCGGGACTTCGGTGGGACCAGAAGACTTCAAGCGTCTGCGCCAGGTTCATGATGCGTGAAAACAGGGGAATGGCACGGCCCGGGAGCGCATCCGGATAGCCGCCGCCATCCCAGTGTTCGTCGAGGCTATGGATGGCCTGCGCTACCGGTTCGGCGAAACCGATCTGCCGCGCGATCGAAGCTCCCCGCTCACAGCGGATCTTGATCAGCTCTTCGGACTGCTGCCGCTGCCGAACGGCAACTCTCAGCAGAGTGCGGACGCGCTGGAGAAAGGGCGCGCCGGTAGCGACGTGCGTCAGGGCATACTGCAGACTATCCCGGCCGACGCGGGTCCAGTCGGTCAGTTTGACGTCGCGTTTGGCTCTAATTTCGTCCGCCGCGACGATGTGAAACAGGCGGGACGCGTTGCTGCTGCATCCGGCGTCCTTGAGCAGCAAGGCGTAAAAAAGATCCGCCTGCTCGGCCCGGGGAACGCCGATATGGGCGGCCAGGCGCATGCCAATAATGCAGGAACGCACCGAGTGGCCCATGGGCCGTCCTTCGGTCAAATCGAGGGCGTAGGAAAGGGCGGTGAGGATCTGCGAAACGCGAACATCCGGCGCAGGCTCCCGTTTACGGTCGGAAAACACGATTACATCGCTCCGGGGCGGCAATGGCCTGATCGCATGGTAAAGGCCGTTCGAAGATACGTCTACGCTGCCGATGGTCAACTTCCGGAGCCGAGCCGACAGGCCGGTGTCATAAGCTGTGAACATGATCGGTATCGGGCGCAAGAGGTCGATTGCGTTCTTCATCGCCCTGGGCGCCGGCCTCACCGTAGTCGTTATTCTCCTTTACGTCGGCTGGGTATTGCTTGGCTGGCGCTCGGGAATCCTGCTGTTTCTGAGCATCGTACTGCTGGCGATGATCATTGCCGGGCTGGTAGTCTTCACCACGTTTCTGGTACGGGAGATCCGCCGCAACGAACAGCAGAACGCCTTCATCAACGCGGTCACACATGAGCTGAAAACTCCCGTGGCGTCGATCCGGCTCTACGTGGAAACGCTGCAGACGCGGGCGCTCGACGAGACCCGGCGCAATCAGTTCTACAACATCATCCTGTCCGACAGCGACCGGCTGCTGGGAACGATCGAACAGATTCTGCGCACGGGCCGCGTGGGATCGTCCAGCCGCAAGCCACACCTGGCGCCGATGAACCTGGGGGAAGCGGTGACGGAGTGCGTGTCGCGGGCGCGTATCCTGCATCACGTACCGGCGGAGTCGCTCGAATACGAGCCCCCACCGCCGCTGCCGATCATGGGCGATTACGACGAAGTACGGGCCGCGGTCTCGAACCTGGTGGACAACGCGATCAAGTATTCCGGCCCCGACATGCTCGTGCGGGTATCCTGCGTCCAGACCGAAGGCCGGTTCGCGGAGGTGCGCGTGAAGGACCAGGGCCCGGGCATCGCGCAACCGGAACTGAAGCGCATTTTTAAACGCTTTTACCGGGTACACGGGCCGCTGGCGATGCGGGTCAAAGGGACGGGCCTCGGGCTGTACATCGTCCGATCGGTGGCGAAACGGCATGGCGGCCGCGCCTGGGCCGAGAGCGCCGGCTCGGGACAGGGCAGCACCTTCGTGATCCAGTTTCCGATCTCGCCGCTGGCGCAGACGATGAATCCTCAAATCATGAACACCGCGCAATGAACCGGATACTGGTGGTGGAAGACGAGCAGCACCTCGCGGAGGGGCTGCGCTTCAACCTGGAAGTGGAGGGTTACCAGGTAGCGGTGGTCGATACGGGAGAAGCCGCGCTCGAGATACTGATCGGGCAAGGGCGGCCCTTCGACATTGTGGTGCTCGATGTCATGTTGCCGGGGAAAAGCGGCTTCGAAGTAGTTTCGGAGATGCGCCAGGCCGGGCAGTTCGTACCCGTTCTGATCCTGACCGCGCGCGGCCATTCGGAGGACGTGTTGAAGGGTTTCGGTTCCGGCGCCGACGACTATCTGACCAAGCCGTTCGACCTGACGATCCTCATCGCGCGCATACAGGGTTTGCTGCGGCGGCGCGAATGGCTGCGGCAAGCACAGCCGGTGCAGGTCCCGAGCGACAGATTTGTGTTCGGGGAGCAGTCGGTTTACTTCGATCTGCTCGAGCTGCATGTCAAGGATCAGGTATTTCCGTTGACGCTGATGGAGATGAACCTTCTTCGCTATCTGATCCAGCACGAGGGCAAGCCGGTATCCCGCAAAGCGATGCTCGAGGAAGTGTGGGGCTTGCATGAGGACACGGATACGCGGGCGATCGATAACTTTGTCGTGCGTTTGCGGCGCTACATCGAGCCAGACCCGACCAGGCCGCAGCACCTGCTGACGGTCCGCGGAGTGGGCTACCGGTTCGTGGCCTTCCCTGCGAAGCGGGGTTGAGGCGCTTCCCATTTCCGGTGGCGCGGACAGCGCCGTTTGCGCTTCTAACGCCTGGGCGAGGTCGCCGTGCTGGCGCTGACTTTGGTTTCCGGCGCAATGCCACGCCAGGAAAGCTGGGCGCCGATGTAGACCAGCCAGACGCACAGAGCCATGCGCATCTTCCTTGGCGAGAGTACGGAAACGAGCTGCGTCCCGATCAGAACCGCCGGAATTCCGCCCGCCAGCAGCTTGAGCAGTATCCCCCACGGGATTCCGGTCATACTGGCATGGATGCCGCCGGCGAATATCGACAACAGGAGACCGAATGCCAGATCCGTGCCGACGACTTCGGCGGGGATCAGCGAAGTGTATCGCATCAGCACCAGAGTTCCCAAGGCGCCCGCGCCCGCGGAGGAAAATCCCACTTCGAATCCTATCGGGGCAATGATCCACGGCAACCATTTCACAGCCACAGGGCTCGCCGCGATCTTCGGGACCAGACTGCGCCAGAGCGTGGCTGTGGCTGTCAGCAGGACAGTGAAACCGACAATCAACAGCACGGGACGGCTCATGGATTTCTGATCCAGCGAGTTCAGTACGAGGCTTCCCAGTAAAACCGCCGGCAATCCGCCGAGGGACATGAACTTGAGCACGCGGAAATTCACGTGTCCGCGGGAAAGGTAAATCGGCGTGGCGAATAGTTTGACCACCGTGCCGAAGACCAGCGCGGTGGTGACGGCGTCGGAGGCCGACTGGTGGAAAAACAGGATCAGGATCGGCGCGGTGATGCTGCCCGCGCCGACACCGGTCACGCCTATGGCCAGAGCGATCAGGAATCCCGCAACAATTTCCATGTCCCTGCCAGTTTACCCTATTTCTCTATCGATCTAATAGTGATTGTCTTCCACATGCTCGCGATCAAATGAAATTAAGCTGGAATCGCGCGAGAATGACGCGTTCCGCGGCGCGATCGGCGCTTACCGCGCCCCCCAGGAAATTGGTATGGCCGTAGTCGACGGAAATTCTCAAGATGCGGTTCAGATACCAGTTCACGCCAGTCACCCATTCCCGGGCGAAGCTGGGGGAAGTGTTCAAGCTGGCGAAACCGTAGTTGAATAATCCCTGGTCCACCTTGAAATCTCCGGTGCGAGCGGCAATTTCCCAGGCGCCCCAGCCGTGATCGACCAGGGAAAAAGGATGCCGCGGGTTGGGGCTTCCGAAGCTCTTCTTCTCGCCTGTGAGGACGTAGGACGCCTGAACCTGCCAGGAGCGAAACGCGAACTCGTGGCGCGCGGTGCCCTTCTGGAAATCCTCTTCCGACACTGTATCCTCCGCGAGGAGGCCGAACGGGCCGATGTAATAGAAGGCCTGCGGGGCTTCGGTGGTTCTGTGGCCGGCAGAGGTGACGCCTGAGCTGAAGCTGAAGAAGGTGTTCTGGCCCACGGTCTTGTACGCCGGGAGTGCTACCCCGTCCACACTACCACCCTGCACGCCCAGGCCGAAGCCAAAACCGCTCAGCAGGTTCTGCTCCGGCTGAAAAGGCGTGGCGAAGAAGCGGGCGGTGTAGTCGCGAGCGTTTGACGGAGAAGTGTCGCTCAGACTGTTGTCCGGCACCGGATTGAATACGCCCAGCTGATAGCCGAGGCGATGGTCGATGAGATCGCCCGCGAGCTGGAAACCGATGGCGCGGCTGGGCACCAGCAGCGTAGGCAGTCCGCGCTCGATGAAGCTGGTATCGTCATCCGATTGCAGGCGTTCCAGACCGACGCCGGGCTTGAACTTTCCCGCACGAATGGCAAAGTGGGGGATGTAGTTGAACTGCGCGTAGGCGTCGTAGATGATCACGGACCCCTGGCCGAAATCGGGGCGGAAGAAGTAATCGATGTACTTGTAGACGGTTCCCGAAATGGTGGGGCGCACGCGGCGCAGCAGGATCTGGTCCAGCAGGGAGCCGCTGCCTTTTCCGGTGAACGTACGAATGTCGGTCTGCAGATCGGCGCCGGTTTTCATCAGAAAGTTGCCGTCTTCCGACTGGATGGTGAACCCGCCGGGGCCGACAGTGACGAGACCGACGGCGTTTCCTTCGGCGGGCGGTATGGTCCCGGCGGCGACTCCAGCGTTGGAGGGCCGCTGCGAACCGGTCTGGGCGAGCGGAGCCGGCGCGATCACCGGTGGAGCAGCCGCGACCACCGGCGGGGGGGCGGGAGCTCCCGCGGTTCGGGCCTCGGCGGCGCTGAGGCGCCGGTCAAGTTCCTCGATCTTTTTCTCGAGCTCCTGAATTTTTAACTGGTCGGGGGTGAGCTCCTGTGCCCAGGCGGCGACTGATGTGAGTCCTCCGAGCAAGCCCACCATGAGCCACCGGTATCTGCGATTCATCTGAAAACATTCTCCTTAAAGCGCTTCGTGTGAAAGTTTACAATCCTGATAGGATTAGTCTACTGAAGCAACTGAAACATTGTCAATAAATTCTATCGAAAATGGGGTATATGCACGATTCCGGTTCAAAAAAAAAATCGGACGAAAATGGTCTTTTGAGATACACTGATTCCGATGCGCCCACTACTTTTAGCTTTCGCGATTTTCACCGTTGTTCTGTTCGGTCAGGCCCCTGAGGGCGGACGCGGACGCGGCCCCAAAGCGCCACCCAAGAACTTGAAGGTTCTCGACGCGCAGGATTTGATGGTCAATATGCGACAGGCCACTGCGGGTCTGGGAGTGATGTGCGATTACTGTCATGTGCAGGACCGGTCGAGCGATGAGAAGCAGAACAAGCTCACCGCGCGCATGATGTTCGCGATGGTAAAGGACATCAACTCGAAGTTCCCGGACGGCAAAGCTCATGTCACCTGCTATACCTGCCATCGCGGGATGGAAGAGCCGTTGATGGCTCCTCCGGCTCAGTAGCCGGTTTAAAGTCCAGCAGCCCGAGCGGGCCGGCTATTATTTTGTAAGTGTGCATCGGCGCCGCGTTCCCGAATGGAACGCGGCGCCGATTGTTTTTTGTGGCCTGCGATAATCGAGACTTCCCATGTTTTCGCGTAAGCCAAGGACGCCCGAACAGATCAAGGCCGACGTTCGCGCGCTCGGCTGGTGGTATCAATCGTTCGAATTGCCCGGCGGCGTGATGACGAGTCCGGGCGATCCGCCCGCGTATTTTCCGGAGCTTCGATGGAATCTGATCGAGCCGTTCGTTCCCAGGGACCTTACGGGGAAGAGCGTTCTCGATGTGGGAGGTAACGCGGGTTATTTTTCGGTGCAGATGATGAAGCGGGGCGCGGCGCGTTGCACCATCGTGGAACCCTTCGTCGAATTCGCGGCGCAGGCGAGATATGTGGCCGAGCTTCACGGCTACGAGTTCGAAATTGTGAACGAAGACGTTCATACCTGGTGCCTCACCACGGAAGACCGGTTCGATTACGTCATTTTCCTCGGGCTTTTTTATCACCTGAAGTATCCGGGTATTGTCCTCGATCGTCTGGCCGAGATGACACGGGAGCGGATGTATTTCCAGTCCGCCGCCGTGGGCGAGGACGTCCGATTCAACGGACGGCGGGACTATACCCCGGGCGAAGACGACCCGATTCTTTCCGATCCGAATTTTCCGAGAATGGCGTTCATCGAGAACCTCTATAACGGCGATCCAACGAACTGGTGGATTCCGAACCCACCGGCGCTCGAGCCGCTGCTGCGAAGCGCAGGTATGAAGGTTGTGGCGCGGCCGCACACGCAGGTGCTGGTGGCGGAACCGGAGAACGTTCCGGGTAAGGTTGTTTACGAGAAGCTCGTGTTCCCGCGCTACGGGAAGGCGAACGGGTCCGTACATCCGGGTCCGCAGCGCGTGGATCCCGAACTTTGGCAGCGGCTGCTGCGGCAGGTTGCGGATGAAGGACCCGGACCAGCGGGATGAAGTTGACACTGGACACCGATACACGCATTCTGAGTCTCGAAGAGAGGGGCGTCGCGCGCGACTTACCGCTTTACAGCCGCGAAGCTTTCGACCTGTTGAGCCGCGAATGGGTGCGCGTGGGCTGGGCCGTGCAATATTACTTCACGTTCCGGTGGCTTGGGCGGCCCGTTTTGCAACTGCCGGAAGATCTGGTGCGGCTGCAGGAGGTGGTGTCGGCGCTGCGGCCGGATGTGATCATCGAGACCGGTATCTACGATGGAGGGTCAATCCTGTTCCATGCGAGTCTCTGCGAAGCGCTGGGCAAAGGCCGCGTGGTGGGTATCGATATCCGGATCGGCGAGGAAACGCGGGAGGCTTTGACAAGCCACGCACTGGCTCATCGGATCGAATTGATCGAGGGCGATTCGACGGCGCCGGGAACTATCGCGGCGGTGCGCGGGGCCGTCCCGCCAGCTGCGTCGGTGATGGTGATTCTGGATTCGCATCACGCGAAAAGCCATGTTGCCGGCGAACTTGAAGCATATGCGCCGATGGTGACCCCGGGATCCTGCATTATTGTCACGGATGGCATCATGCGCGATCTGACCGGCGTGCCGGGCGGGGATCCGGCGTGGTTGGACGACAATCCCGCGGCGGCCGCGCTGGAGTTCGCGGCGGAGCATACGGAGTTTGAGCTGCGCCGGCCGGAATGGCCGCGCAACGTGACTTACTGGCCCGACGCGTGGCTCTGGAGGAAGGCGTGACGCCGGCGGAGATTCGCGAAGGGATCGAGGAACTCGGTCCGTGGTTCTACCGATTCGATTTCGGCGCGGGGATCGAGACGACGCCGGCGATTCCGCGCGCGGTGGTAGATATCTTCGACACACGGCTGCGGATGATGATGGGCGCCGTGGAGGCGCATTTCGGCTCCCGGTTGCGCGATATTGAATGCCTCGATGTCGGTTGCCACGAGGGGTTCTATTCGCTCGCGATGGCGCGGCGCGGCGTGCGCAGCGTACTGGGCGTGGATGCACGCGAGGAGAACCTGCGCCGGGCGCGTTTCGTGGCGAATGCAATGGGCGTGGATCGAATCCTTTATCGCCGGGGTCAGGTGGAAACGCTGGCCGCGGATCTGGGCCGCAGGTTCGAACTGACGCTGTTCCTCGGGCTGCTCTATCACGTGGAAGACCCGATGCGGTGTCTGCGTCAGGTGGCCGCGGTGACGGAAGAACTTTGTGTCATCGAGACCCAGGTGGTGGAGGAAGTGGAAGGATTCGCGGAGTGGGGCGCGCGCGAGTGGACGCGTCCCTATCAGGGCATCGTGGCGCTGATCGACGAGACAGGCGAATTCGAAGCCGGCAATCGGGAAACGGGAGTCACCCCTATTGCGACCTGTCCTTCGCCCAGGGCGCTGCTCTTTATGTTGAAGCATGCGGGATTCCGGCGGGCGGAAATCCTTGCGCCGCCGACGGACGCCTACGAACAGCATGCGCGGGGCAAGCGCGTGGTGTGCGCGGCATGGAAGTAAGTGCCGTCGAGGTCCGGAATCTTTCGAAAAATTATTCGCTTTCGCGGTCTCAGTGGGGCCGTATGCGTCATCTGTTCGCGCCGGGGCAGCCGGGCGCGGACGACGGTCTGTGGGCTTTGCGAGATGTCAGCTTCACGGTGGCGCGGGGTGAGGCTTTCGGGATCATCGGCACAAACGGGTCGGGGAAAAGCACGCTGCTGCAGATCGTCGCGGGAATTCTCAAGCCGACGTCCGGCTCGGTAAAGGTCAACGGAAGGATTTCGGCTCTGCTGGAGCTGGGGTCCGGATTCTCGCCGGAGTTTACCGGCCGGGACAATGTGTATCTCAATGCGTCGCTGATGGGTTTATCGCGCGAGGAGATCGACGAACGTTTCGAGGACATCGAGCAATTCGCCGGCATCGGAGCGTTCATTGGCCAGCCGATCCGGACCTATTCGACAGGCATGGTGCTGCGGCTGGCTTTTGCCGTGGCGGCGCACGTGGACCCGGAGATTCTGATCGTCGACGAGGCTCTGGCGGTGGGGGATATTTCATTTCGCCAGCGGTGCATGCGCAAGATTCACGATCTGCGGGCGCACGGCGTCACGATCCTGTTCGTGTCGCATGAAACGAGCGACGTGAAGGCGCTCTGCGAGCGTTGTTTATGGCTGCAGAACGGCGTTGTGCAGCATCTGGGAGAGGCCGATGCGGTGGTCGCGAAGTATCTGAGCGCGACGCTGCAGAGGGAGATCTCGCAGGCTCCGGCGCCGGCTGCGGAGGTTGCGGCTGGCTCGTTCGAAACGGCGTTTCATGGGCATCGCTATGGCGACGGCCGAGCGACGATTCTCGGCGTGGCGCTGCTGGGCGGCGCGGACCAGCCGGTTTGTGTACTGAAGCCGCTCGACCGCGTGACCGTGCGCGTGCGTTTCCGCGTGGATGCGCCGGTCGATTCCGCAATTGCCGGTTTTCTGGTGCGGAACGGCCGGGGCGAGAATATTTTTGGCACGAATACGGCGCGGGAGAACTACCCGCTGCCGCCGATGACGCCGGGCGAAACGCACGCGATCGATTTTCAGTGGACGGCGCCGCAACTGGCGCCGGGGTCGTACTCCATTTCGCTGGCGATTGCCGACGGGAATCTGGAGCGGTTCACCATGTGCGATTACGTGGAGGACGCGATTTTGGTTCGGGTGGAAGCCGGGGAGCGCGCGGTGCGAGGGTATTTTCAGCTGCATTGCACGCAGGTTGCGATTCATCGGAATTCGTGAGCCGGCGCATCACATTAATTCCGCAGGTACTCGCTGGTCAGCGAATTCTTTGCGGTGAGCAACTGCCTGGGCGTGCCTTCGAACATGACCCTGCCGCCCTTCGTGCCGCCTTCCGGGCCCATATCGATGACCCAGTCCGCATTCCGGATAACCTTTGTGTTGTGTTCGATCACAATCACCGTGTTGCCGGCGTCGACGAGGCGGTCCATGATCTGAAGCAGGTGATTGATATCGGACATGTGCAGGCCGGTGGTAGGCTCATCCAGCACATAGATGCTGCCTTGTTTGTGGAGTTCACTCGCCAGTTTGATGCGCTGGCATTCGCCGCCGGAGAGCGTGCTCAATGGCTGACCCAGGGTCAGGTAATCGAGACCCACGTCGCTCATGGCTTGCAGCCTGGTCGTGATTTTGTCGATCCTGAAGTATTCGAGCGCCTGCCTGACAGTCATTTCGAAGACATCGTTGATCGATTTTCCGTTGAGCTTGTATTCCAGCACTTCATCTTTAAATCGCTTGCCCTCGCAGATCTCACAGGGCGACTTGACCTCGCCCACGGCGGGGATCTCGGTATAGATCACGCCCAGCCCCTGGCAGTTCTCGCAGGCGCCTTCCGAGTTGAAGCTGAACAGGGATGAGCTCACCTTGTTCGCGGCCGCGAAGGCCTTTCGCACATCGTCCATGATGCCGGTATAGGTGCCCGGATTGGATCGGCTCGAAACGCCCACGGGGGCCTGGTCGATCACAATGGCATCCGGGTGCTGATGCAGAAAGGTGTGGTGAATCAATGAGCTCTTGCCCGAACCGGCCACACCCGTGATGGCAGTAAGCACACCTTTCGGGATGTCCACACTCACGTTCTGCAGATTGTTGGCTTTTGCGTTTTTGATCGGCAGTTTCCCGGTGGGGGAACGGAAATCGCTTTTGATCGAGACCGCCTGTTTCAGATATTTTGCGGTCAGCGTGTCCGCGACCAACAGGTTTTTGAACGAGCCCTCGTACATGATCCGGCCGCCCTGGGTGCCTGCATGCGGGCCCACATCCACGATATGGTCGGCCACTTTAATGACGTCCGGATCGTGTTCCACCACGAGAACCGTGTTGCCCCGATCGCGCAATTGCTGGAGGAGCTCATTCAAACGATGCACATCGCGCGGGTGAAGACCCACGCTGGGCTCGTCGAATATATACATCACGTCCACGAGGCTGCTGCTCAGGTGTTTGACGATTTTCACACGCTGCGATTCGCCGCCAGACAGGGTGTCCGTTTCACGATTCAGGGTGAGATATTCGAGGCCGATATCCGCGAGATATTGAAGACGCTGGATCAGGGTTTTCAAAATTGGCGAGGCTTCCGGTTCCTGGATCGCCTGTATGACATCGATCAATCTTGTCACTTCCATGGAGGCCAGGTCGGCGATATTGTATGCGTCGCCGTGATCGACGGCGATTTTGCACTTCAACACTTCCTGGCTCAGGCGCGCGCCTTTGCAAACCGTGCACGGCGCCATCGTGATGTAAGGCGTCACGGCTTTTTGCGTACGCTCCGATTTGGTCTTGACGTCGCCGGTGATGTATTTGGAGGTAAAGCGGCCGATGATGCCTTCGCAGGTCAAATTGATCACCTTGCCTGCAATCTTTGTTTTCACTTTCCAGGGTTTGCTGTACAGGAGAAGATCCAGCTCCTTTTCGCTGAACTTCGAAAGCTTCTTGTCCATGTCGAAGAGTTTCGACTGGGCGAGAAGGTTCCAGCCCCAGCTGTCGACGGCGTATTCGTGGAACAGGATTGCGCCTTCATTCAGCGTTCTGGATTTGTCGAGGAACATGTCCAGGTCTACGCCCAGCTTGCGGCCGAGGCCATTGCAGTTCGGGCACATTCCCCTCGGGTCGTTGAAGGAAAAGACATTCGCATGTCCCACATGCGGTTTACCGATGTGGGAATACAAGCGCCGCAGCACCGGGTAGATATCGGTGATCGTACCCAGCGTGGAATGGGACCCTCCGCCAAGCCGTTTCTGGTCCACGACAATCGGCATGCTCAGGTTCTCGATGGCATCGGCGTCCGGCTGGGGGTAGCGCGGCAAAAAGGTGCGGATGAACATGCTGAAGTTCTCGTTCATCTGGCGCTGTGCCTCGGTCGCGATGGTATCGAAGACGATCGACGATTTGCCGGAACCGGAGACGCCGGTGAAGATGGTGATACTGCGTTTGGGGATGCGGAGCGAGACGTTTTTCAGATTGTTCTCGCGCGCGCCGCGGATCTCGATGTACTCCCGAGACATGGTTTCTCAGTCGCCTTGCACGGTGTGGCGTCTGATGCTCAGCGCTTTGCCGGTTTGATCGTCGACATCGACTATTACCGAGTGGAGTTCCACGGAGCCTTTGGCCGGCTCCATACGCACGGGCATTGCGGTCAGGAATTTCTGCAGCACGATTTGCTTGTCCACGCCAATGACGGAATCGTACGGGCCCGTCATGCCGCAATCGGTTTGATAGGCCGTGCCGCCGGGGAGGATCCGCGTGTCGGCGGTCGGGATATGCGTGTGCGTGCCGATCAGCGCGGAGACGCGGCCGTCGACGTACCAGCCCATCGCCATCTTTTCGCTGGTGACCTCGGCGTGGAAATCGATGAAGCGGACCTTCACGTCCGCGGGTAAGGCGGCGATGATTTCGTCAACCTTGCGAAAAGGGGAATCGATATCGGGCATATAGACCAGGCCCTGGAGATTGATGACCGCGCAACGCGCGCCGGCTTTGGTTTCGTGAATGCAGACCCCGGCGCCGGGACATCCCTGGGGATAATTCGCCGGCCGCAAAAGGCGCGGCGTTCGGGCGAAATATTCGTAGATATCGCGCTTGTCCCAGATGTGATTACCGGAGGTCATCACGTCGATGCCGCAGCGGAACAGTTCGTCCGCGACCGCGGGAGTGATGCCGAAACCGGCGGCCGAGTTTTCGACGTTGGCGATCACTACATCAATAGCCTGGGCGGCTCGAATGTCGGCGAGATGGTCGGCGACGATGGCGCGTCCGGCGTGACCGAAGATGTCACCGATGAAAAGAAGCTTCACCGTTGCGCGGCCCGGTCCGAGAATTCCCGGGGAGACCGATTGCCAATCGGCCGCCGATTGACAATCTGCCCTGCAAACCGGCTCACGAGGTTACGGCTCCCTCCGACGCGGAGCCGACCAGCGCCACGTATTTCGCGAAGACGCCGGTGTTGTAGCGCGGCGCGGGTGCTTTCCATGCCGCGAGACGGCGCGCGATTTCATCGGCAGGGACGACGAGGTTGATCGCGCCGGCATCGACATCGATATCGATGGTGTCGCCTTCGTGCACGGCGGCGATGGGGCCTCCGACGAAAGCCTCGGGGGTGATGTGGGCGGCCATGAAGCCGTGGGTTGCGCCGCTGAAACGGCCGTCGGTGAGGAGCGCTACGCTTTCGCCCAATCCCGCGCCGATCACGGCGGCGGTCACGAGCAGCATCTCGCGCATGCCGGGTCCGCCGCGCGGGCCTTCGTAGCGGATGATGATCACGTCGTTGGGGTTGATTTTGCCGTCGTTCACCGCGACGATGGCATCTTCTTCGCGGTCGAACACGCGCGCGGGCCCGGTGTGCTTGCGCTTGTTGTGGCCGGAAAGCTTGATGACGCAGGAATCCGGCGCGAGGGTGCCGCGCAGGATAGCCAGACCGCCGGTCGGTTTCAGCGGCTTATCAAGCGGGAGGATGACCTGCTGTCCAGGGGTTTCGACGGCCTTCGCAGCCTCTTCGCCGAATGTGTGGCCGGTGCAGGTGAGGGCGGACGGGTCGGCGAATTTCCCGGCGGCGAGACGCTGCGCGATGACGCCGATGCCGCCAGCGCGATCCACGTCGACCGCGTTGAATTTTCCACCGGGTTTGAGATCGACGTAAATGGGGGTGCGTTCGCTGACGGTCTGGAAATCTTCGATTTTGAGTTCGACGCCGGCTTCGCGCGCCATGGCGAGAAGGTGCAGGACGGCGTTGGTAGAGCCGCCGGTCGCGGCTACACCGGCGATGGCGTTCTGAAACGCAGCGCGGGTGGCGATATCGCGCGGCCGTATATTCTTGCGCACGCAGTTGAGGATTACCGGGCCGAGGCTGCGAGCTACGTCTTCTTTGCGCACGTCGACCTGCGGCACGGCGGCAGTGCCCATGGGAGAAAGTCCGATGAGTTCCATGACCGTGGCCATAGTGTTGGCGGTGAACTGGCCGCCGCAGGCGCCGGCGCCGGGGCAGGCGTGGTTCTCGATTTCGAGCAATTCGTCGTCCGACATCTTGCCCGCCGCGTTGGCGCCCATGGCTTCAAATACGTCGAGAACGGTAATGTCCTTGCCCCGCCAGCGGCCGGGCAGGATGGATCCGCCGTAAAGAATGATACCGGGAACATTGAGGCGGAGCAGCGCCATACCCGCGCCGGGGATGGTTTTGTCGCAGGCGACCAGCGCGACGATGCCATCGAACATATGGCCGCGCGCCATCAGCTCGATGGAGTCGGCGATGACCTCGCGGCTGACGAGCGACGTCTTCATGCCCTCGGTGCCCATGGTGATGCCGTCGCTGATGGCGATGGTGTTGAACTCCATGGGCGTGCCGCCGGCGGCGCGGATGCCTTCCTTCACGTGGACGGCGAGATCGCGCAGTTTGTAATTGCAGTTCATGGTCTCGGTCCACGTGTTGGCGACGCCGATGATGGGCTTTTTCAGGTCGTCGTCGTTGAAGCCGATGGCTTTGAGATAGCTGCGGGCCGCGGCGCGATTGCGTCCCTGGGTGAGGGTGTAACTGTTCAGTGTCATTCGTTGAGTGAAATGTAATTATATTTCCCATGCGTATCGGGATCGATTCCGGCGGCACGTTCACGGATTTTGTGGTGCTGCGGGACGACGGAAAACTGGAGTCTTTCAAGCTGCGCTCGAATCCCGCTTCGCCCGCGAGCGTGATTGTGGAAGGGCTGAATCGCATCGCGGCCAAACGCGCGGAAGTGGTGCATGGCTCGACCGTGGCTACAAACGCTCTGCTGGAACGCAAAGGCGCGAAAACGGCGTTTGTCACCACACACGGTTTCGAAGATCTGATCGCGATCGGGCGGCAGAACCGGCCCGAACTTTATAACCTGATGCCCGCCCTGGCCGTGCCGCTGGTGCCGCGCGAGCTGTGTTTCGGGGTGCATGAGCGCATTCTGTTCGATGGCACGATCGAGCATCCGTTGCAGATCGGCAATCTGGCGCGGCGGATCGAAGAATCGGGCGCGGAATCGGTTGCCATCTGTCTGCTGCATTCGTATCAGAACGATGTTCACGAGCGATTGCTGCTGGAGGCGCTGAACGGGTTCGTCTGTGCGTCGTGCGACATTTCGCCGGAGTTTCGGGAATTCGAACGCGCCAGCACGACGGTGATCAATGCGTATGTGGGTCCGATGATGGATCGTTATCTGGGCGAGCTGGAACGGAAGAGCCCGCACAAGGTCGCGATTATGCAGTCGAACGGCGGGTTGCTTACGGCGTCCGAAGCGCGGAAACACGCGGTGCGGACGATTCTGTCGGGTCCGGCGGGCGGGATTGTGGGGGCGGTCGAAATCGCGCGGCTGTGCGGATTCCAGAGAGCGCTCACGTTCGACATGGGTGGAACATCGACGGATGTGGCGCTGGCGGGGCTTGAGCCCAGACTTACCACGGAGGCGCGGATCGACAACTTTCCGGTGCGCGTGCCGATGCTGGATATTCACACGGTGGGCGCGGGCGGGGGGTCGATTGCGCGGGTGGATGCGGGCGGAAGTCTGCGCGTGGGGCCGGAGAGCGCGGGGGCGTGGCCGGGTCCGGCATGCTACGGGGTCGGCGAGGATGCGACGGTTACGGATGCGCATGTGGTGCTGGGGCGGATCGCGGCGGATCAGCTGGTGGGCGGGGCGATGCATCTCGACGCGGAACGGGCGGGGCGAGCCGTGGCGCGCGTGGCCGCTGAACTTGGTCTCGATATGGTGAGCGCGGCGGCGGCGATTCTGCGGGTGGCGAATTCGAATATGGAGCGCGCGATTCGGGCCGTGTCGGTGAAGCGGGGCGAGGATCCGCGTGAGTTTCCGCTGGTGGCTTTCGGCGGTTGCGGGGGACTGCATGCGTGTGAGATCGCAAGGGAGTTGGGGGTGCGGACGGTGATTGTTCCGCGCATGGCCGGAGCGCTTTCCGCGCTCGGGATGTTGCTGGCAGATCGGACGCGGGATTACTCGATCGGCGCGTTGGGGGCGTCCGATTATGAGGCGCGCTTTCGCAAGCTGGAGAAGCGCGCGGCTAAAGATGTTCGGGGGGCCCTGCTGGAGCGGTTCGCGGATGTTCGGTATGCGGGCCAGAGCTATGAATTGATAGTTCCCTGGGGTGGGGATTTTCATCGCGAGCACCAGCGGGTTTATGGTTACTCCGATTCAAAGCGGGCCACGCAGATTGTTACGCTGCGCGTGCGGGCGACGGTGCGCGTGGATAAGTTTTCGCTGGGAGTATCTTCGAGGCTACGGAAGTTCGGTGAAGTTCGCCGGGTATGGATTGATGGACGATGGCGGGAGCTCGGCTCTTCATCACACGGGCCGGCGTTGATTGCGGATTATGGATCGACAACGCTCGTCCCGGATGGGTGGTCGATACGGCAGGATGCCAGCGGAAGCCTTATCTTAAGCGATCGCTGAAAAGGCGAAGGGCTGAAAAGGCGAAGGAATGATAAGACACTTTATTTATCGGCGTTCATCTGTGTCTGAAATTGATTTTTTCGGTCTGACGGACCAGGATGCTTACTGAAGCAACTTTGGCTTGTTCTTCAACTGATGCAACATGAAGAACCAGAATCCGAGAAGAATGAAAAACGGGGATGCGTTCAGGAGGAGGCTCCAGCGTTGCCTGGAGGCGTCCTGGATCTCGACATTCACCAGTTTGGCTTGCATCGCCGCGAGTAGGTCTTTGTAATCCCGGGGCACGATGGTTTGCATTCGCCGGCCGTTCTTCAGAATGTAGGTGACCGTATCCGCTCCGCTTTCGGCGACGGCGATTTTGGCTTTCGCGACTTCACCCGCCTGGACCTGGTTGAGAAATTCGGAGTACGTCGCTTTCGCCTGGTCGCGCCGGTCTCCGACGATTAACGCGAGACTGGTAGCGACAAGGACCAGAACGAGAAGAAAAACGACGTTTTTTCGGTTCATCGATTTCATTCCTTTGCTATTGATGTTTGCGATAAACTCCCGCCACCAGGACAACTACGGCGGCGATAGCGAAACAGATAACCGTGATGGCGATGTCCTGTATGAGTTTTGCGCTTCCGGACATTTCGACCGGCTCGGATTTCCGATTCACCGGAATTGCCGGTCCGCCCGCGCTTTGAGGCCGGCCCGCCCCAGCCTGGAACAGCATCTTCACGGTTGAAACCAGCATCAGACCCGAGTAGAAGCCATACATGCTGACTTTCCAGGGCACCACGGATATGGTGAGAGCGGTGAGTACGGGTCCGCCGGCGAAGATGACCTGAATCCTCCTGCCTGGCCGGTCCCAGGCGTCTTCCAGAATCACAAAAACAAGGGTGATTGCGGTTGGAATGGCGAGATGCAGCAGTCCCCATGGCTCGTCCAGGAGCGATCTGTCTGTGTACCACGCGGTGGCCAGGAACGATGCGTAAAGAAGCAGGGCTTCGGTAAGAAAGAGCTCCGTGTCCGTGGTGCGACGAATTCGGCTGAAGATCACGCATGGCGCGGTCGCGAGCAGATCGATCATGTACTGGCCGGGGCTGCGGTAACGCTCGTGAAGATCGCCCAGGACGTCTTCGCGGCGCGCGGGGGGGATCAGGATTCGAGCCAGCGTATCGAGCCATCCTGGTGGTCCTGCGGACATGGCTCAAATCGCTTCGTCGCCCCACTTCTTCGTGCCCCACTTCTTTTTGCCCCACTTCTTCTCGCCCCAGATCTCGGAAGTGACGTCCCAGATGCGCCTGGCGGTGACGACCGATTCCTCGAGAGCGCGTTCGCCCAGAGCTTCCAGCTGGTAGCAGCGTTTGGCTCTGCCGCCGCGTTCCGGCGTGGGATCGGTGAGTCGCGAAGACACGAAGCCTTTGGCTTCGAGCCGGTCCAGCGTGACATATATCGCGCCCAGTGAGACTGATTTCGGTTTGGCTAATTCCCGGGCTTTGGCGTGGATGGTAACGCCGTAAGCGTCGTCGAGGGATAGAATCGCGGCAAGAACGAGCTGCTCGAATTGCCCGAGGTTATCCTGCTTCGACATTACACCAACAATGTAAGAGAAATCGGCATGGATGTCAACAGGCGCAGGCTGAAGCACCTGCCCTACACGTCGAAGAAGACGGTTTCGCAGGGGCCGCAGAGATAGAGATCGATGTTCCAGCGCGCGGCTTCGAGAGTTTTGCGCGCAAGCATCGTTTGACGGCGACTTTCCGGGACCAGCGACAAAACCTGGTCTGAATCGTTCGCGGGGTCGTCGGCGAAATAAATTCTAGCGACCACTCGTCTGGTCAGGCCCGGCGCATAGATGGAGACATTGATGTGCGGAGCCTGGAGTTCCACGCGGCCCGGTTTGACGGTATGAAAAACACAGAGGCCTTGCCTGTCAGTGGCCAGACGTCCGAAGCCGTGAAAGGCGGGATCGGCCGGATCGTTATAGATCCCCGCGGCGCTGGCCTGCCAGAGTTCGATCATGCCGTTGGTGACGGGCTTTCCATCGCCGTCGAGCAATCGAACGGCGAGTTCGACGCGCTCACCCTTCGCGGCGGGACCGGCCATGACTCCGGCGTCGTTATTGGGCGTCAGGGCGAAGTGGTAGAAAGGCCCGATGGGCTGGTCGGCAGTGTGGTGCAGGTCCATGTTATTCCTTGTGGCCGTTGTCTTGCGGTGTTGCGTCGGGGCCGCGCAGCACAAGGTCGAAACGGAACCCGAGGGCCCATTTCTCTTCCGTCAGACCGAGATCGAATCTGGCCAGTACGCGATGCTTCGCGCGATCGGGAACGCACTGAAAAACGGGGTCGTATTCGAGCATCGGGTCGCCGTCGAAATACATCTGAGTGATGAAGCGCGATACGAACGAAGGGCCGAACAGCGAAAAGTGAATGTGCGCCGGACGCCAGGCGTTGGGGTGATTGCCCCATGGATAAGCTCCTGGTTTCACGGTCAAGAACCGATACTTGCCGCTCTCGTCTGTCAGAATGCGGCCACAGCCGTTGAAATTGGGGTCGATGGGCGCCGGGAAATCGTCGAGCTCGTGACGATAGCGTCCAGCGGCGTTGGTTTGCCAGACTTCGACCAGGGTGTTGGGCAATGGATTGCCGTCTTCGTCGACCACCCGCCCTTCGACGATCATGCGCTGCCCGATGGGCTCGCCGGCGCATTGGCGGGTAAGGTCGTGATCGGTGCTGGAGATCGGCGTATTCCCGAAAACGGGGCCGGTTCTTTCGGAAATTGTGTGCGGTAAATAGATCAGCGGCTGACGCGGCGCGCGGCGGGAGGTGGAGTGGTAGGGCTCGTAGAGATACGCCGGCTGGTTCTCGGGATCGAGTCTGGATTTCTGCATTCCGGAATGTTGTATCAGATTATCACCGGGTCAGCAGTGTAAACGTGAGACCGCGGCTCGTCCAGCGGCCGGCTAGGTTCATGGAGAGCCTTTGGGCGATTGCCTCCGGGGTCAGATCAGGCTGAAAGCCATATTCGCGGGAGAGGAAACTCCTGACGATGCGGTGGCGGACCAGGTGAAAGGGATCCCAGACACGGGTGAAAACGACGAGCCTGTCGGGCGCCTGAGGTTTCAGTTTTTCGATTTCAGGCGCCGTGAAGTCGGCAATCGGGATTACCTTGCGTGGCGTGTCGACGTAACCGAAGTCCGGGTTGCGCAACGCCTCAGCCAGGGGAAACGCGGTAGCTACAGTGCCTGCGGCCGGCCCACGGGTGGATGCCGCAGCGCGCATCTCCAGATCGACGAAGCTCACGAAGGCCAGATTGTTTTCGAAAGGAAACGGATAAGGCGGATTCACTACATTGGCAGCGATCAGGCAGAGGAGAAGCGCCGCGAAGGCGAGTTGGCGTGTGCGCGGCAACAGGGCCTGGAACGATACCGCGAAGGCGATGTACAACACGGGCAGGGCGGGCAGAAGATAGCGTTCCAGCACGGCGCCGCCCAGGGCGCTGACCACCAGAACGTGCGCGAGCACAAAGAAGGCCGCGATGCCCCAGGGCCGGGAGCGCAGCAGCGGACTCCGGCGCAATGCATATAACAGCGCGATTGTGCCGATGA
The DNA here is from genome assembly GCA_963788485.1 of Terriglobia bacterium. Classification (GTDB taxonomy): domain Bacteria; phylum Acidobacteriota; class Terriglobia; order Bryobacterales; family Bryobacteraceae; genus BOG-234. Next base: position 35,481 of record CAWBIS010000282.1, read on the forward strand.
AATGGCCTGTACCAATGAAAAGGTAGTAAAGCCGGCGCGCAAACGCCACGAGAAAACGGCCGGCATGGAGAGGTTCCCAGAGGTTATAGGCCGTAAAGGCTGAATTGCCGAACCAGGAGCCGGTGGCGTGGCGCAGCGCGACCAGCCAGAGCAGCAGCGCGGGCAGGGGCAGAAGAAACCAGAGTGCCGGCCGGCGCTCGCGGAAGGAGCGGCCGCGCTCCAGCAGCAGCCAGCACCCGAACAGGGCGGGCGTAACGATTTCCGTTTCCTTCACCAGCACGAGAACGGTGCAGAGGATGGCTGCGTCGCGATAGCGGTTCTGCAGGAAAAGGAGCAGCGCGAGAACAGCGCCGCTCATAGCCGGCATGTCGAGCTGCGCCAGCATGGATTGGGCGAAGAAAAGCGGCGAAAGGCAGAGAAAGACAAGGGCGGCGAAGGCCGGCGTCCCGGTCGAGCCGCGCGAGAGTTCGATGCCCAGCAGAAAGGAGGCAAGCGCGCCGATCGCCGCAATCAGCAGCATGGCGACGCGCGTGATGCCGATGGAATAACCGAAAATCGACCACCATCCCGCGAGGTAAGCCATGACGCCGGGAGGGTGGACGTTGGGCAGCGTGGAAAACGGTATCCACGCGCCGGCGCGGAACAGATCGAGCGAAGCAGGTATGAACTGGCCCAGTTCGTCCCAGTAAAAAGGCAGATCGAGCAGCGGCCCGTGCGCGAGGATCAGGAAGAGCGCGATCAGTACGAAGGCCAGTGCGTAGGACCGGAACCGCACCGGAGGCCTGCGGACGGGCGGCATTGGCGAAGGACTAACGGGCGAGACTCACCGCACTCCGCTCACTGGACAAAGCCCGAACCCGCCTTCGGCTCCAGACGAATCTCACCGAAGGCCGATTCGTATTGGCTCACGTTTTGCTGGAGCACATTCAAGAGCGCTTTCGCCTGCTGTGGACTGACGTAGACGCCCTGAAAATTCTGAATCTGGACGTTCTCCGGAGTCGACTGGTTGATGCGGCCGAACATCAGAAAGAAGTCCCACAGATTCGCCCGGATCTGCACGCTGTTGGCGTAGGTTTCGCGGTAATCGGGAGCGCGCTCCAGAGTAATCCGGGGCTGAGAGGGTGTCATCGCCCTACATGGTACCGTAGCGAGAGGTCGCACGGTGTTTTACGCGGCCGTTCTTGACTTTGGGGTACGCGGCATTTTATGGTAGCGTTTCGTCACTACGCTTTCTGCTGACATGGCTCTGGATACAGGCGTGAAAGAAGTCTTCGACCAATATTATCCATCCACGCTCGAAAGCGTCGATCTCGCCGAGACTGAGATTTTGAAGGCGGCGGGAAATGTGGGCTTCGACGAAGACGACCAGCACCGGATCGGCATGGCCGTGCGGGAGTGCATGGTAAATGCGGTCGTGCATGGCAACCGCTATAACCGGAATAAAACGGTTCACGTGAGCGTGACCGTCGAAACATCGGTGTGTCTGACGATACGGATTACGGATCAGGGCGAGGGGTTCGAAATGCATGAGGTGCCGGACCCGCTGCACGATAACAACCTGCTCCGGCATTCGGGCAGGGGGTTGTTTCTGATGGGCGCGTTCATGGACGACATGAAGGTGCGGAAAGCGGATCAGGGCGGTACGGAAGTGACACTGGTCAAGAATGTCGGACCGAAGGAATAGTTTTCCAGGCAGGGAAGGGAATCTCTCGATGGAGGCAAGCGCAAGTGAGCGTTAAACTGAACACCCGCCAGGTGGGTGACGTGACGGTAATCGATGTTTCGGGCCGGATTACACTCGGCGAAGGGTCGAGCGCGCTGCGCGATGCCCTGCGCGAGCTGACGGCCAAGGGCCACAAGAAAATTCTGCTGAATCTGGGCGATGTGACTTACATCGACAGCTCGGGGATCGGCGAACTGGTTTCGGGTTTCACCACGGTGGCCAATCAGGGAGGAACGCTGAAGTTGCTGAGCCTCACCAAGCGCGTGAAGGATCTTTTGCAGATTACGAAACTGTATACGGTGTTCGACGTCCACGAAGACGAGGCTCACGCCGTCCGTAGTTTCGCCTGATTCCGTCTAACCGCCTCCGACAAACTGGACGATCTCGATTTCCGCGTTGTCATCGAGGGCGGTCGAAGACCACAATTCGCGCTTTACGATGGCGCGGTTGTACTCGATCGCCACGCGTTCGGGTTCGAGGCCGAGGGCTTCGACCACGCCCAGCAGAGTGGTTCGAGCGGGGAAGGCGCGGCGCTCCCCGTTGAGTGTAACCTGATTTTCCGTTGACACGACTTTCCGTGGATTATTATAGTCGTGGGGAGCGCCCCGACCCCACAAATAAGCGTATTCATGCCTACTACACTGGTTCAAGTCTGGTTCCCCGTTCTGGTCCAGACCATCCTCGCGATGGTGATTGCGGCGGCGCTGGTTGCGCTCTCGTTCGCGCTCGGCCACAGGGTGAAAAACAAGATCAAAGACACTCCGTACGAGTGCGGGATCACTCCGACCGGCGATGCCCGCCAGCGGTTCAGCGTAAAGTTCTACCTGGTGGCGATGCTATTCATCCTGTTCGATATCGAAGCGATTTTCCTGTATCCGTGGGCGGTGGTTTACAAGCAGCTCAAGATGTTCGGTTTTCTGGAAATGCTGACTTTCGTGGTGCTGATTCTCGCCGGCTTCTTCTTCATCTGGAAGAAGGGCGTGCTCGACTGGGCGCGCAATGAAGAGCCGGAACCGGCCATGAGCGTACGCATGAATCTGACGCCGGGCGAGCCGGTTGCAGCGGAGCTGGCGCACCGATGATCCCGGAAGGTTTGCGGGAAAATCCGCTGGCGATGCCGTTTGACGGCGTGGCGGCGACGGCGATATTCGCGTTTAACGAATTGACGATCGAGGTTCCACCTGCGCTGATTCTCGCCGCACTGCGGATCGCGAAGTACGATCTGAGTTTCGAGAGGCTGAGCACCGTGACGGGGGTCGACCGCTATCCGGCCGAGCCGCGGTTTGAGATCGTTTATCATCTGCAATCGATCAAGAACAAGCAGCGGCTGCGGCTTAAAGCCCGGGTCTCCGGAGAAAATCCGGAGATTGAATCCGCCTTTGCGGTGTACCGGTCGGCGAACTGGTACGAGCGCGAGGTTTTCGATTTTTTCGGAGTGCGCTTCCTGAATCATCCGGATATGACGCGGATCATGATGCCGGCGGACTGGGAGGGATACCCGCTGCGCAAGGACTATCCCGTGACTGGGACACGCTACTGATGAGGAGTTTCTGAAGTATGGCCCACGCGAAGGATTCCGCGGTGCCGGCGGACGGCGGAATCACCAGTGAACTCGAGGTCGAGCAGGATTACGAGCAGCACAAGCACGATGGCTCGGGCGTGCGCAGCATGGTCCTCAACATGGGCCCGCAGCACCCTTCGACGCATGGAGTGCTGCGCCTTCTGCTGGAACTCGACGGCGAAACGATTCTGAAGGCCGCGCCCGATATCGGGTATCTGCACACGGGCATCGAAAAGGAATTCGAGGTCAAGACGTATCAGCAGGGCGTCACGCTGACCGACCGCATCGATTATCTCGCGCCGCTTTCGAACAATCTGGTCTACTGCCTGGCGGCGGAGAAGCTGCTGGGGCTGGAAATCCCGCCACTGGCGCAGTGGACGCGCGTCATGCTGGCCGAATTTACGCGTCTGAACAGCCATCTGGTGTGGCTGGGAACGCATGCCATCGATATCGGTGCGATGAGCGTGTTCCTCTATTGCTTCCGCGAGCGGGAGGAGATTCTGCGCATTTTCGAGATGTTCTCGGGACAGCGCATGATGACCAGCTATTTCCGCATCGGCGGTCTGGCGGTGGAACACCCGCGAGGCTGGCAAAAGCGCGTAAAGGATTTCGTCGATATCTTTCCGTCGCGCGTGGACGAATACGAAGACCTGCTGACGAACAATGCGATCTGGACCGGCCGGACCAAGGGAATCGGCTATATTTCGCTTGAAGACATGCTGGATCTTGGCGTAACCGGGCCGATGCTGCGCGCGGCCGGACTCAAGATCGATATCCGCAAGGACGCGCCGTATTCGAGTTACGAAGAGTTCGATTTTGAAGTGCCGACGCGAACGGAGAACGACGTTTTTTCCCGCTATCTGGTGCGCATCGAGGAGATGCGGCAATCGACGAAGATTATCCGCCAGGCCCTGGAGGGGATGCCTTCCGGGTCGCATCAGGCGGACGCGCCGGGAATCGTCCTGCCGGACCGCGAAAAGATGAAGACCCAGATGGAGTCGCTCATCTATCACTTCAAAATTGTTACGGAAGGTTTCCGCGTGCCCGAAGGAGAGGTCTATCAGGCCATCGAGTCGCCGCGCGGCGAAGTCGGATGTTACATGGTGAGCGACGGAACGCAGAAGCCCTATCGAGTGCACTGGCGCGGACCGAGCTTCGGTACCCTGCAGGCCATTCCAAAGATGATCGAAGGGACGTTGATCGCGGACGTGATCGCCGGGCTGGGCAGTATGGATTTTGTCCTCGGGGATACGGACCGGTAGGTTTTGTTGGACGAGCGTTATGGACTTTGAAGAAAAGATCGACGCATTGCGGATGAATCTGGAACTGGCGTTTCACGATATTGAAGCGCTGCGCGCCGGCATGCAGGAAGCGCGTGCAGGCATTCAGGAGCTGCGGATTGTTTCCGAGCACCAGACGGAAAGCATTCAGGAGTTGCGGAACGTTTCCGAGCGCCAGACGGATAGCATTCGGGAATTGCGAATGCTGGCGGAAAGTCAATACGAGAACGTGCAGACTCTGATGAAGGTATCGGGGGACCTGGTGGCGGTCGCCGATTCTCATGAGCGGCGAATCAGCGCGGTTGAGGCGCGAAGCTGAGTCAATGACATTTTCGCCCGAACTGGAAGCGCGTTTCGAAAAATTTCTGGCCAAATACCCGGAGAACCGGAAACGCTCCGCCATGATTCCGATGCTGATCTACGGCCAGGACGAAGTCGGTTCGATTACGGACGAACTGATTGAGGAAGTGGCCCGAAGGGTTGGCGTAACCCCGCTGCAGGTAAATGAAGTCCTCACGTATTACTCCATGCTCCATCGCAAACCGATGGGCAAGTATCACGTGCAGATCTGTACCAACATTTCCTGTCTGCTGGTGGGCGGCGAAGAATTGTGGGACAAGGCCTGTCACAAGCTCGGGATCGGTCATAAACAGGTTACGGCGGATGGACGCGTTTCGCTCGAAGAGGTCGAATGCATCGGTGCTTGCTCGTGGGCGCCGGCGATTCAGGTGAATTACGACTTCTATCACGATGTGACCATGGTGCAACTGGAAAAACTGATCGATGGGCTGGCCGCGGGCAAGCGGCCCGAAGAGATCACGGACGTCACGAAGGTCAACAGCTGATGCTCTATAACCAACCCGACCCGCTTGAAGTGAGAATTCTGTCGAAGCGCTTCGGGATGCCGAATTCGCATTCCATCGAAACGTATCTGGCGACGGATGGCTACAAGGCGCTCGAAAAGGCGCTGGGGATGTCGCAGGACGAAATCATCAACGAGGTAAAAGCTTCGGGTCTGCGCGGCCGGGGCGGCGCGGGATTCCCGACGGGGATGAAGTGGAGCTTTGTGCCGCGGCAGTCGCCCAAACCGAAATACATCATGGTGAATGCGGACGAAAGCGAGCCGGGCACATGCAAGGACCGGCTGCTGATCGAATACGATCCGCATCAGATGATCGAGGGCATTCTGATTGCCGCGCTCGCGGTGGGCGCGCAGCAGGGATACATCTATATTCGCGGCGAATACCGGTATCTGATCGACATCGTCGACCGCGCCATAGAAGAAGCGTACGCGCGCGGCTACCTCGGCGACAACATCCTGGGCCGCGGATTCAAATTCCATCTGGCGACGCATTCGGGCGCGGGCGCCTATGAATGCGGGGAGGAATCGGCGCTGCTCGAATCGTTCGAGGGCAAGCGCGGCGTGCCGCGGATTCGTCCGCCATTCCCGGCGGTTGCGGGAGCGTACCAATCGCCGACAGTGCTCAATAACGTGGAAACGTTCTGTTCGGTGCCCCCGATTATTCTGCAAGGCGGCGCTTACTTCGCCGGCCTTGGGACACCGAAAAACGGCGGCACGCGGCTCTTCTGCCTGTCCGGCCACATCAACAAGCCGGGCGTCTACGAACTGCCGATGGGCTTCAATCTGATGCGTATGATCAACGAAGTCGGCGGCGGCATGCGCAACGGGCGTAAATTGAAGGCCGTGATTCCCGGCGGATCTTCGTGCCCCGTCCTGAAGGCCGACGAGTGCGATCTGGCCATGGATTTCGACACGCTGGCAGCGGCGAAGTCCATGCTCGGTTCGGGCGGAGTGGTGGTGATGGACGAGGATACGTGCATGGTCAAGGCGGCGCTGCGTATCATGCGTTTTTATGCGCACGAGAGCTGCGGCTGGTGCATCCCGTGCCGTGAGGGCACGGCCTGGCTGCGGAAGTTGCTGACGCGGTTCCATGAGGGCATGGGCACGCGCAGCGATATCGTGCTGATCGGCGATCTCGCGCGAAACATGCTGGGGCGGACGTTCTGCCCCCTGGGAGACGCGGCGGCGCTGCCAACGATTTCAATCGTCGAGAAGTTCGAGGAAGAGTTCGTGGCGCACCTGAACGGCGAGCCATGTCCGTATGAAAAGTCTTCGCGGCTGGTGGCGGCCTGAGGGAGCGGCGAGAATCCAATGGCTGATCTGGTGAAATTCAAAATCGACGGACGGGAGCTCGAAGCCGCTCCCGGTACCCTTGTCATCGACGCGGCCAAACGCGCGGGCATCGAGATCCCGTCGTTCTGCTATTACGAAGGCTATTCGCTGCAGGCCGCCTGCCGGATGTGTCTGGTCGAAGTGGAAAAAATGCCGAAGATGCAGGTGGCTTGCACGCTGCCCGTGGCCAACGGCATGGTCGTCCACACCGATTCGGCGCAGGTGCGGGGCGCGCGCAAGTACACGCTGGAATATCTGCTGACCAATCATCCTCTCGATTGCCCGGTCTGCGACAAAGGCGGCGAGTGCGAGCTGCAGGATATGGTGTTCCGCTACGGCGCGGGCGAGAGCCGGTTCACCGAGACGAAGCTGCATGTCGACGAACAGCAGTGGTCGCCCGTGGTGTTTTACGACGGGCCGCGCTGTATCCTCTGCTTCCGCTGCGTCCGCGCATGCGCGGAAGGCATGGGGGTAGGTGCGCTGGGCGTCGTCAATCGCGGGGTGGTATCGCTGATTGCGCCGAACGAAGGCGATTACCTCAACTGCGACGAATGCGGACAATGCATCGACATCTGTCCGGTCGGCGCGCTGACGAGCGGCACGTATCGTTACCACACGCGTCCGTGGGAGATGGAGCATGTGGGTACGATTTGCACCCACTGCTCGAACGGGTGCAAGACGACGCTCGGGGTCCGCAACGATCAGATCATTCGCGGGAATAACCGCGACCGTTCCGGCATCAACGGCGAGTTCCTCTGCATCAAGGGCCGCTACGCGTTCGATTTTTACGATCATGCCGAGCGCGTGCAATCGCCGATGATTCGCGGCGCGAACGGAAAGCTGGAGCCGGTTTCCTGGTCGAAAGCGCTTGCGACGATAGCCGAAAAGTTCGCCGCCATCAAAGGCCGCGACGGCAAGTTCGGCGTGATTGGTTCGAATCACACCACCAACGAAGAGAATTTTTACCTGCAGAAGTTTGCGCGCCAGTGCCTCGGCACAAACAACATCGATCACCACCGGACGGGTGATGTGGTGACGCTGGTAGACGCGCTGAGCGGCAGCGGCGGCCAGCTGGCGACGACGCAGGATCTCTACGACCGCAAAGCGTTCCTGATTATCGGGGCGGACCTCGCCCTCCAGCAGCCGTTCCTTTCTTTCCAGATTCGCGCCAATAAACGCCATCACGATGCCCATATTTACGTGGTGACGGCCGGGAACGTTCGCGAGGATAACTACGCGACGAAATCTGTCCGCGCCGCGACGGGAACCGAATTGGACGCACTGTCCGGGCTCCGCGATGCGCTTGCCGGGGAACCGGAGCTGGTGATTCTGTTCAACGATGCGATCAAGGGCGACGACGTGCGCAAGCTGGTCGAGTTCGGCCAGTCGCTCGGAATCGCGGTGAAGTATTGCCCGCTGCTCGATTACTCGAATTCGCGCGGCGCAATCGATATGGGCCTCGTGCCGGAACTGCTGCCGGGTTATCAGGCTTCGCAAACGCCCGGCATGACGGTGCGGGAAATCCTGGCTGCGAGCGATCTGGACGCGCTTTGGGTGATCGGAGCGAATCCGCTGAAGGAAGGTCCGCTGGCGTCGGAAAGAGCGTTCGTCGTGGTGCAGGACCTGTTTCTGACCGAGACGGCGCAGCGCGCCGACGTTCTGCTTCCGGCCGCCAGTGCGTACGAAAAGAACGGTACGGTGACCAATGTCTGCGGTGAAGTGCAGCGCCTCAAACAAGCCCTTTCGACGCTCGGGACGAAGCCGGATCTGGAAATTATCGGGCTCATCGCGAAGGAGATGGGGGTCGCCGCGCAGATGGGTCCGTGGCTCCCGGAGACGGTCTACAACGAAATTCGGCGCACTGTGAAAGGTTACGATATACCGCTGGCGCTGGTGACGGTCGGCGCGCAACAGACTGCCCCCGTGAATGGCAGAATCGGTGTCGAGAGCCGTCCGGACCTGATCTGGTCCGCGCACGATAATCTCTTCACGTCCGGAACGCTGGGACGGTATTCTAAAATACTGAATTCAGTTATCGAGAGACGTTTGACTCACGCACATCCGGATAAAGAGGAGTACGTGCGCAAGTAACCGCACATTCCGAATGGAATTTTTCATCATCAGTCTTATCAAAATTCTGCTGGTCGCGTTTGTATTCATCACCGCGGTCGCCTATATAGTATGGGTCGAGCGGAAGGTCATCGCGCATGTGCAGGTACGTATGGGACCGTCGCGCGTGGGGCCGCACGGATTGCTGCAGCCGCTGGCCGACCTGATCAAGCTGGTCATGAAGGAAGGCGTGATGCCGCCGCACGTGAACAAATTCTTCTACGTGTTTGCGCCGTTCTTCGCGGTATTCATGTCGTTGATCTCGATTGCGGTGATTCCGTTCGGGACGCAGCTCAAGATCGGCCCATATACAACCTGGATGCAACTGGCCGACGTGAACGTCGGCGTGCTGTTCATCCTCGCCGTCAGCTCGATGGGGGTTTACGGGGTAGCTCTGGGCGGCTGGTCCTCGAACAACAAATACGCTTTATTGGGCGGGCTGCGCAGTTCGGCGCAGATGATCAGCTATGAATTGCCGATGAGCCTGGCTATCGTTTCGCCGCTGTTGATTCTCGGATCCCTGAGTCTGCGCGAAATCGCCGATGCGCAAGGCGGATATTATCTCGGATTCATACCCAGGTGGACCATTTTCAGCGGCCAGATCTTCAGCTTCATCATTTACATGATCGCAGCGTTTGCGGAAACCAACCGCATACCGTTCGACCTGCCGGAAGCGGAAAACGAACTGGTAGCCGGCTTCCACGTGGAGTACAGCAGCATGGCGTTCGCGGCGTTCTCGACGGCGGAGTACGCGAACATGGTGACCGTCTGCTCGCTTGCGACGGTGTTGTTTCTCGGCGGCTGGCAGCCGCTGTGGCCGGCGGCATACGGGTCGAACTTCTTCGCCCCGGCGATTCTGTTGATCGTGGGCGCCGTATGTTTTTATCACGCCATCAATCCGGCGCGGCCCAACGACCGTTACACGCTGCCGGTTTTCGGCGTAGTTTTCTTCGGACTTGCGGGACTGTTACTGTTTCCCCCGGTGGTTCCCGTTCTGATACCGCTCTCGTGGTTTTTGGCCAAGTCCTGTTTTCTGCTCTTCACGTTTATCTGGATTCGCGCGACGCTGCCCCGTTTCCGTTATGACCAGCTGATGAGCTTCGCGTGGAAGTTTCTGTTCCCGGTAGCACTGTTGAATCTGCTGGTCACCGGCCTGGTGGTGGCTCTTGCGTCCTGAGTTGGACTTATAGCGATGGATCTATTCTTTTTCTTGCTGTTCGCGACGATCGCGGTCCTGTCGGCCATCAGCGTGGTGGTGCAGAGGCATCCCATCGCGAGCGCGCTCTCACTGGTCGGAGTCATGGCTTCGATCGCCGTCTTTTACCTGGCGCTGGGCGCGGAATTTGTGGCGATGGTCCAGGTGATCGTTTATGCGGGCGCGGTGATGGTGCTGTTCATTTTCGTCATCATGCTGCTGAATGCGGGCGCCGAGGATCGGCGCGGCCGGTCGCTGACCGCACAACTTCTGGGCGTGCCGGTGCTGATCGCGTTCCTCGGATCGATTTGTTATTTCGTCCAGCGCGAATTCGCCAACGCCGGCTTCATGAAGTTCGGCAACTTCACCGGTGGCTCGGCGCAGGGTATCGGTATAGCCCTGTTCACCGATTACCTGTTGCCCTTCGAAATCACCTCGGTTCTGATTTTGATCGCCATCCTGGGCGCGATCGTTCTCGCCCGAAAGGAACTCTGATCGATGCCCGACGCTCTACAACTGCTGAATAACGGCGTCCCGATCTCGTGGTATCTCATGCTGAGCGCGGTGCTGTTCGCGCTGGGCGTGGCGGGCTTTCTGTTCCGGCGCAACATCATCACCGTGTTTATGTGCATCGAGCTGATGCTGAACGCGGTCAATCTCAGCTTCGTCGCGTTCGCCAACGCGCATAAACAGGTCAGCGGGCAGATTTTCGTGTTCTTCGTCATGGTGGTGGCGGCGGCCGAAGCCGCAGTCGGGCTCGCGATCATTCTGACGGTTTTCAAGAATCGCGCGACCCTGAATATCGACGAAATCGACTCTCTCAAAAATTAATGCCGATGCAGAATCTCTGGCTCATCCCCGCGCTGCCGTTTCTCGGCTTCCTGATCAACGGCATTTTCGGGCGCAGGTTGCCGAAATCCGTGATCAACCTGGTCGCGGTGGCGAGCGTCGTTCTCTCGTTCTGCTGGGTGGTCAAAGTTTTCATGACCGCCGGCGATCTGGGGGCCACTCCCGTCAGCGAACACTATTTCACCTGGATCAAGAGCGGAGAGTTTCAGGTCGGATGGGATTTCACGGTCGACAAATTGACGATGATCATGCTGTTCATCGTCACCGGCATCGGCTCGCTGATTCATATCTACGCTACCGGATACATGGCGCACGAAGAAGGTTATTACCGGTTTTTCGCTTACCTGAACCTGTTCATGTTTTTCATGCTGAACCTGGTGCTGGGGGCAAATTACCTGATCCTGTTCGTGGGCTGGGAGGGTGTCGGTCTTTGCAGTTATCTGCTGATCGGGTTCTACTTCGTGAAGAAGAGCGCGACGACAGCCGGCAACAAGGCGTTCATCGTCAACCGTATCGGGGACTTCGGATTTTCCCTCGCGATGTTTCTGATCGTAGTGAATTTCGGGACCCTGAACTTCGGCACGGTGTTCGCGGCCGCACCCGGCAAGCCCACCGCGACACTCACCGCGATTGCATTGCTGCTGCTGGTGGGCGCCACGGGAAAATCGGCGCAGATTCCTCTGTACGTCTGGCTGCCGGACGCGATGGAAGGCCCGACACCGGTTTCCGCTTTGATTCACGCCGCGACAATGGTCACTGCCGGCGTCTATATGTGCGCCCGGTCGGCGGTGATCTTCACGCATGCGCCGATGGCGATGGAAACGGTGGCTATCATCGGCCTCGCCACGGCGGCATTCGCCGCGACGATCGGTCTGGCGCAAAACGATATCAAAAAGGTTTTCGCTTACTCGACGGTTTCGCAGCTCGGTTATATGTTCCTGGGCGTCGGCGTGGGAGCGTTTTCGGCCGGCATCTGGCACTTGATGACGCACGCGTTTTTCAAGGCTCTGCTCTTTCTCGGCGCAGGCAGCGTCATTCACGCATGCCATGGCGAACAGGATATGCGGCACATGGGCGGTCTGCGAAAATACACGCCCATTACTTTTTACACGCTGCTCTGCGCGTCGCTGGCGATTTCCGGCATTCCGCCTTTCGCCGGCTTCTGGAGCAAGGACGCCATTCTGGTGGCGGCTTATCAGCACGCTCCATGGATGTACTGGGTGGGGGCGGTGACGGCTGGAATGACCGCGTTCTACGTTTTCCGCGCGATGTTCATGACTTTCTTCGGCGAATACCGGGGCCACGGTCATCCGCATGAATCTCCCGTTTCGATGTGGGGGCCGCTGGCGGTTCTGGCGGTGCTTTCGGTGGGAGGCGGTTACGCCTTTAACGTGCCAAAGATTCTGGAAAACATGTTTCCGCTGGCAGAGGAGCCGGATAATCCGATGCTGCTGGTTGTCTCGATCGGCGTTGGCGTGCTCGGTATCCTGCTGGCGTATTACATGTACGTCGTCAATACGGCGCTGCCGGAAAAAATCACGTCGTCGATCGGCGGCCTCTACGACCTCGTTTACAACAAATACTTCATCGACGAAATTTACGACGCGACGGTGGTCAGCCCGATCATCACGGGGTCCAGTTCGGTACTCTGGCACGGCATGGATCAGGGCGTGATCGATGGAGCCGTGAACGGCGTCGGAACCGAATCGAAGGGGGTTGGCGGGATTCTGAAGCTTCTGCAGTCGGGCAACATCCGCAGCTATGCCACGTGGGTTGTGATCGGCGGCGTGGCGCTGATCCTGGTGATGGGCGTGGTGGAAGGAGTGGGACGGTGAACCTCCTCGATCTGGTCATCGCGATTCCGGGAATCGGTTTTATACTCGCTCTGCTGATTCCCCGCAAACAGGAACAGGCGAGCCGGATGTTCACGCTGATCGTTTCACTGGTGACCTTCGCGATCTCGCTGGGCCTCGCCACCGGTTATCGTTTCGGTCAGACGGGCCAGCAGTTTGTCACCGACACAGTCTGGGTTTCAAATCCCGAGGTTCACTACCACGTGGGGATCGACGGTCTCAGTCTCTGGCTGATTATCCTTTCGACGCTGCTGACGCCAATTGCCATACTGATTTCCTGGCGCTACGTTAAAGATCGTCCGAAAGAGTTCTACGCCTTCCTGATCCTGCTCGAGTTCGGCCTCGTCGGCGTTTTCGCGGCGTGGGATCTGTTCCTGTTCTACGTGTTCTGGGAAATCGTGCTGGTGCCGATGTATTTCCTGATCGGCATCTGGGGCCATGATCGGCGAATCTACGCCGCCGTCAAGTTCTTCCTCTATACAATGGCCGGCTCGATGTTGATGCTGGTGGCGATCATCTTCATGTACAACCGCGCGGGCACGTTCGACTACGCGGCGATCCTGAGCGGCCTCGCCAGCGGCAAGATCATGCTTACGCACGGCGAAGAGACGTTTCTTTTCCTCGCCTTCTTCATTGCGTTCGCGATCAAGGTGCCGATCTTCCCGCTGCACACCTGGCTGCCCGACGCGCACGTGGAAGCGCCCTCCGCCGGCTCGCTGATGCTGGCTTCGGTGATGCTGAAGATGGGCACTTACGGACTGGTGCGTTTCTGCCTGCCCATGTTTCCCACGGCCGCGCGCGAGAATGCGCCCTGGATCGTCGTCCTCGCCATTATTGGAATCGTTTACGGCGCGCTGGTGGCGATGGTGCAGCCGAACATGAAAAAGCTGGTGGCGTATTCCTCCGTCAGCCATCTCGGATTTGTCGTCCTCGGAATTTTCTCTTTCACGCAGATGGGCCTCGACGGGGCGGTGTATCAGATGTTGAATCATGGCATCTCGACGGGCGCTCTCTTCGTGCTGGTCGGGTTCATGTACGAACGGCGGCATTCGCTGGCGATATCCGATTACGGCGGCGTGGCCACGGCGGCCCCCTGGCTTTCGACTATCTTCATGATTACGATGCTCGCGAGCATCGGGCTGCCCACACTGAATAACTTCGTCGGCGAGTTTCTCGTCCTGCAGGGCACCGCGCAGACCAACTTCACGTGGACCGTGTTCGCCGCGCTGGGCGTAATTCTTTCCGCGTGCTACATGCTCTGGCTCTACCAGCGAGTATTTTTCGGCGAGTTGAGCGATGAGGTGAAACACCACATGCCGGATTTCAACGCGCGCGAATGGGCATGCGTGATTCCGCTCGTCGCCATGATGGTCTGGATGGGCGTCTACACGCAAACATTCCTGCCGGCGGTGACGGAAGCGAATTCGAGGATTCTCAACCAGAGCAAGGCGAACGTCGCTTTGCAGGTGTCACTGCCTCACGGAGGCAACGTTCATGCCCGTTAATTTCTCTCCAGGCGGCGACGATCTGCTGCGCTTTTCTCCCGAGATCATCCTGAGCGTGGCGGGCACGCTGCTGATGGTTCTGGATCCCCTTTTCGCCAAACGCTTTCCGAAACTGTTCGGACACCTGTCCATCATTGCGCTGCTGCTGGCGGCGTGGGGCGCCGTGGCGGCGAACTCGATTCCCGGTTCCTCCTTCTCCAATCTGCTTGTGGTGGATGGCTTCGCCACGTTTTTCCGGGTTCTGGTGCTGGCAATCGGTCTGCTGGCGGTGCTGGCTTCTTATCGATACCTCGATCGGGAAAAAGCGGAAACGGGCGAATATCATGCACTGCTGTTGTTCTCGATTGTCGGGCAGTGCTTCATGGTTGCGGCCAACGATCTGATCATGATCTTTATCGGGCTCGAGATTTCCTCGATCGCGAGTTATATTCTGGCCGGCTACCTGCGCGACGACAAGCGCAACAACGAAGCCGCGCTGAAGTATTTTCTGCTTGGCTCGTTCGCCACGGCGTTTCTCCTCTATGGTGTCGCGCTGGTTTATGGCGTGACGGCCACAACGAAGCTGGATGAAATCCGCACGGCGCTGAGCAGTCCGGCGGCGACTTCGTCTTTGGGTATGGTTGCCGTGGCCGCCGCCCTGATGTTCGTGGGTCTGGGTTTCAAGGTGTCCGGTGCGCCCTTTCAGGTCTGGGCCCCCGACGTTTACCAGGGTGCCCCCGCTCCCGTAAGCGCGTTTCTCGCAACCGCGCCCAAGGCCGCGGCATTCGCCATTTTCCTCCGCATCTTCCTGACGTCGTTTCAGCAGATCGCGGGCGGATGGGAACCGCTGATCTGGATCTCGGCATTACTCTCGATGACTATCGGCAATTTCGCCGCCCTCACGCAAACCAACGTGAAGAGGATGCTGGCGTACAGCTCGATCGCGCACGCCGGCTACATACTGGTGGCAGTAACCGCGGATTCCAATATCGGTACCGCCGCGGCGATGTTCTACCTGGCCGCCTACGCGATGATGAACATCGGCGCGTTCGCCGTGGTGATACATATTTCGGGCAAAGGAGAACGTCATCTGAAGATCGACGATCTGGCCGGCCTCGGACGCCGCCAGCCGGGGACGGCAGCCATGATGACGATCTTTCTGTTCTCGCTGATCGGCATCCCTCTCACCGGCGGTTTTTTCGGCAAATATTACATCTTCCAGGCGGCGCTCCATTCGAATCTGGTATGGCTCACCGTGCTCGGATTGCTCAACAGCGCCGTCGCCGCATATTACTATCTGCGTCTGCTCGTGGTGATGTATATGAACGAGCCGGGCGAGGTGGCAAACAATCTCGAACCTTTAACCCCGGGTTTGCGAGCCGCGCTGATACTTCCGGCGATCGGCATCTTTTTCCTCGGCGTGTTGCCTGGCTTTGTGCTGGGTTTCGCACAGCGGTCGGCCACTCTGATCCGATAACGTACGGTGCGGCACATTGGTTGTGTACGCGCTTTAACTCCCGTTCGAAAGGAGATGTGTGGAATGCGTACTACACTCTTGACGATATTAGCCATAGGCGCCGCGATGGTTCCGTTGGCAACGGCGGCTGAAAGAGAAAGCAAAGTGGCCGACAGGCTGGATGCCGCCGCGGACGTAATGAGGGACATGATGAGGGCCGACGACAAAGGCATCCCTCAGGATCTTTTGAACAGGGCACAGTGCGTGGTGATCGTCCCCAACATGAAGAACGCCGGCTTCATCTTCGGCGCTCAATATGGCCGCGGGTTCGCCATGTGCCGGCACGCCAGCGGAGCCGGCTGGACGGCGCCGGCCGCCATCAGGATTGAAGGCGGCAGCTTCGGTCTGCAAATTGGCGGTTCCGAAAAAGATCTGATTCTGCTGGTCATGAATCGGGACGGAATGAAACATCTGCTTTCGGATAAGTTCACGATCGGCGGCGATGCTTCGGCCGCGGCCGGCCCGGTCGGGCGTGACGCTACGGCTCAGACGGACGCCGAACTGCACGCGGAGATTCTTTCCTACTCGCGTACCCGCGGAATCTTCGGCGGGCTGACGCTCAACGGCTCGGCGATGACGCCCGATAAGGCTTCGGACCACGACCTCTATGGGCACGACATCACCAACCGGGAAATCCTTACCGGAACCGTTCCGTATCCGCCGGTTGCGGCGAAACTGGAGCACGTGATCAATCGCGAGTCGGCAAGAAAGTAACGTACACCGCTTACGCGTTCCACGCGGAGGGGGTCGGGATGTGGAGATAATCCTGAGGCGGGATGGCCTGAATGGGGAGGCCATCCTGCCAGACGGAAATTCTGATCCTGCTGATCCCGGCGGACGCGGGGAGGGAAATCTCCAGAACGTCCCGAAAAGACGCCCGGCCGCTGCCATCGGCGAAAACCACTTCGCCCCCCAGTTTCACTCGCGTTTTCTGAAGCAGCCTGCCGGTTTCATCCGGCATCTCCACTTCCAGTTCGAGATCCTTCAAGCCGGTGGGATCTTCGGCGAAATCGATTCGCAGAAAAACCGTCGAGCCGTTCCCGCCGTAGTGCACTTCCCTCACGAGCGTTCGCTTCCCGTGCATGGCGCCTGAACGGCCATCGACGCGATAAACGCCCGCACCGAGCCACTCGAAATAGGAATCGATCACACCGTTGACGATCGGGGAAATCGGACCGGTGGGCGGAAGCAGCGATTCTTCGGACTGCAGCTTCAAAATCGGGTGTGAGAGTTCCGCGGGCGCGGTGAGCCCCAGGGAACGGTACACATTGGCCAGGTGGCTGCGGTAGATCTGATCGAATTCGACGGCATTGGCGGTTTCATGCTCGGGACCGTACCACCAGTTCCAGTCGCTGCCTTCCGCGATAAGAATCTCCTCCATAGCCTGCCGCTTCCGTTCGGCTGGAACATCCTCGGCCGCTTCCAGAGCCTTCCGCGCATCCAGCAGCAACTGCCAGGACTTGTTATCTTCTTCGGCGCCGATCCAGATATCGAAGTTGGCGTTAATCCAGGACCCGGGAAAAATATGCGTCAGAGTTTCGGGTGGGATGCGCCGGAACGCTTCGCCGACGGTGATCGCTTCCATGGCGGGGTCGCGTTGAATGCGGCTGTAAAGTTCGCGGAAGAAGGGCCGGCCGTTGTGATCGTAGTACTCCCATGCGTTCTCGCCGTCGAGAATTACGGGGACCAGCGCGTCGCGGCCCGCGGCGAGGATTCCGCGCGAATTCTCGTGAATGCGGTTCAGAAAATCCTGCGCGGCGTCGGCCGCTCCCATTCCGGAATAAACGAACCCGATCAGGTCGCTCAGCAGATGATCGCGGAATATCATTCGCATCTGCCGGTCGCGCTGCGACCAGAGATAGGGCCGATAGGTGACCTCGGGAGTGGCCGACCGGCGCAGCGTCCGGTCGAGAACGCCGTTATCGGTGGCGGCCCATTCGAAGCCGGCCGCAGCGGCGATTTCGAGCGCATGGTCGGACACCGAGCCTTCGGAAGGCCACAGCCCAACCGGGGCCACGCCGAAGGTTTTTGTGATGTATTCGCGCGCCATATCGAGCTGCAGGCGGGCATCCTGGGGATAGTTGAAACGCGGAGGCAGCGGGATGTGCGGATGCGAAACGGAGGCGATATCGCTGTCGCACAGCAGCGGCAGGATGGGGTGGTAGAAGGGCGTAGTGGAGATTTCGATCTGGCCGGCCGCGGCCAGTTTGCGGTATTGAGGGATTACTCGCGCGCAGATCTCCCGCTGCATGCGC
>CAWBIS010000283.1:0-8138 GCA_963788485.1 Terriglobia bacterium
GCCGCTGGTCGGATCGTGTCAAGATTCTCGACACGCCGTTGTTTTCCGGTTACGTCTTCGCGCGATTTGCCTGGCCGGCCATGCGCGTTCCGGTCCTGCGCACCGTCGGAGTGCGCTCGATCCTGAGTTTCGGCAATGAGCCCTGTTCGCTGCCCGACGAACAGATCGAGAGCATCCGCACTCTGGTCAACTCGCCGTTCGCGGTGCAGCCCTGGCCGTTCCTGAAAGCCGGCGAGCGCGTTCGGGTCGAACACGGCCCCTTGCGCGGAGTCGAGGGCATTATCCTCGAACGCAAAGACGGCTGGAGGATGGTGGTCAGCGTGGAAATCCTGCAGCGCTCCGTCTCCGTGGTGCTCGACCGATCCGTCTTGAGCAAAGTCGGCGGAACCCCGATTCGGGCGTGAATGCGTCAGTTGCCGCCCAACGTATTAATCTCCTCCGCGGGTTGACGGGTGGGCTTGATGCAGGCCATGCGCGAGTCGCTGGCTTCACGCCGGCCAGGCAGCAAAATCAATGCCGCAGACTCGGCGCTTTCGGCGCCCGCCCGATTTTTGGCCGATAGCTTTCAGCAGGTGCCGCGCTGTACTCAGCCCGAGTTTGGCGACCGTCTGCTGGAAATCTGCCGTCGGGATTCAATTGGTCTTGTGATTCCGACGATCGATACTGAGTTGCCTGTCTTTGCAGCCCTTAAGGAATCTTTCGCGGATTACGGGGTGGAACTGATCGTCTCGGGCGCGCCAACTATCGCCATTGCCTGCGATAAGAACCGAACCCATCGCTGGCTTACCGATAACAATCTGCCCACCGTGAAACAGGCTTCGATTTCTCAGGTCTTAGCCAATCCGGATGGCTGGAGCTGGCCGCTGATTGCCAAGCCTCACGACGGGAGCGCCTCGGCCGGCTTGCGCCGTATCGAACATCCCGCGGAGCTGGCGCTTCTCGAGGAACACCATTCCGGTTATATTGTCCAGGAGATCGCGCGCGGAAAAGAGTTCACCATCAACATCTATGTGAACCGAGCCGGTAAATGCGTCTGCGCCGTTCCCCATTGGCGGATTGAGGTGCGCGCGGGTGAGGTTTCCAAGGGTCTTACGGTCAGGAACCAAACGCTCATGGACTTGGCGTGCCGCGCCGCTGAATCGCTGCCGGACGCGCGCGGCCCGCTCAACCTGCAGTGCTTCGTCGATGAAGACGGAACCATCGCCGTCATCGAATTAAACGCCCGCTTCGGCGGAGGCTATCCTCTGGCTCATCGCGCCGGCGCGCGTTTTACCGACTGGCTTTTGGAGGAACAGGAAGGGCGCGAGATCGCGTGGTTCGACGGCTGGGTCGATAATCTCGCCATGCTCCGCTACGACGATGCGGTATTCGTCCCGGGAGACCAACTCGCATCCGCATGAATAACGTGTGCGTGGTCTTTGATGTTAACGATACGCTCTATCTCGAGCGAGACTATGTGCGGAGCGGTTTTTGCGCGGTGGGAGTGTGGGCGAGCCGGTGGCTCGGTGTGAAGGATTTCGGAGAGCGATGTCTGGCCGCGTTTGAAGCAGGCAAACGCGGCAACATCTTCAATTCAGTTCTGACCGGCGCTGGAGTGGCCACCACGCCGGAACTGATTCCAACCCTGGTCTCGATCTATCGGACGCACATGCCTGATATTAAGCTTGCCGGCGACGCGGTGGAAGTGCTGGATCGTCTCGCTCGTCCGCTGGCAATCATTACGGATGGTCCTGCCATATCGCAAAGCCGTAAGATCGAAGCCCTGGGGCTGAATCGTTTTTTCTCGCCGATCCTGCTCACTGAAATCTTCGGGCGCGAATTCTGCAAACCGCACCATCGCGCCTTTCTGGAAGTGCAGCGCATCGTTCCGGCCCATCGCTTCATTTACGTGGCGGATAATCCAGTGAAAGACTTTATTGCTCCGCGCGAGCTGGGATGGCGCACCATCAGGATTCGCCGTCCCCACGGGCTGCACGCGGCGATCGATGGCGGCGGCGCGGACTTCGAGCTGCCCGATTGCCGGGGACTCGAAGCGCTAATCGGCTGAATCGGTATTGCCGGTGAAAGGGGGCGCGGTAGCGTGCCCCTGCCGGCTGATACCCCGGCGCTTCACCACGGATGCGAGCGTCATGCCAAGAATCCGCGCGTCGGTGACAAAACCCTGATGGTCTGCGTACCAGACGTCGTACTGGAACTTCTCATTCCAGTCGAGCGCGTTGCGGCCCATCACTTGAGCCATGCCGGTTATGCCGGGCTTCACATCGTGACGCCGCCGCTGAAACGCCGAGTAAAGCGGGAGATATTCAGGCAGCAGCGGGCGTGGTCCAATCAGGCTCATATCGCCTTTCAGCACATTCCAGAACTGCGGCAGTTCATCAAGGCTGCTGGAGCGCAGGAAGCGGCCGAGGGGAGTCAAACGCTGCGCATCGGGCAGCAGATGGCCCTCGGCGTCGCGTTCATCGGTCATGGTCCTGAACTTATAAAACTGAAATGGCTTTCTCTGAAACCGATTCGCGTCTGCCGAAACAGGACGGGCGCGCCGAGGCGCACCGGACAATCAGCGCCAGGATAGCCATTAACGGCGACAGTGCCACCAGACCGGTGCCGACAGGGAACGGTCGATTGGTTTCAGACAGCCGCGATAGAACATTCGTCACCTTCAGAAACCGGGCCAGTTCCCGCACCACGCGGCAGGCAGCCTGGCCGTCCCATCCTGGTATTTCGCTTCCTTTTCGATAGTTGCCGCTCAGGATCTCGTCGATCATGCGTTGTCCCAGCGCGAAATCGAGTCCGATGAGTGTGTTAGTTCCGTAGCTGATAGTGGATGGCCGTTCCGTATTCTCGCGAAGCGTGAGGCAGGGGATCGACAGAAACTGGTCTCCTCCTGTATCCCGCCCGAATCGGTCAGGACCAGCTTCGCGTCCGCCATCAGGCGGAGATTTTCGATGTAGCCCTGTGGTGGCAGTAAGGTGACGCCGGACGATTGAAGCTGTCGGTCAAGGCCGGATTCCTTCAAACGCGCATGAGTGCGGGGATGCAGGGGAAAGACTACCTTGATCCGCCGCGCTACCGTGCCCAGAAAATCGCAGATCGGCCGCAAAGTCGCGATGGAATCGACGTTCGAGGGGCGGTGAAGCGTAACCAGCGCGTGGGGCTCGGTGAAGTCATTGCGCGGCAATTGGCGCGCCGCTTCAAGGTGATGCACCAGGGTGTCGATCATGACGTTGCCCACATAGCGAAGCCGCGCATCCGGGACGCCCTCGTTGCGCAGGTTCGCCTCGCCGGCCGGTTCGCTCACCAGAAGCAGATCGGAAATGGCGTCGGTGGCCAGACGATTGATCTCTTCGGGCATACCGCGGTCGAAGGACCGGAGGCCTGCTTCGAGGTGCACCACGGGAATGCGAAGCTTGGAGGCCGCGAGCGCCGCCGCGATCGTGGAATTCACGTCGCCCACGACCATCACCGCCGCGGGTCGGGGCGAGACGGAGATCAGCCACGACTCGAAGCCTTCGATGATTCTCGCGGTCTGCTGCCCGTGCGTGCCGGAGCCGGCTTCCAGATGGACGTCGGGCGGGCGGATTCCCAGTTGCTTAAAGAATATGTCCGACAGCTCAGGACTGTAGTGCTGCCCGGCGTGCACCACGGTTGCGCAATATCCAGGCTGAATCCGTTCCATGGCGCGCAGCACCGGGGCAATCTTCATGAAGTTGGGGCGCGCTCCCGCCACCATCGCGACGGACTTCATGCGGCGCCCACCAGATCCGTCATGACCTCGAGATAGCGCGCGGCGAGGGCTTCACGGCTCGCGTTGGCTACCACCCATTCGCGCCCGGCCCGGCCAAGTTCAACACACCTTTCCGGATGAGATGCCAGGCCGCAAATTGCCTTCGCTATTGCCGCGGGGTTTTCCGGCTCCGCGAAAACCCCGGCTTTGGCCTGTTCGCAGACGAGTTCCCGCGCGACACCGTCGATGGCGAGCACAACGGGCCGCGCGCAGGACAT
Organism: Terriglobia bacterium; assembly: GCA_963788485.1. Lineage (GTDB taxonomy): Bacteria > Acidobacteriota > Terriglobia > Bryobacterales > Bryobacteraceae > BOG-234. The sequence continues at coordinate 4,003 of CAWBIS010000283.1, forward strand.
GTAGTCGAAAACTTTGTTGGGATAGACGGTGCGAAAGGTGGGATTGTTCTGCAAGACCGCAAGACCCGCATCGCAGGCGTTGACCAGCTCGGGCATCTTCGACTTGGGCTGTGGACCGTAGAAGGCGATGTTGTCCAGACCGGCCGCCCGCGCTTCTGCCTCCAGCCCATTCCGTTCGGGTCCATCGCCTGCGCAGGCGATCAGGATATCGGGGCGCCCACGCAGCACTTCGGCCGCTTTCAACAACTGCCGCAAAGCGTTGGCCCGGCTGTGCGCGCCCGCGTAGAGGGCGACAAAACGGTTGCCCCACCCCATTTCGCGCCGTACCGCGTTGTCGCGGCTTCCGGGGACAAAACTGTCCACATCGGCGCCGTTCGAAATGAAGCTGATCTTCGAGGGATTCGCCAGTCCGCGGCGGACCAGGTCGTCGCGAAAGGCGGGCGTAAGAACGTTGATCTTCTGAGCGCTATGGCAGGCCCGGCGTTCCAGCCAGTACAGCACTTTCGCAATCACGGACTGGGCGCCAATAACGCCGGTCGTTATAGCGCTCTCTGGCCAGAGATCGCGCATCTCAAAAATCCAGGGCGAAGGTCTGAATGAGAAGCGCGCCGCGATCCAGCCGGGAATCACCGCGACCAGTGGTGGTGACGTGGCGATTACAACATCCGCCCTCGGGGCCAGAAAGGCCGCCGTTGCCGCGGACAGCGTGAATCCGAAAAAGGCCCACATCCGGCCTGCGTAGCTCTTGCCATAACTGGAAGGAACCGCGCAGCGATAGACGGTGACCGACTCGTCCCGTTCCTTGGTGATCCAGCGGCCGCTGTACCTCTCCGGTACTTCCCCCTGTCGTGATCCACCGTTCCCGCAATGACCGACACCCGATGGCCTTTTTCGGACCATAGCCGGGCCATTTCGTTGAAGCGCGACCCTCCCGATTGGCCGGGCTGCAGGTAATACTGATGAACCACCAGTATGTTCACGAATGAAGCTCGATCGCGGAATCGACGCCCGGCATCACCTCAATCTGCTCGAAGCCTCCCTCCGGAAGACGGAAGCGAACGGTGGTTTCCTCACTGCCGATCGACCACTCGCCATCGGTAACCGACACCACTGACCTGCCCGCGCACAGGATACTCACAAATGTGATCGGTAGATTTCCTGAAGCAGCAGCGGCAAACGATGGCACCGGAATTTTTTCGCCGTAGTAGCGCGATGCCCAACCTCGCGGCGGATGCGTCGCGCCCGCTTCACCACGTCCGATTGTGAGGACGGCATCCCTGCCTCATCGAGAATTGTGATGCCGAACTCGCCCTGGGGAGTTTGCAGGAGCAACTCCGCCTTTCGCGGATCGAACTCGTACGGGAAGTCTCCCGCCAGCCAGTGCAGCCGCGCCTCGTGTGCGCTCCTCGCCCTGCGATGGTATCGACGACGATCCACATCCCATCCTTTTCGGAAAGAGAACGACCGCCGATGAACGCGTGCACAATCCCGCTCGTATCCATAGTGTTCACCCTCGCAGAGCGCCCAGTCGGGATGATCTTCGAATCGAAGACAACGCGCCCGCGTAGGCTAAATGGTCTTGAATTGGCGAATGTGCGGCATCTGTTGGGCACCATCCACCTGGACGGTGTTGTGACTTTCGGTCCGCAGGAAATGGTTATGCCAGCGCGCCGGGCCGTTATAGAGATAGCTTCCGCCATCGATCAGCACGTTCTGTCCGCGCCACCAGATATCCAGATTGAGCATATCGATCTGGGAGAAGCGGTCGAGCATGGTTCCACAACGAAAAGCCGCGAAGGAGCCCGGTTCTTTGCCGCGAAGCACATGATAGCCGGTATGAGCCAGGGATACTGAAGTTCGGCGAGGATCCCGAGCGGCAGATTGAGGATCTGCGGTCCGAAGTGCCAGGCGGCCATCTCGTCCCAGGGGCCCGTTTCATAAATGCGTTCACCTCGCGTGAGCACGCTGAGAGCCTGCAGAGTAGGGCGGAAATCGGAGTAATCGGTAGATGCCAGAATCACGGGCCGGGAGCCATCGTTAGAGCCGTAGTTGGGAAGCCGGCCGTCTCCGGGGTTCTGATGCGCCACCAGAAAATCGAGAGAGCGTTCCATGGCGGCCAGCCATTCACGCGGTACGGGTTCTCCACCGCGTTGGAGCAGCGCGGCCGCCCAGATATACGTTTGCATGGCCACACGATGGTAGTTGTGCGATTGCTGGATGTAACCGCCATCGGGATATACCTGCCGGTCCGCTTCCCTGGCCAGCAAGTCATGCCCTTCGCGCTTCCATCGCTCGGCCGAGCCTCCCGAGAGAACAGAACCGGCCAACAAGAGCCCCAGCGCTTCCGATAGCAGGTGATTGTTATAAACGGAGTCGCGTGCGTACTCGATGTGCCCGGCGATGTGATCCGCCGAGGCGCGCAGATTCGCGCCGAGCGCTTCGAGTCGCTGTTGCGGCGCCAGCCCGAGCGCGGTAAAGACATGAACGGCGAACATCCAGGCCATCAGGCGTAATGCGACTTCCTGGCCGGATGCCCAATGAATACCCAGTCCGCGCGGATTGCGCTCAATGAAGCTTTGCGCCTGGGCGAAGAAGGCTTCAGCCAGCAAAGGAGCGGAAGCCGGGTCGAGGACAGCCGCTCGAGCCAGGCTATTGGCCTGCGGGAACCTTCCCACTTCCCAGCAGAACTTGATCTCGCCCCGGCGTTTGGCGCGACCCTGCGCCTTCCACACGTTAGACCAGTGAACGTCCGCCGGCCAGCGGTCGTCGGTCGTGGGATCGCGATGCCAGTCGATTGGGTTGCCGAAATCCGCCATCCAGCGGCTGAAACAGAGGATGCGGCCGCGAGTTGCTTCGGAGGCGAGGTGCTTCAGGCGGCGGCGCTCCGGCTCTGAAATGAGCGACGCCATCACCTCGGGCCATGTCGCGTGGCTCCGCGAACGGCAGCTTCGCAAGCGCGATCGGCGACGGCGTCTCCGGGACCCTCTCGCCGATCGTGCGGGCGGGCTTGACGCGAATCAACCCGCTGCGCGTCTTGATCTCCCATGCGCCGCGCGCGAGAGTGCGCTTTAAACCAAGGTCCTGACACTCGCGGACGAGATTGGCTGCTCTTTCGCGCAGCGGCCTGCGCGGCTCCGCGTAGGCCACGGACCAGGCTTCCATCCGGCTTTCGGGGCGCAGAGGAGCGGGCGTTGCGTCCAGGAACTGGTTCGCCCAAACCTCAAGGGAAAGTACCTTCCAGACGATCCCATCCATTCGGCGCCGTGCCGACAAGATATAAGGTCGTCGATCCCCTGAGTCTGGAAGAAGCCGCGCTGGCGCGACTTTGAAGACAGCGAGTGATCTGGACAAACTCCATATGGTCGGCGCGGATCCAGCGACCCATCGGCGTATCAAAGCCGACTTTCCTGCGGTTCAGGACAAACGACGGGATCACGTCCGGTTAACGCGCTTCCCGCAGGATCCACTTTGAGGCCGCGCTGCGCAGCTTGAGATCGGGCCGGATACGGAAGGTGGCGCGGACAACGCGGGGGTCGGCGAAAGGCACGCGGGATTCGAGGCCGGCCGCCATGCTCATCCGGTCGTCCTGGATGAAAGAGCCCGGTGAGATAGGTCCGCAGGTCCCACACCATCAACTTGTCGGTCGGATCGGAAGCGGGCGAGCGGCCGAGGTTCTCGTGGAACGTGCGCCAGCATCGCTCCCTCGAATAGAGCTCCGGAGCGAGGGTCCTGCGCCACTCCTCTTCGCCGATGCGCGCGAAGTGCTCGAAGTAGCTGCTCTGCCAGTGGGCCAGGTGGCGGGCGTTGCGCAGCAGGCGGCGCATGGTGCCCCCTTCGGCCATCTGGCGCGAGAGGTTGCCCCCGGCATGAGTCTCCGGCGTGGCGCGGAGGCGACCAGCGAACCAGGACCGTGCGACGTGCAGGGGCCGGCCCAGCGCGTAGCGGGCGTATCCGCCGAAGATCTCATCCGCGGCCTGACCGCCGAGGCAGACCTTCACCTGGCCCGCGGCCAGCTGACTCACGCGCGACATCGGGAACATAGCCGCGCCGATGACGGGCTCATCCTGCTGGTACATGAGGCGGGAGAAGTCCTCGGGGAAGGTGCCGCCATCCATCGTGATCAGGTGCAGGTCGAG
>CAWBIS010000284.1:0-4662 GCA_963788485.1 Terriglobia bacterium
GATCGCGTGCTGGTCTATGACGCGGGCCGCATCGTTCACCGCGGTTCGCCTGCCGAGCTGATGCGCAATCCCGGCGATACCGAAACGGCCCGGCTTCTGGGAGGCTTCAACATCTACGAAGCGGAAGTGGTCGCCCTCGACCCGGGCCGGCAGACCAGCCGCCTGCGCCTGCTCGGCGAAGAAATTGCCGGTCCCAACCTGCGCGGATGCTTCAAGGGCGACCGCGTTTCGGTTTGCGCACGCCCGGAAGAGCTCCACATAACTACGCAACCGGGGGAAAACCGCATTCGTGCAACTCTCCGCCATATCGTCGAACGGCCGCAATCCATCCGTGCCGATTTCGGCGACGAACTGATCGTCGATGTGCCGCGCGACGTCTGGCGCTCGCTGGCGGATTCCGGAAAGGCAAACGGCTGGTGGGTCGAAATACCTCCCGGCAGTTTGCGACAGATCGGGAAAAAAGTGCCCCTTCATTAAACTGGTACTTGCTCTCACTCGCGGCTGCGGCGTTTATCACATTCAACTTTTTCGGCCTCGGCGGCGACTCAGTTAATTTCGATAATCAGAAGCTGGGTAAACCGCCGGTGGGCTGGACCCTCACCGCTACGCGCGCCACCCGGATTCCGCGCTGGGAGGTACTGCAGGATGCGACCGCCCCCAGCCGCCCCAACGTGCTCAAGCAGGTCTCCACCGACTTCACCGACTCCCAATTCCCCCTGGCCATTTTCGACAAGACCACCTGCCGCGACGGGGACCTCAGCGTCAAATTCAAGATCGCCGCGGGGCCGGGACGGACCAGGAGCGCCGGCATGGTCTGGCGCTATCAGGATCCGCGCAACTACTATCTGCTTCGCGTCAACGTTGAGGAAGGCAACATTGGACTGTTCCGCGTGCAGGATGGCCAGATGCGCCCGGTACCAGGCGCCGAACGGCACGAGTTGCACACCGGCCAGTGGTACGTGGCAAAAGTAACTTTCAGGGGTTCGCATTTCCGCATATTTTTCGGCAATCGCCAGTTATTCGACGCTACCGACGATACCCTCACTTCACCCGGAAAGACGGGGCTTTGGACCCGGAATGGCACTATAGCCTCGTTCGACGACTTCCACCTCGATAAAAAAGGTTAACGATTTTCCCTTCACCATTGAGATAAGAAACCGTGAACCCGCCGCTCGTTTCCTGCGTTAGCATGAGAGGAGACTTTATGCGGCAAACTGCGTTTCTCGCGGCGCTGTTGGTTTTTGGTTCGTCGGCGTATGCCGCCGACCCCCAGCTTTTGAACCTGGTCATGCCGGATGCAAAGATCCTGGCAGGCGCGAACGGCTCCGAGATTCAGATCAGCCCGTTCGGGCAGTACATCATCGCGAAAGTCTCGGCGCTCGACGCAGGACTGCAAAAACTCATCGCGGCTACCGGCTTCAATCCACTGCAGGATGTTACCGAAGTACTGGCCGCCACCAACGCCAATGCATCGCAGCGAAGTAGTCTGCTTCTGGTGGAGGGCACCTTCAATGTGGATAAGATCGCCGCCGCCGTCTCCGCGCACAACAAGAACGTGCAGACGCAGACATACCAGGACGCGACTGTCCTCAGCTTCACCAACAGCAAAACTAATCAGACTTTGGCGCTCGCGTTCATTGGCAGTTCCGTCGCTGTCGCCGGTCCTCTGGCGGATGTCGAGGCCGCTATCATGCGCAACGGAGGTTCGGCCACCGCTATCGACCCCGCCCTCGCCGCTCAGGTGAATCAGCTCAGTTCGAACCAGGCCGAATGGCTGCTGAGCTCAGTTCCAGTCGCGTCATTGATACCCGCCAGCGCGACCACGAGCGCCACGGGTCCGGCGGCCCAGATACTGCCTTTGCTGAAGAGCATCCAATCCCTGAGCGGCGGCGTCAACTTCACCGATAACGTGGTGATGACAGGCCAGGCGACCGAGAGCGACCCGCAGAATGCGGCCGCTCTGAGCGCTGTCGTCAAGCTGGCCCTCAGTCTCGCCTCCATGGGAGCCGCGAACAACGCGAAGCTTGCCGAACTGGCGCAGTTGCTGCAGACGCTCCAGGTCACAACCGACGGCTCGGCCGTGAATGTCTCGCTGTCGATTCCGGAAACGCAAGTCGAGGCGCTGCTGAATCAGGTGCTGAAACCGGCAGTGCCTGCCATTCCAGCGAACGAACGTCCGCATCGCCGCGCCAATGGCAATTAACATGCGGACTCGTTCGAACGCGTGAAGCTCTCGCGTCGCACTCGAATCGTACTCTGGATAACAATCGGCGTCTTCGCCTGCCTGTCGGCGATTGCCGCGATCATCGCTCTCCGCTTCCAGCCGACCGCGCGTAGTTACGTCATCTCGACTCTCGAACGGCGCTACAAAAGCCAGGTCGAACTCGGTAATTTCCAGATCTCCCTTTTCCCGATGGTCAAGGCCACCGGGGAGAACCTGGTCCTGCGCTGGGGCGGACGCAGGGACATTCCACCCATGATCTCGGTGCGCCGCTTCACCGTGGAAGCCAGATTTGTCGGCTTTTTCCGCTACCCGAGGCGCATTCGCAGGCTGACGCTGGAAGGCCTGCAGCTGCACATTCCCCCGCATTCGGCCGTGGCGCCCGCATCCGGCAGCAACGGTCCCTCATATGTTCCGTACCTCCTTGAAGAGGTTGTCGCCAACGGGACAACTTTCGAAACTCTGCCATCGGATCCGAAAAAGCAGCCGTTGATGTTCGACATCCGCCAGATGGACCTGCGCACCGTCGCGCAATTCCGTCCAATGACTTTTCAGGCGATGCTCGAAAACCCCAAACCGCCGGGGTTGATCCACAGCACGGGCCAGTTCGGACCCTGGAAAGAAGACGATCCGGGCGGCACTCCCGTCTCGGGCCAGTACACCTTCAGCGATGCCGACCTCTCGGCGTTCCACGGCATCATGGGCACTCTTTCCTCGACCGGCAATTACCACGGCGAACTGAATCGCATCGAAGTGCAGGGCACGACCGACGTTCCCAATTTCGCGCTCACCACAGGCGACCACCCCATGCATCTTCAAACCGAATTCGCCGCCACCGTCGACGGCATCAACGGCAATACAAATCTGCATCCGGTGCGCGCCACTTTAGGCAAATCCACCTTCGAGGTCAGTGGTTCGATTGAGCGCAGCGCGCTCGAGACGCACAAGGAGATCGACCTGACTGCCAAAACGCAGAGCGCCGAATTACGGGACTTCCTCCGCCTCGCCATGAAAGGGAAACCTCCCATGAGCGGCAAACTGGCGTTCCAGACGCAGGTGAAGATCCCGCCCGGCAAAACCCCGGTGGTGGAGCGGATGGAACTGGATGGCGCCTTCACCCTGAACGGCGTGAAATTCACTACCCCCGACGTGCAAGCGAAGATCGCCAGCCTCAGCCATCACGCGCAGGGGGAACCGAAGGACAAAAGCACTAGTGACGTCGCCGCCGATTTCGAAGGCTACTTTCATCTGAAAAACGGAACGCTGCGCCTCCCGCAACTGCGCTTCGAGGTGCCAGGAGCGCACGTCAGCCTCGATGGCCAGTACTCGCTGCCCTCGGGAGCGATCAACTTCAAGGGAACGGCCAGGCTCGACGCCACCGTATCGCAGATGACGACGGGATGGAAACGACTGCTGCTCACTCCGCTCGATCCTGTGTTCCGCCGCGGCAGCGCCGGTACCGTCTTGCCCATCGAGATCAGCGGCACGCGCGGCAGCCCGTCCTTCAAACTGGACATCGGCCGCATCCTCAAGCGCTGATGCCTCGCCCGGAACTAAGGATTACCGTCCTGCCGGATACCGGCGACCAGCGGGGGGCGAGCTTTTCTGTGGGCGCCGATTGGGCCCGCTTCCTCCGAAACGTCGGCGACACCCACATCACGACTCTCCTGCCGGGACATGTTCGCGGCAATCACTATCACGCGAACAAGAAAGAAATTCTTATGGTGTTGTTCCAGGATGCCTGGCAACTGAGCTGGGATTGCGGCGCCGACACAGCCGTCAGCGCAACGCCGTTTTCCGGAGCCGGGGCAATTCTCGTCGAGGTCGACCCGCTCGCCGCGCACGCTGTAGTCAATACCGGAACCTCGCCGCTTTGGATCGTCGGCCTGTCGGATCAGCCTTTTGATTCGCGGAACCCCGATATCCATCCCCGCCGCGTTTATCCGTCTGTGGAACCAACCCCATGAACCGGGCCGGCTCCGAGGAGATTAACGGGCTCCGCCGGTACAGGCTGTACGGGAATACGATTCCCGCCGTCGACTGGATTCAGATTGCCTCGGGGTCCGTGAATTCCATACCACGGAGCCGCGCCCTGCCAATACAATCAACGTAGTCGGTCTTATGAAATGGAAGATCCTTGGAGTCGCCGGTCTGGTGTTAGCGGTCGCTGCTATCGCGGCGATTCGATGGGGGCTCGCTATGTTCACTTCTCCCCCGCCTCTAATGCTGGACAGCCGCTCGATCGAAAGCCGGACGCCGGAGAAACGCGATGACAAACCCGCCTTCCCCGGCCAGACGCGAGCGCCCTATCACGCAACCGCGCCGCCGGCCGTCACTACGCTCACCGACAAGCTGCACTCGCCCTGGAGCTTGGCCTTCCTTCCCGACGGTAAAATCCTGATCACCGAAAAGCCCGGGACGATGCGGATTCTCGACAAGAG
>CAWBIS010000285.1:0-8672 GCA_963788485.1 Terriglobia bacterium
AGACGGCGCAAATTTCCGCAAGTTCCCTGCTCGCTGCAATTTAGGTTTCGTTCCACGTCCCGGCTAAACCCGTTTCCCCGGCTGGTCGATGTTAATGATGAGCCAGTACTGGAGGATATTAATGAGATTTGGCCGAATCATCCTGTCGCTGGCCGCGTTCTGCGGGCCGGCGTGGAGCCAGACCGCGCTGACCACCATTCAGGACACGCTGTTCAAAGCCGACGGCACCAGATTCAACGGTACGCTGACCATCAGCTGGAGCACCTTCGACGCCGCCAACCTCGGCACGGTCGTGCAGCAGAGCAAAATCGTGCCGGTAGTCAACGGCAATCTGCTGGTGCAACTCGTGCCCAACGCGACCGCGCAGCCGCCCGCCAACGTCTACACCGTGAATTATCAAAGCGGCGGTAGCCAGCAATTCACCGAGACATGGACCGTTCCGGTCAGCGCCACACCCCTCACGGTCAGTGAAGTGCGAACCGGCGTGCAAACCACTTCGAGCGGAACCGGGAACACAACCAGCTCAAACCCCATCCCGGAATCCTCCGTCATAGGACTGGTGGCCGATCTTGCCCAGCGTCCCATTGCTGGCGTCGCTTTCGGCGCCAATGCCGTGGCCGTTGTCGACAACAACGGCAATCTCGAAACCGCGGTCGGCGATCCGGGTGAGTGCGTATTTGTGGATGGCACCACCGGCGCCTGTACCCCGCCGACGTACTCCGACGCGGAGACGCCCGGGGGCACGGTGGATGGCGTAAACAACGTGCTCAGTCTCGCCAATACACCGCTCGGATTGAGCCTGATGCTGTTTCGCAACGGTCTGTATCTCACGCCCAATTTCGACTACACCCTCTCCGGTTCGACCATAACCTTCGTTCCCGGCGCGATTCCGCAGCCCGGCGATACACTGACTGCGTCCTACCGCGTGGATACGTCCGCTTCGAGCGACGTCAACTCGTTCAACACCGGCGGTTCCGGCACGACCCTCCACACCACCGCCGCGCAGGTCATCTGCAGCGCCACGGGAACCGCCACCGGCGCGACCGCGTGGACCAATCTCGGCGGATGCGATATCCCCGCGGCCGGCCTCAACCCCGGAGACAGGATTGAAGTGCGATTCGGCCTCGCGCATACCGGAACCGCAACGGGATTCAGCTTCCATTTGAACTGGGGCGCCACGACCATCCTCAGCCGCACCGGTTCAGCGCAGGACGCCGCGGTCGCCGGCGAGGCGGAAGCCGGCGTGACGTCAACGGGAGCGCAGGTGAGCGTTCAAAGCTGGGGCACCGTACTGCCGTTTCTACCCGGGATATTGAGCGCCCCGGCGCAAGCCGGATTGGAGTTGACCTTTCAGGTCGCGCTCGCCGCTGTCGGGCCCGATAGCGTTGCGCTCACCAATTACACGGTGCTGCGGTATCCCGCGAACTGATTTACAACTGGCGCTCGGTAACGGTCACGCGCGTGGCCAGACGGAAACGCACGATCGACTCCGCGGGAACGTTGGCCGGCATTCCGCCCGCTCCGGCCCGCGCGGCAATGGCGCCGATGATGGCGCCCAGCGTCGAGCCGCCGTCGATTTTCCCCATGCTTGCGCGCTTCGTCCAGGGGTCGGTCGAGATCGCGATCTTCTGGCCGTCGGAAGTGAAGACACTGGTCAGTTCGAGTTTCACCACGGATGTGCCGTTGAAACTTGCTGAATTCTGTGCATCGACCACGCGTCCGGTCGTGCGCGCGCCGCGTTCGGCGATTACCAGTCCGTCGACGATGAGCGGTTCGGCCAGCGAAGCGGTGAATGTAGCGCCCGCCGCTGCATGGTCGCTCGACAGCGGCTCGTTCAACCGGACGGAGACGGGCAATCCGGTCGGAAGCGTGACACGGCGCGGCGCGCGCGCCGGCGCGGGACTCGCTGCCGGAGCTGGACCCGCTGCCGGAGCTTCGTACGGGACGGGCGGCACGAACAGCGGCGCCGGATCCTCCACCGGCGGTTTGGCCTTCGCGGTCAAAATGGGTTCGTTTTTTCGAGTAGCCGGTTTCAGCGATTCCACGAACACTTCGGGCGCCGAAGGCGCGATCTGTACGGAAACCGGCGTTGGCTTCGGGGGAGTACGCTTCGGCGGCGCGGCGGCAGGCTGCTCCGCCGGCGGAGGTGTCGAAACTTCCTGCTGTATGGGGGCGGGCACGGGCGCAGGCGCGGGGATTGCCGCGGGCGCAGCCACCGGGATCGGCTGCGGCTCTGTCATTTTCACGGCCAGACCGCCCGCCAGAGCGGCCCCTGCAATCAGCAGACCTGCGTGCAGCGGCTTCATGTCAATATCTCGACGCTAAACTAAACATGTGAGTTTCCCGCGAAACCTGACTATCGGAAACCTCGCCATCGCTCCCGCAACCGTGCTCGCTCCCATGGCCGGAGTCACCGATACGGTCTTCCGGCGCTTCATTCGCAATCTCGGCGGCTGTGGTCTTATTATGACCGAATTTACCAGCTCGCATGGGGTCAGCGCGTCGCTGCGGGCCGATCGCTCCCGCAAGCCGAATCGCACCCTCCAGCGCTACCTTGCCTTCGACCCGCAGGAGCACCCGATTTCCGCCCAACTGTTCGGTTCCGACCCCGAAACCATGGCGACCGCCGCGAAGGTCTGCCAGGACCTCGGGTTCGACATTCTCGACATCAACTTTGGCTGCCCGGTGAACAAGGTGGTCAAGTGCAACGGCGGCTCCGGTCTGCTGCGCGATCTTCCGCTGGTCGAAAACATCCTGCGGACCGTCCGTCGCGCCATCAGTATCCCCTTTACCTGCAAATTCCGCGCGGGCTGGAACGATGCGGAGCTCGTGATGGTGGAAATGGCCCGCCTGGCCGAAGACTGCGGCCTCCAGGCCGTGGCGCTTCATCCGCGTACGCGCGAGCAGGGTTATTCCGGCCGCGCCGACTGGTCGCGCATCGCCGCCGTGAAGGCCGCGGTGAAGATTCCCGTGATCGGCAATGGCGATATTCTGACGCCCGAAGACGCGGTCCGCATGGTGACGGAGACCGGCTGCGACGCCGTGATGATCGGCCGCACCGCTTCCTCGAATCCGTGGATTTTCCGCCAGCTGGAGCAATATCTCGCCACCGGGACATACGACCACCCGACGCAGCGCGATCGCTACGAAATGATGCGCACCTATTACGCCATGCTGCTCGATCGCGGCGAAGACGATGCCATCGGCAAGATGAAGCAATTCGCCACTTACTTCACCCACGGCATCCGCGGTGGCGCGACCCTGCGCGTGAACATCTATCAGGCGAAGGAATCGAGCCGGATACTCGATTTAGTCGATGGGTTCTTCGAGGCGCATAGCGATGAAGAAGACTTTCGACTCACTCTCGCCTGAAGCGATTTCGGCCCACTCCGCAAAAGCCTCGCGATACTGCGCCAGCGAGGTTGCGAAGCGCCCGCTCGTCTTTCCGGCCATGGCAACTATGCCGCCTTCGCGTACCCCGCCGGCGATTTGCGGCAACAGGTCCGGCTGCCAGTAAAGCCAGCAGACGATCAGATCCCACATGTCCGGCTCGATCGGGAACTCGTGGCGCTCCAGATCCGCCCGCACGAACTGCGCGCCCGGAATCTCAACCGGCTCGATGTCGACGCCGGTGACGGACCACCCCCGTTCGACCAGCCAGCGCGCGTGCCGGCCCGATCCGCAGGCCAGATCCAGTGCGCGGCCGGGCGCGGCGTCGGTGAGCACCGCGGCAAACTCGGGAGCGGGCGTCATACCGGTTCGTGATGTTCTTTGTCTTCCACGATGACGGTGCGGGTCGGGAACGGCATGGAAACTCCGTCGCGCTGCAGCCGTTTGAAGATGCGTTTCCGCAATTCGCTCTGCACCTTGTATTGATCCGCGAATTCGGCGACATTGAAGTTGACCTGAAAGCCCAGCGACCAGTCGCCGGGACCGGGACTGAACAGGATGTACGGCGCAGGTTCGGCCAGCAGGCCCTTGATCTCCCGCGTGGCCGAATTGGTCTCGTCGAGCAAAATGGTTTCCACGCGATCGATATCCGATTCACAGCCGACGCCGAAGGTAAGCGACATCGCCATCCGCGGGTCCGGTAAATAGTAGTTCGTATAAATGGCCTGTCCAAGCTTGTTATTGGGGATGACGACGAGATTGTTGCTGGAGCCGCGCATCATCGTGCAGCGCCAGTTGACGTCGGTGACGTAGCCCTCCTCGCCCGTGTTGAGTTTAATGTAATCGCCGATATGGATGAGGCCGGAAATGGAAACGTAAAACCCGGCGAAAAGATTTGAAAGCGTGTCCTGCAAGGCCAGCGCTACAGCCAGGCCGCCGACGCCGAGGGTGGTCAGGAGCGGCGTCAGGCTCATGTCGAAGACGACCTTGAGAAGCCAGACCACGCCCACCGCCACGACCACGAGCTGAGCCAGTTTCTGGGTCAGGCTCGTCACGCTTTGCACACCGGTCACGCGGGTACCGTAGAAACGCACCGTGTTCCCGGCCAACCGGCTCATCGCGATCGTGAGCGAGAGAATCCACAGCACCTGCAGGGTGGTCGGGATGTAGTGCAGATACTCTTTCGGAATTCTGGAGTTTTGAGTCGCGATATGAATTCCGAGCATCAGCGACCACAGCACGATCGGCAGGCTCTGCGTGATCAGCACATCGAGGTGACTCTGCGTGTGGACGGCCCACTCCCGCAGGATGCGGAACAGCACCCGGCGCACGATCAGCCCGGCAATGAGCGTTCCGAGAAGCAGCGCCAGCGGCACGGCAATCTGGAACGGGTCGCGCATCAGGTCCCTCATCATCCTCACTATTATGCCGATCCCGTCTGCACGTCCGCGTGCGTGGCGGCGTCAACTGTTTTGATGGGAGTTCTGCGCCCGACCGGCCGTCGTGTATTCACCGGAGTCGCCATCGCCGGGCTGATCGCCGGTCTGTGTTTTGGCGGCAGCGGCCAGGAAGACTCACCCAAAGAACAGGCGGCGGCGCTGGCCAAAAAAGCGAAGAAAGCCTCCCGCTCCGGGCACGCGGCGGACGCGTATCTGTTTTATTCCGAAGCTTCCGCCCTGCAACCGAAGAACGCAAAGCTGAAGACGCGGATGCAGGCCTTGCAAACCCGTGCGACCGTGCAATCTCCTCCGGTCGCCCCCGATGATGGCGACGATTCGGAGATCGACGTGGGTCCGGTCGTCGAAGCAAGCGAAGGAGTCTTCGACAGCCTGACCGCGGCCGAGTACGCGCGCTCCCGCCAGCCGCTCCCGCCGGCATCGCTCAAAGGCAAGCCCGTTCTGCAGGATTTCGATCTGAACGGCACGCCGAGAACGCTATTCGACGACGTGGCGAAACGCTTCGGACTCGAAACCGTGTACGATGGCGACTACCCGACGACAGGCCAGCCGATCCGCTTCCGCATATCGGGCGTCGATTTCCGGGAAGCCCTGCACGACCTCGAAGCGGCGACCGATTCCTTCGTGGTTCCGCTCTCGTCGTCGCTCTTTATCGTGGCGAAGGACACACCGCAGAAGCGCAACGATCTGGAACAGACCATGCTCGTGGCGGTGCCGGTTCCAAACGCCCTGACCAGCCAGGAGCTGACCGAGATCGGCCAGGCCGTCAAACAGGCCACCAACGTCGATAAGCTGGCGATGGACGCGACCCACAGCCAGATCGTCATTCGCGACCGGGTTTCGCGGGCGATGGCGGCGCAGGCCCTTCTGCAACAGCTCTTCTCGTGGCGCCCGGAGGTGATGATCGAAGTCGAGTTTCTGGACGTATCCGACAGCGACATCATCAACTACGGTTTCAACGTCACCAACCAGTTTTCGGCGATCTATCTTGGCCAGATCCTCAACAATGTGGTGACGTTCCCCTCGGGCGTCACGAACCTGCTCAGCTTCGGCGGCGGCAAGACTCTCATCGGACTCGGCGTGGCCCAGGTCGAAGCCATGTTTAACCAGAGCACCTCGACGGCGCGCAATCTGTATCGCGCGCAGGCCCGTTCTGTCGACGGCCAGGCCGCCACCTTCCACGTCGGCGAGAAGTATCCGATCATCACGCAGCAATACGCGGGAAGCGTGGCGACTGGCCAGACGGGAAACGTGTATGCCCCGCCGCCGTCGTTCACGTTCGAGAATCTGGGCCTTGAAGTGAAAGTGACGCCCCATATCCACGGCGTCGACGGCGTTACGCTCGCGATCGAGACCACTTTCGAGTTGCTGACCGGAAGCGCGGTCAACAATATTCCCATCATCGGCCGCCGCCAGGTCAATACCCAGGTGCGGCTGCTGGATGGCGAATGGGCGGTGATTGCGGGTCTGATGGATCGTTCGATCGCGAAAACCCGCGCCGGATTCTGGGGGCTTTCGAACATCCCCCTGCTCGGCAATCTTTTCACGCAAACCACCAAAGACAACGAAGACGAAGATGTTCTGGTCGCCATTCGGCCTCACCTTCTGTCGCTGCCGCCGGATCAGATCGTGACCAAACCCGTTCGGGTTGGTACTGAAACCAGACCCTTCAACCCGCTATAGACTGCGCAGAGTACGCTGGGGTACAATCTGCCAATGGCTCGGCCGGATCTGCCGCTGGCTTGTTTCGGTGTTCTGCTGTTCCTCGTTCCCGGGGGCCTTGCTTTTCAGGCCACCATCACCCCCCGCGCGGTGGCGCGCCAATCTGCGGAACCCCCGGCGACGCTGCGCAGCGATTCCTCTCTCGTCGTGATTCCAGCTCATGTGACCACCGATGAAGGATCTTCCGTGACCACGTTGACTAAGGAAAATTTCCGTGTCACCGAAGACAACGTCGAGCAGCCGATCGTACATTTCGACAAGGACGACGCTCCAGTCTCGGTGGGCGTGCTTTTCGACATCAGTGGCAGCATGCGCGACAAGATGGAGAAAGCGGCCGAGGCGCTGACGGCGTTTTTCAAAACCGCCAACAGCGAGGACGAATTCTTTCTGGTCGAGTTCAGCGACCGGGCAAAGCTGACGGTTCCATTCACGCCCGATTCCAACATGCTCTTCGAAAGGGTGTCGCACACGAAGCCGTTCGGGATGACCTCACTGCTCGACGCCATTCACCTTTCGCTGGGGCAGATGAAAAGGGCCCGCAATTCGCGGAAGGCACTCGTCATTATTTCCGATGGAGGCGACAACTGGAGCCGTCACAGCGCGCGCGAGGTTCGAAACACCCTGATCGAATCCGACGTGCAGCTTTACGCGATGGGAATTTTCGACAAGGATTATGCGAAGAAGCGCGAGGCGGAAACGCGCAACGGCCCGGCTCTGCTGGATGAAATGGCAAGGCAGACCGGAGGCCGCAACTTTGCCGTCGACAACCTCAACGATCTGCCTTCCATCAGCGCCAGAATCGGCAACGATCTGCGCAACGAGTATCTGCTCGGCTATTACAGCGCCGCGGTGCGCGATGGCAAGTATCACCAGGTCAAAGTGAATCTCTCGATCGCCGGCGATATGCCGCCTCTTCGGGCGTACTACCGAAAAGGCTATTACGCGCCGCAGCAGTAGTTCAGTAATTGAACAGCGTTACCAGCGGAACCCGAACGACACCGGCACATAGTCGATGTGCGAGTTGGTCATGAACACGTGGTCCCACTTCGCCTCGGCGAAGAAGCGTCCGTGCAGCGCGCCGCCAAAGGCGAAACCGGCTCCGACGTCAAAGCCGGGCTTGTTCACGATGTAGTTGGAGAAGGCGCCGGCCGCGCCCGGATAGTAGCCGAAGAACGGGTTCGCCGCGACAGGTACAACCGCCGCCGAAGAGAACTGATCGTCGACGTGGAATACCCCGCCGCCGCCGGTCACGTAAAAGTCGACGTGATGGACCGGCGCCAGATGCACAACCGGATCCAGCGTCGCGGCGAAGATATGCACGTCGCCCGACGGCGCCCCGATGTTTCCCAGCGTGGTTCCGCTGATGCCCATCCCGTTCCACGAAACGTCGATTTTGGCGCCGAGCCAGCGCGAGAAATTATAGCCCGCGCCCGCTTCGATATTCCAGCCGTTGTTCAGATCGTAGGCCGAGCTTCCCACGGAATTGGTGAAGCCGGCGCCGAAGTCGAAGTTATACCTTGGCGTTTCCTGCGCATTTGCCGACGCAAATGCCAGTAACCCGATGCACGATACGAAAACGAAACTTCTCATGGTCCAATACGCTCCCAATGGTGTTTTCCCTGAAGCAAATGCTTCGCGAGGAGAGGAGCAACGATCGGTCCAACGTATGGAATTTCGCGCGAATGTTCAGGAATGCGCGCCGGGCGATTGCGGCTGGGGCGGCTTCGGCGCCGGCGCCGCGGGCTTGGTCACCTGCGTCTTCACCGGGCTGATCAGAATATGGGCGTTGCGCCCTTCCATGCGCGCCGAACCATCCACCGCGCCATAGGCGGTGAGATCTTCGGCGAAGCGATTCAGAAGCTTGCGTCCAAGGTCCGTGTGAGCGATTTCACGCCCGCGGAACTGCACGACGGCCTTCACGCGGTTGCCTTCCTGAAGAAAGCGGATGGCGTGATTTTTCTTGAAGTCGTAATCGTGATCGTCGGTATTGGGACGGAACTTCAGTTCCTTAACCTGCACCACATGCTGCTTTTTCTTGGCCTCATGCGATTTCTTTTTCATCTCGTACTGGTAGTGGCCGTAGTCGATCGCTTTGGCGACCGG
>CAWBIS010000286.1:0-10199 GCA_963788485.1 Terriglobia bacterium
AAGAAGGCGGGACCTCCACGGTGGTCAATATCGTGAACACGCCGGGTGCGAGCGCGTAAATTCCATTCAAATTCTCGGCAATGAGGCGATCCTCGACCGCATGAGCGCGTCCATCAACGGCAAACCTGCCCGGCCCTCGCTGGCCTGGCCCACAGACACCTTTTTCGACGATCCCAAGGAGCTTTATTGCAACGGCGAATCCCTGCAGATCCTGCATCAGCCGTCGGCCGTTACAGATGGCGACAGCCTGGTCTACTTTCGCCGCTCCGACGTCGTGAGTACCGGCGATATCTTCATGACCACGGGTTATCCGCCCATCGATCTCCAGAACGGCGGCGGCATCCAGGGCGTTCTCGACGGCTTGAATCATATCCTCGATCTCACCATTCCGGCGCACCACGAAGAAGGCGGCGCCTTGGTGATTCCCGGCCATGGCCGTATTTGCGATGAGGCCGATGTCATCGAATACCGCGACATGATGACGATCATTCGCGACCGCATCTGGGCCTCGATGCGGAAGAATATGACCGTCGAGCAAATCAAGGCTTCCCGGCCCACAATGGATTACGACGGCCTGTATGACGTGCCGCGCGCCACGGCCGATCTGTTTGTCGAAACCGTATACAAAAGCCTTGCGGGGGAAAAGTAATGCTCAAAGCTTTCTTTCTTGCCTTTCTCGGCTGCGTCACTCTCCTGGCTCAGGTCAATCTCTCGGGTGAGTGGGCGGCACGGCAGCACGAAGATCAACTGGAGCGCGGACCGGGTCCCGAACTGGGCGACTATCTGGGCCTTCCCGTGAACGATGCGGCGCGTCTTCGTGCCGACAGCTGGAATCCCTCGCGGATTACGTTGCCGGAAGAGCAATGCCGCGTGCATATCGCGACTTACATCTATCGCGGTCCGATGGCTCTGCGCATCTGGGAAGAGAAAGACCCCGACTCCCAGCGCGTGATTGCGATCAAGAACTACATCAGCACTTACGAACAGACCCGCACCATCTGGATGGATGGCCGCCCGCACCCGTCGGAGAACGCGCCACACACCTGGATGGGTTTCTCCACCGGTAAGTGGGAAGGCGACATGCTGACGGTCTATACCACTCATCTCAAGACCGGCTGGCTGAGACGCAACGGGCTGCCCGAAAGCGATAAGGCCACCATGGTCGAGCACTTTATCCGGCACGGAAACTACATGACGCATGTGAGCATCGTGACCGATCCCGTATATATGACCGAGCCGTTAATCAAGAGCGAGGATCTCGAATACGACACCAGCGAATCGGCGGCATGGCTATGGCCCTGCGAACCGGTGGTGGAGGTTGTAAGACCGAAGGGCGAAGTGCCCGCCTATCTGCCTGGCGCGAATCCATTCCTGCACGAGTTCGCCGCTCGCTGGGGATTGCCTTACGAGCCCACCCGCGGCGGGGCCGAAAGCATGTACCCGGAGTACCGCAGGAAGCTCAAAGCCATGCCGATCGAAAAACCGCTGCCACCGTCGAAGTAACCAGCTCGGCCGTTCCCATCACTTCTCCACCAGAAGGCGCAGGCGCGTCAGGGCGTCGTCCCACTGCTTCGAGATCAGCCCGAGGTTTCGGCGCACCTCTTCGAGGCGCCGCGTTTCCAGCTGCCAGGAGCTTTCGCGCCCCTGCCTGGAACTGGTTACGATACCCGCATCCTCCATTACGCGCAAATGTTTCGTGATGGCCTGCCGGGTAACGCCGGTTCCGTGAGTCAGGCTCGTGATGGACATCGGTCCGTCATGCGAAAGGCGCGCCACCATGCGCAACCGGGTTTCGTCGCCAAGCGCCGCGAAAACCGTCGCCGACGTTGTGAGCGCGTTACTGCGCACGGGCCAGATACCCCGCAACAAGATCCATGACCTTGCTCCATCCCTGCTCGTTTCCGGCAAACGCCTGAGCGCGGCGCGCCAGCGGGATACGGTCGAAGCCGGACTCGATAACTGTCAGCAGCACGCCATCGGTTCTTTCTTCGAGTATGAACTCGATCAGCGTCATCGGTTCCTGAGAGTAGTCGACCCTGGGATCGATCGCGCCGGGATGCCAGCGAAAAGAGAACAGCTTCTCCGGGTCCATGCGTTCGATTACGATCTGGAACGCCAGGCCTTCCAATGGCTTCTGGGCTTTTGCAACCTCCGCATCCACCGTCGTCGGCACGATCGTGCCGCGCATTGTCGCACCCGGCGCGAAAGGCTCGCTGAATCTCATACCGAACCAGGCGCCAAACTCGGACGAGTCGGATAAAGCGCGCCACACCCTTTTCAGCGGCGCGCGCAGAAGGACCTGCTTTTCGATGCGATCTGTCGTCATCTGCAACCTCACGGTTGCAGATTAGCAAAGGCGGATTCAAGACGCAACCATTTAGTTGCGTATAAACGAAACCGACGCCCTACTTCAACGCCGCCAGCGTCGGACCGCCTCCGGTTTTCGGCCGCGGCAGCAGGCTCGGGCCGGACGCATTCAATATCGTGGCGATGTTGGTATCGACCGGAACAAGAAAACCGAGGAACACCGACTGCATCTCATCCCAGTTCTGCGGACCCCAGTGAATTTCTTTGCTCGGATCGGGATTATTCGGATTGTTCGCCGAGTTGTCGTAGTGCGCGATCGAGACGATTCGCGTGCCTTTGGGCAGCACGAGCGGCTTGGCCAGATCGTATCCCAACTGCCAGTTGAAGTCGTATTTCCCTTTGAAAACCGTCTCTTTTTCGCCGGTCGGGTAGATCAACCGGATCTCGAAATCCTTGCCGCGCAGGTGGGCATGCGGCTGGATGTAAACCAGCTTCACCTGGGCGCCGACGGTGGACTCCGATACCACCTCTACATTCGGGTCGTTCGCCGGAATCACGAGATTCAATGCGGCGGGCGTTCCGGGAGATGTGTAGTAACGAGTCAACGGGGTGCTCTTCGACAAAACCAGACCTACCTTCGCTACATCCGTAGCCGGTTTGCCGATCGTGGTGTAGTGCAACTCGAAGACGAAGTCCGAACCCTTCGGAATCAGCTTCGCGGATCCGCCAATGTCGAACGTCTGCGCGCCCAGGCCGGGGTTATATTTTCCGATGATGTCGTTGCCTTCCGCGGTCGAGTTCCTGCCCATCCCGGTCGAATAGTAGACGCCGGGCACCGCGTTCTCCATCCAGTGCGATCCGGGAGGCCTTACCCACACTTTGCCGTGATGCAAAACTGCATTGTTCGTGGGACGCATCTCGGCTGCCGTGACCCAGAGATCTTCGTTGATGTTGCCCTTGACGAGCATGTATTGGTAGTCGATCGTGCCCGTGGCGGGGAGTTGGAAAGGGTTCGGCGCCTCGATCACCATGTCCGGCTTGATATTCCAGCCTTCGACGAATTTGCGCGGCGCGGGTTTGTCCTTCGCGTTGCCTTCCGGCGCGCCATTATCGACCCATGCAACCAGCGTTTGAATCTGCGCTTCGCTGAGTCTGCGGTCGTTGGCGAAATGGCCGATCTTCGGATCCGCGAACCATGGCGGCATCTTCTGATTCAGAATGGCGGATTTGATCGCTTTGGCCCACGGGCGCGCATCCGTGTAAGTCAGCAGGGACATCGGCGCAATCTCCCCTGGCCGATGGCATTGCTGGCAGTTGGCCTGTAAGATTGGCAGAACATCCTTGTTGAAGGTAGGCGTGGCGGCCGTTGCCGCAACCCCCATCAGAGAGCCAAGCATCATTACAAACGGGGTCATGCGAAGCATAAAGACATCATATATTGAAACAGCACATTGAAACAGACCGGTAGTGGTGTATGACACCACTACCAACAGACGGATGGCGCCCGCATCCCGTGGTACATCTGGCTCTCTGTGGCGGGAGTCACATCGGCGATCGTCGGAGTGCGTCGCGACATCTCCTCACCAGGGTTTCGAAATGATGCAGGCATTGATTCCGCCGATGCCCATGGCGAGCTTGCCTCCGGGTTTTTCCGGAAAGGCGCGGGCGCGGTCGAACACGAAACAGTTGTGAACCCCCTCGATCGTGTGATTCAGATCTTCGGCCGCGAGCGGCGTGGGAAAGAGCCGGCCCTGCTCATAACCGAGATACTGCGCGGTCAGCTCCCAGCCGCAACCGGCGCTCATGCCATGGCCGAAAGTCCCCTTCCTCGCCGTCACCAGCACGGATCCGGACAGGACGGAGCGCAGGGTTGCCACCTCGGTGTAATCGCCCGGAGTCGCGGTGGCATGGAGATCCCATGTGCCGATCCCTTCCGGCGCCACGCCTGCCGCGGTCAATGCCTCCCGGATCGCGGCGGTGGGCCCGTCGGTCGATGGCGTGATGATGTGACGCGCGTCCGAACTGAGTCCCACCGACAGCGGCTGCATGCCGACGGGCTTGTAGCCTTTCGCCTGCATATAAGCATGATCGGCAACGATCCAGACGACCGAGCCGCCCGCGATGTGCGTGCCCTGCATACCCGTCAGCGGGACCGAGAGAGTCCGGCTCGCCGCCAGCACGCGGGCGTTGTAGAACGCGCCGACGGTGAGCGGATGCGGCGGAGGGTCGGTCGCGCCGACAACTACGAGCTTCGCCTCGCCGGACTGAATGGCGCGCATCGCCAGCCCGAGCGCCACGCCGAATGTGGAGCACGCGGCAACCGGTGCGAACGACAGGCCGGTGATTCCACCGAGGATCGAGACCTGCGCCGCAGCCGTATTGTGGATGTTCCAGATCAAATCGGCGGAGACGTTCCACGGCGGTTCGGGTGCGGCCCACTTCTCCTGCAGTTTCGCGTGCCGCTTCTCTTTTTCCCGAATCGCGTGCAGCTTGGCCGTTTCGATCTCGCCGTCGCCGATGCTCAGACCGTCAATCTCCGACAGCTCCACCAGGTATTCTTCGAGTTCGGGGGAACGCGCCATCCAATAGCGATTCCATTCCTCCGTGTCCGATTCCACCGGGGCATCGGGATGAGCGGCGCGATTCCCGCGCCGTTCGGAATTGCGTTCCGGCGCTGCCCAGAAGGCGTCCCAGCGCTTCTGCGCGTGATACAGAGCGATGCTCGCCCGATACGTGGTATCCAGGCTTCCGAGTCCCGTGCCGAGGTAGACGTGGGCCTGGCTGCCGAGTTCGCGCAACTCATGCTCGATGCCGGGATTCTGCCCGAGCGCCTGGATGAACGCGCCGATGGCATAAAGCGCCGGCATGTCCATCTTCTCTTTGAGCTTCTGGTAATGCCGGGGCGCGAAATGGTTCCCGATCCATTCCTCATAGTCGGAGAGGCGGAATTCCGGCGTACCCACGAGGAAATTGTCGGGGCCGAAGCCGTGGAAGGGCGTAAGCCAGCTTTCTGAAGACGCGAGGTTATCCCGGAAAGCTTCGATGTTCGGAGATTTTGGCGCAACGATACCCCATCCGTAGACCCCAACCTTTATCGGCAATAGATCCTCATTTGAAATCGTGTGAAGTCATCGCGGGGGTAATGGGTTCGATTCTCTCTACGCGACGGGCCAGAACGTGAATGACATTATCCACGTTCTGAACCTTTCCTTCCACAAGCAAGTATGGCTCAGTAACCAGTACGAGGCGGCGCTCTTCGAACAGGTCGGGCATCACCACGACATTGGCGATGCCGGTTTCGTCCTCCATGCTCAGGAACATGATGCCTTTCGCGGTGCCGGGCCGCTGGCGCACAATCACGCTTCCCGCCGCGCGCACGAGGCCGCCGTTGGGGACCTTACTCAGATCGCTCGCGCGCGTGACGCCAAGCTCGTTCATCTCCGCACGGAGGAAATGCATCGGATGGCGGCCGACGGTCATGCCCGTCCCGTTGTAGTCGGCTGCCAGGCGTTCGGCAACGGTCATTTGCTCGAGCGGGGCTTCGGGATTGTTTTCCGGAACGTCTTCGAGCAGCGGGCCCGTGCGGCGTCCCGCCCTCCCGGCTTTCCATAGCGCGTCGCGCCGATGGGCTGTACCCAGCTTCGCCAACGCTCCCGCGCTCGCCAGTTTTTCCAGTTCGTCTTTGTGGAGTTGTGGAACGCGGCGGGCCAGATCGTCGACATCGCGAAATGGCCTGGCTTCGGCGATTCGTTTGCCCGCTTCGGCCCGCAGGCCCCGGATATAGCGGAGGCCCAGACGCAAGGCCGGCAATTCAACCGTGCAATCCCATTCGGAGATATTCGCGTCCACCGGCAATACCCGCAGACCGTGGCGCTGGGCGTCTTTGATAATCACCGCGGGATGATAGAAACCCATCGGCTGGTTGTTCAGGAGCGCGCAGGTGAAAGCCGCCAGGTAATGGCATTTGAAATACGCGCTCGCGTATGCCAGCAAAGCGAAGCTGGCGGCATGCGATTCGGGAAATCCGTAGAGCGCGAATGAAGTGATCGATTGCACGATACGATCCTGCGTTTCGCCCGTGATGCCGTTCCGCTCCATGCCCGCGCGCAGCCGCGATTCGATATCGAGCATGCGCTGCTTCGATCGTTTGAACCCCATGGCCCGGCGCAATTCCTCCGCTTCGCCGCCGGTGAAGTTCGACGCGATCATCGCCATGCGCAGCAGCTGCTCCTGAAACAGCGGCACGCCCAGCGTCCGCTTGAGCACCGGTTCGAGCATCGGATGCAGCGGGTCCACCGGTTCCCTGCCCGCGCGGCGATTCAGATACGGGTGCACCATGTTGCCGACGATCGGGCCCGGGCGAATGATGGCCACTTCGACCACCAGATCGTAAAAATTCTCCGGCTTCATGCGTGGCAGGGTCGCCATCTGGGCGCGGCTTTCCACCTGAAAGAGGCCGACGGTGTCGCCCTTCTGCAGCGCACTGTAGACAGCGGGATCGTTGGCGGGCAACTGGCCGAGGTCGATCTCTTCACGCCAGTGATTGCGCACCAGTTTGAGGCAATCCTCGAGAACCGCCATCATGCCCAGACCCAGCAGATCGACCTTGACGATACCCAGATCGGCGCAATCTTCCTTGTCCCACTGCACCACCACGCGGTTGGGCATCGACGCGGGTTCGAGAGGCACTATCTGATCGAGGCGTCCCTGACAGATAACCATCCCGCCCGAGTGCTGGCCGAGATGGCGCGGCATGTCCTGCAGAGCCACGACGATATCGAGAAATTTGCGGACCTTGAGGTTGTTGAAGTCGAGGCCGGCTTCGCGGAATTGTTTTTCCTTCGTGTGTTCCGGATCGTGATAGCCCCACATGGGCGCGAGGCTCGAGACTTTATCCAGCGTGGTCACGTCGAAGCCGAGGACCTTGCCCGCTTCGCGCGCGGCCAGACGTCCGCGATAAGTGATGACGTTCGCGGTCATGGCGGCGCCATGCTGCCCGTAGCGCTGGTAGACATATTGAATGACGCGCTCGCGCTGATCGCCGCTGGGGAAGTCGATATCGATGTCGGGCCATTCGCCGCGCTCTTCCGAGAGGAAGCGCTCGAAGAGCAGGTCCATGCCGACGGGGTCCACTGCGGTGATGCCGAGCGAGTAGCACACGGCGCTGTTGGCGGCGGAACCACGTCCCTGGCAGAGGATGCCGTTTTCGCGGGCGAAGCGCACGAGGTCCCAGACGATCAGGAAATAGCCGCCCAGGCCGAGCTTGTCGATCAGCGCAAGTTCGCGTTCGATCTGGTAGCGCGCACGGTCGTGATACGGCTGATAGCGGCGGCGCGCGCCTTCGTCGGTCAGCCTCCCGAGAAAAGAAGAAATCGTCTCGCCCGCGGGCAGAGGGTATTCGGGAAACTGATAGCCGAGATCGGCCAGGGTGAAGCCGAGGCGCGCGGAGATGGTCCGGGTGTTGGCGACGGCTTCGGGGAGATCGGCAAATAGCTGAGACATCTCAGCGGGACTCTTGAGATGACGTTCGGAGTTGCGCGCGAGCAGGCGGCCGGCTTCGGCAAGAGTGGTTTTGTGATCGAGGCAGGTGAAAACGTCCAGCACTTCGCGCTCGGACCTGGTCGCGTGGCAAACGCCGTTGGTGGCGACGAGGGGGAGACGCAGAGAGCGGGCGAGGTCGATCGCGGCCTGGTTGCGGGATTCCTCCTCGCGATCGAAATGGCGCTGGAGCTCGATGTAAACGTTGTTCGGGCCGAAAATGCGCGTGAGACGCCTGACGGCCTCGGCAGCGTTCCCGTTTTTGAGGCCGAGCGCCAGCGGGCCTTCATCGCCTCCGGTGAGGCAGAGGAGTCCTTCGGCGAATTCTTCGAAATCGGCTTCCGTCGCGGCCGGCCGGCTCGGCTTCGGGCCGGCGCGCAGCTTCATGCGAGTAACGAGGCGGCAGAGATTCCGGTAACCGGTGCGCGATTCGACGAGAAACGTGTACCGGCTGCCATCTTCCGCGCTGATTTCGGCGCCGATATGGGCCGTCATGCCGGCTTTCGCCGCGCTCATGTGAAAGCGCGGACAACCGTAGACACCGTCGACATCCGTGAGGGCCATGGCGGGGCTGTTATGGTTGGCTGCGATCGAGATGTATTCCTCGGGAATACACGCGCCACGCAGGAAGCTGAATGCCGACCGCGCGTGAAGTTCGATATACGCCGGGGAGGACATTGCGGGTGGGTTCTGTTTTATTTTGCCATTTTCGGGTTGCAGACTAAGACTGCGCCACTGCCGTCGGCAGCCTTGGCGCGGCTTTTTTTGAATTTCGTGACGGCGGAGATCGAGGTGTTGGGCGCGTTCGAAGCGGCGATCGCGATCTATGGCAATACGGATCTCATCATTCGAAAAAACGGTAGCGGGTCAGTTTCTGACCCACTACCGAAAGAACTAATCCATCTTTGGTTGGTTCATCGGGTAGCCCCTTCTTTTTCGGAGATCATAGGGGGCGATTCCGGCTTGGCATGCCGCAGCTTCAAATCGGGCCGAACGAAAGGAGCAGCCGGCGAGCGATTGAGGTTGTGGTGATGCAAAGATTGGAGATAACTGCCTTATTGGGCCTATTTTCAGGAATTTGCGAATGCACACCCGAGCTCAGACAGATTCGAGGAGTCTTTGTGGCCCTTCGCCGGGCAAGATGACGGCGGAGATCGCGAGCAATTGGTTTTCCTCAGAAAACACTGGAGTCAAGTTCCACCGCATTTCAGTCGAAGCTTTTCCTCCTGGCATTCGACAGCAAGCCACCGTTGCGGCCTTCTCGCGGCCCAAGGTGGCCCGTAGGAAGGCATCGCGTACCGCCGCGCTTCCTTTTGAACCGCCATCGCAGATTTCCCAGATGAAGCGGCCCGACATACCGGTCGGATCCTGTCCCAAATTCGTTTGCTCAATCCGGCCCTCGGGGTCGAGGATCAGAAAAAACGCACCTGCGGTCTCCGCCATCGCTGCCAGACACAGCGTCTGCTTCCGGAGCGCGGAAATCGCCGATCTCTGGTCGGTCACGTCGACGAAACAGCCGATATATCCCACATACGTGCCATCGTCGAGGAACCTTGGCATCCCCCGTACCCGCATCCATCTGTAGACACCGTCATGGCGTCTCATCGGAAACTCCTGGCTTAGAGACTTCCGCGCCTGAAAAGACTCCCAGTATTGCCGCACAGCCACTTCCCGGTGATCCGGATGAAAGGTGTCCGCGTAGCCCTCTCCGAGCTCTTCGTCGATGGATCTGCCCGTGAACTCGAGCCATGCCTTGTTCACAAACGAACCGGCCCCGTCCGCACAGCTGTAGATGAGCATTACCGGCGCAGCGTCGGCGATATTCCGGAACCGGCGTTCCGCCTCTCTCTGAAATAGCTCCGAATCTCTCGCCCGGGATGCCAGCATCCGCAATTCCATCTTCCCGGCCAGTACACCCGCCAGTTCGACCAGAATCTCGTGGTCCTTATTCGAGAAATCCGGCCTCTCCCGCACATCCGCTATGACCAGTAATCCAAGATCCACCCCATCGCTCGAACGCAGAGGAGCGCTGGCCGCAAAGCACAGCTTCCCGCGGATAAATCCCGCAGGGGTCGCACCCGATGGATCCGGCCAACGGGCGGGCTTCACAAACGCCTCGCCAAGCGGATAGGTCTGCAGATACTTCCAATGTTCGCTACCCGACCCGACCCGGGTTACCACTTCAAGCCCCGACCCGAGCAGCGCCATATAGGCTATCGGAACGCGAAAGACATGCTCCACCAGCTTTGTCATGCGGATCAGCCCGGCCTCTTCGGGTTCGTCCAGGAGGTTTTGGACGTCTTGAAAATCCGGCCAATCGGCTTGAGCAGTACGTCGTCGGCGGCGCCAGCCCC
>CAWBIS010000287.1:0-29102 GCA_963788485.1 Terriglobia bacterium
GTCAATTGGCCGACACTGGCGAAGGAGCCCGCGCCGGCGTTGTTTATCAGAATGTGCGCCGCACCATATTTTTGTTGCACTGCGCGGATGAAGCGCCTGACATCCTCGAGCTTCGAAACGTCTGCAACCATGCCGAAGACTTCTCCCGCACTCGCCAGCGCGGCCACAGCGTCGTCAACGGATTTCTGCCGGGTGCCGCAGAGGGCTACGCGCACACCCTCTTCCAGCAGCCGCGCGGCGATAGCGCGTCCGATGCCGCGCGTTCCGCCCGTTACAACGGCCACTTTGTTTTCGATGCTTTTTTGTCTCATAGCCTCATCCTTTGCCTCGACAGGGGTTAGCGGTTGCCGTAACATTGAAGAAGAATGCACGACAGCGCGTTGTCGTTGAACGAACCGACCTGGCGCGAGATAGTGGAACACCACCACTCATCGATGGTCGATGAGTTGACGGCGCGGCTGGATTCGGATATCCGTAACGCCGTCGAGCAGGCGCTCGAATCCGAACGTGTTCGAGCGGAAACCCGAGTCGCTCTCGCGTCTGAGCAGGCGCGCCGCTCCCAGGCGGAGTTGTTGAACCAGTCCTTGCGCCGCCTGCGCCAGGCTTCCGGCGAACAAAATATTTTGCAAACACTGAGCGAAAGCTGCGCTGCGTTCACTGAATCCTCGGTGGTGCTGGTGTTCGAAAACAACCAGGCGCGGGTGGTAGCGAGTCCGGGCGTGGCGGCGAGTGAGGGTGTTCCGGCGGACGAACTTTCGTTCGATATCGCCACGGCCCCGGCCGTCGTTGCAGCCATTGAGAGCCGCGATCCCGTTGTTGCCCTGATGTCGGAAGCCGAACTTTCGAACTGCCTCGCACAAATGTTCGGAGCGAGCGAGGATGGGAATTCCGGACGTAACGCGTATCTTTTCCCCCTTACGTCACGTCATTCTGTCGTGGCGATGTTGATCGCGTCGGGGAGCAAGCCCCTGATGTCGGCGCCCGTCGAACTCCTGTGCGAAGCCGCGGGCATGCGCCTCGAGACTCTGGTGCCGGCGCCCGAGCGGCTGGGGCGCGTCGGCCTCATCCAGCTCACGCACACCGCCGACGCCGGTGTGTCGGAGCGTCTCACCTGGGATGCGCTCAGCCACGAGGATCAGAAACTGCATCTGCAGGCTCAGCGCATGGCTCGGGTTCGTGTCGCGGAGATGCGGCTTTACCACGAAAAAGAATTAAGAGAGGGCATTGCCGCAGGCGACATCTACGCGGCACTGCAGGCTCCCATCGATCGCGCGCGTGAGCAGTTCCTGCAGAGTTTCGTGGCGAAATCGCCCACGATGGTCGATTATCTTCACTTGCAGGTTCTCAGCAGCCTGGCGAACGACGACGATCGTTTGCTCGGTAACAATTATCCGGGGCCAATGGTCTAGATGCTTATCGGAAAACGTATCGTCTCGTTGATCGTACTCACCGCCGGCGCCGTCCTCGCGGCCGACAATAGTGTGGCGGAACTGGGGCAGGGGATCGGCGCCTACGGTTCGCGCGATTTCAATGCTGCGATTACTCACCTCGGCAATGCGGCGGGCGTGACGAAACTGGCCGATTACGTCGCTTATTATCGTGCCTGGGCGCAGCTGCTGACGGGAAACCCCGACGCCGCTGTAACCACTTTGGCGGCTTATCGCGCACACCCCATCAATTCTTCGCCGCTTGCGGGCAAAATCAGTCTGCTATACGGCCGCGCGCTTCTCGATAAACATCAACCCGATTCCAACAACAAAGCGCTGCAGGTTCTCGAAGCCGACTACAAGCTGCTGCCTCAGCCCGACGGAGACTTCGCGCAGGGTCTCGCCTACGAGGCTCAGGGCGAGCAGCAACAGGCGGCGCTTGCCTACGAGCGGGTGTTTTATACATATCCCGATACGGAATTGGCGGCGCAATCGTGGACAGCCATGGAACGTCTGCGCACCGCTCTGGCCAAAGACTTCCCCGAACCACCCCCGAGCCAACAGCTCGATCGCGCCGCCAAATGGCTGGATGCCAAAGAATACGCAAAGGCGCGCAAGGAGTACTCGACCCTGGAAAGTACCCTGACGGAGCCGGACAAAGACGAGGCCAGGGTCGGCCTCGGCGCGGCCGATTATCTCGCCGGTGATAACGCGGCGGCCTTTCGCTACCTGAGGGAGCTGCATGTGGCAAAATCGGCCGCCGACGCCAGGCGCCTTTATTACCTCACCGAAGCCGCGCGCAAGGCGGGCGACGATACGGCGATGCTGGCCGCTGTCAAAGATCTCGAGGAGCACTATGCAAAATCGGTGTGGCGTCTGAAGGCGCTCGTCGCCGCAGGCAATCGTTACCTCGCCACGAATGATCGCGACCGCTACGAGCCGCTCTTCAAAGCCGCTTACGAAACTTTCCCGGCGGATGCTTCCACTGCCTATTGCCACTGGAAAGTGGCTTGGGCCGCTTATCTGGGCGACCGTCCGGATCGCGTAGCTCTGCTGCGCGAGCAGGTGGAACGTTATCCGGACGATTCCCGCGCCGGCACGGCTTTGTATTTCCTCGGCCGCGTGGCGGAATCGCAGGAAAAGTACGGCGAGGCCCGAGCTTATTACGACCGCCTGAGCGCGATTTATCCACACTACTTCTACGCCGTTCTCTCGCGCGACAGAATCCGCGACAAGGTTGCGGCCGCCGCCGTGGACGATGGCGTCAGCGCTTGGCTCGACGACGTTGACTGGCCGGAATCGCGTGATTTATCCGCCACCGCGCCCAATGCTGCAACCGAGCAGCGGATTGAGCGTGCCCGGCTCCTGAACGCCGCCGGACTCCCCGATATCGCCGTATCGGAGTTGCGCTTTGGTGCAAAAAACGAAACCGAGCAGCCGCAACTCCTGGGTCTCGAGGCAGCCCAGTCCGCCGATTCACCCTTCCGCGCACTGCGCATCATGAAAAGTTTCAGCGGTGATTATCTGTCCGTTCCCTTCGAAAAGGCTTCTCTGAAGTTCTGGCAAATGCTGTTTCCGCTTCCATACAAGGACGAGGTTTTCGAGAGCGCCCGCGCCCACGGGCTGGACCCGTTCTACGTAGCGGGCCTGATCAGACAGGAATCGGAATTCAACCCCTCGGCCAAATCCCCCGCCAACGCCTACGGGCTGATGCAATTATTGCCATCCACCGGCCGCATGCTCGGCCGGAAAGAGGGTATCCGGGCAGTGCCTGCGACGCTCCTGTTGAATCCCTCGATGAGCATTCGCCTGGGTACGCAGTATCTGCGTGGACAGCTGGACAGCTGGGATGGCGACTGGTATCGCACCCTGGCCGCCTACAACGCCGGCCCCGGCCGCGTTCACCAGTGGCTGAACTTTGCCAATTTCCGCGAGCCGGTCGAGTTTATCGAAAGTGTTCCATTCACCGAAACTCGCGAATATATTCAGGCCGTGCTGCGCAACGCGGATATTTATCGCGAACTTTATTCAGGCAAGCACACGCTTGATCCCACTCCCGTTTACGTACGCAAAACCGTTACCCCGGTCCAGGTGGCTGCTCTCGTGAAAGCGAAAGGTCCCGCCCCGGCGCCGTCGGCGAGAAAGACAACCGTCGCCGCAAGGCACACGGTAGCTTCGCACACGGTAGCTTCAAGGACGCCGCCCAGGAAGGCCCTCGCCGCCAAATCCTCCAACCACAAGAAACGCGAACCGTCGTCTTAGGCGGGCCGTGAGAATATAGGGCATGGCCGCGCCCGCCACGCGCAAGAGCTTCCACAGCCGGCGCACCGCGCAGTTTACCGAATCCGTCATCCGCGAAATGACGCGCCTCGCCATCCTCCACGGCGCCGTCAATCTGGCTCAGGGTTTCCCCGATTTCGGGGCGCCAGTCGACCTCAAACAGGCCGCGATACGGGCGATCGAGGCCGATCACAACCAATATTCGATCACCTGGGGCGTGAAAGCGTTCCGCGAAGCCATTGCTTTCAAATACGCCCGAACTTACAGGCTGGAGCTGGATCCCGAACGTGAAATCACGGTCTGCTGCGGCGCGACCGAAGGCATGGCCGCCTCACTGCTCGCAACCACCGATCCGGGTGACGAGATCGTCGTCTTCGAGCCCTTCTATGAGAGCTATCACCCCGACACGCTGCTCTGCGGGGCCGAACGCAAGCTGGTCAGGTTGCACGCGCCGGATTGGCGTTTCGATCCGGATGAGCTCCGGCGAGCGTTCTCGCCGCGCACCAAAGCGATTATCGTCAATACGCCCCACAACCCGACGGGCAAGGTCTTTTCGCGCGAAGAATTGACGCAAATTGCCGAGCTTTGCCAGGAGTTCGACGCTATTGCCATAACCGACGAAATCTACGAGCACATCGTCTACGACGGGCTCCGCCACATTCCCATCATCACGCTGCCCGGCATGCGCGATCGTACGATCCTGATCAATAGCCTGAGCAAAACATTCTCGGTCACCGGCTGGCGTGTGGGCTGGATGGCAGCCTCACCCGAACTCACCACCACGATCCGGAAAGTGCACGATTTTCTGACGGTAAACGCCCCAACCCCACTGCAATATGCCGGAACGATCGCTCTTACCGAACAGCACGATTACTTCAACGGTCTTGCCGAGGTTTATGCGGGGCGCCGCCGCGCTGCTATGGAGATGCTGGAAAACGCAGGATTTCGCTGCTTCAAGCCCGGCGGGGCTTATTACGTCATGACGGATATCTCGGCTTTTGGCGCCACCGACGACGTTTCATTTGCCCGATATCTTGTCGAAAAATGCGGCGTAGCCGGCGTGCCTGGATCGAGTTTCTATTCCCATAAAACGTTGGGTTCTACACAAATTCGTTTCTGTTTTTGCAAGAACTATGAGACGCTGAAGGCAGCAGGACAGAAACTGGCCGGTGTTCTGACAAGCTGAACCCGGAGAACGCATTCCCCTCCCCAGGAAGGTGACGTGATGTTGCCGAACTTTCTCGTGCAGGAAACGACCGTACGCGAATCGGGCGAAGGCGCCGTTTTCGACATCGGTCACGACCCACGGCGGAGCCTGTTGCTGACGTTCAGCATCACGCATGCCGTGGAACAACAAAATATCCAGTTCGAAATCCATGGCTCCCAGGATGGGCGGCTCTGGCAGGCGCAGCTCAAACTGACGCCCAAATGTTATTGCGGAGATTACCACGCGACGCTGCCTCCGAGCGGCGCGCGGTTTTTGAAAGCCATCTGGAATGTGAACCGCTGGGCGCGTAACGATCCGCGGCCTTTTTTCCGCTTCCACGTTTTCGCGGAAGTAGCGCGGACTCACACCGCCTTCGCAGGCGCGGCTTGAGCCTTAGACTAACTCTGCCAACGCGCTGCGATTGAACGGCATCAATTCAGTGATTGCCCGGCGCCGAACTTTTTCCGGCCACGCGGGGTTTACGATCAAAGAACGTCCGACGGCGACCAGATCGAATTCGCCGCCTTCCATCCGCGCGACGAGGTCATCGATACCTGCAACTTCCGTATTTTCATCGGATCTGAAGGATTTTATAAACTCATCGTTGAGCGTGACTGAGCCCACTGTGATGGTGGGCTTCCCTGTGAGTTTCTTCGTCCAACCCGCCAGATTCAAATCGCTGCCAGGGAATTCCGGCTCCCAGAATCGGCGCGTGGAGCAATGAAAAGCATCGACTCCTGCATCACAGAGGGGCTTCAGAAACTGTTCGAGTTCTACTGGAGTGTTTGCCAGTTTTGCGTTGAAATCCTGTAGCTTCCACTGCGAGAAGCGCAGTACGAGAGGGAAGTCCCGTCCAATCTTCTCCCGCACAGCCCGGATGACCTCGACGGCGAAGCGGGTGCGGCCGGCGATGTCGCCGCCATATTGGTCGATCCGTTGATTCGTGCCTGCCCAGAAGAACTGATCGATCAAATACCCATGGGCGCCGTGCAGTTCGATGCCGTCGAATCCGAGAGCCCTGGCGTTTGCCGCGGCGGTTGCGTATGCTTCGATCACGGCGTCGATGTCCGCCTGCGACATCACGGAGGGCCCCAGCGGCCGAACCCCAGGCGCCGGATCGCCGTAAGGAGGTCCGTAAACCAGTCCCACGTGCCATATCTGCGGAAAGATGCGGCCGCCGGCATCGTGAACTGCGTCAACCACACGTTTCCAGCCTGCCAGAGCACTGTCGCCAAAGAGATGCGGAACCTTCGGATCGAAGCCCGCGGAAGAATTCGGTGGGTAGGTGCCCTCGGTGATAATCAAACCGACCCCGCCCTCGGCGCGTCGCCGGTAATAAGCCGCGACATCCGGACCCGGAGCACCGCCGGGCGAAAAAGACCGCGTCATTGGCGCCATCACGATCCGGTTGGCGAGCGTGAGCTTGTTCAACGTAAATGGAGTGAAGAGTATATTTGTCATCGTGGTGATCAGTGAACAACAGCTTCCAGCATCCGCAGCCAGGCGTCAAAGCCGGGCAATTTGCGCGGATACGATCAAGTCCAATTTCCAGTATCGCGAACACCCTGGCAGCCCGTGGTGGAACTCCCGTGGGCCGCGTTGCGAGCGCCGCCGGGTGGCCAGCGCGAAGCAACGACGCAGGCAATGCGGGACATTGGACAGGAGTTGCGACAAAGCTGGAGCCGGGCGCCGCCGCAACCCTTTGGCCGGGCAGGATTTGGCCCGATAGCTTCGTTGCTCGTCGTCCTACGCACTTCTTCTTCGAGCTGACCGGCGTCGACTTCCTCCTCGCGTCTCGCTCTCAGACCAAATCGTGCCCGCGCGGCCTCACGCGAGTTCCACCACGGGCTGCCAGGCGGCGGCTTCTGATATCCCGCGACGCTTACAGATTCAGCATCTCCCGCAGCCTTCGACTTTGCATCCGGCTGACGGGGATTTCGCTGGCTTTCTTGTCATCCATCTTGAGCTGGTAGGTCGACTTGAACCACGGCACCACTTCCCGGATGCGATTGATGTTCACCACAAATGACCGGTGCGCTCTCCAGAATATATCGGGATCGAGCGAGGCCATCAGTTCTTCCAGCGTCCGGAAATTCGATTGACCTTCCGCCTGTCCCGTAACCAGAGTGATGACGCCACTGCCGATCGTCGCGTAGATCAGGTCCTGCGGGTCGACAATCAGGTTCCGCGTCCCGCTGCGAAGCAGGAGCTTGGTAAATGCCGGATTGGCGCGGGGCGGGGCAGCCGTCACCGGCTCCATGATCCGGTCGGCAACGACGCGCCGGGCGCGGCTGATCGTTTCTTCCAGCCGCTCGCGCTCCACGGGCTTCAAAAGGTAATCCATCGCCTCCAGACGGAACGCCTCAACAGCGAACTGTTCATACGCAGTGGAGAAAATCACGTGGGGCGGCTCAATATTCTGCTCCCGGAGGCGCCGCACCACGCTCAGCCCGTCGAGCCCCGGCATTTGAATATCGAGGAACGCCAGCGCCGGATCCAGCCTCTCGATGGCGTCAAGTGCTTCGAACCCGTTATCGGCGACCGCCACCACTTCCACGTCCCCAATCTGATCCAGGAGGAACTTCAACTCCTCGCGTGCAAGCTGTTCATCATCGGCAATGATCGCGCTCATCGGCGCGGTCGCGCGAAATCGCATGAAGCTGCTATTATAGCGATGAATTAATCTCAGTCTCTTCATTCAATTGCGCGTACCGGCGATCTCCCGACGGAACGCGGCAGGGAGCTAAATCGTTTGTCCTCAACGTTAGAACCGTCGTCCCCGTCCGACACCACATCGCGGCCCACGCCCACCATCCGGCCCGCCGAGGGAAAGCTCGGCATCCTGATTCCCGGCATGGGTGCGGTCACTACCACCTTCATCGCCGGAATCGAAGCGATCAGGCAGGGGATGGCCAGACCCATCGGCTCGATTACGCAGCTCAATACGATCCGGCTTGGCAAACGCACGGATAACAACACGCCCAGAATCAAAGATTTCGTGCCACTGGCCAAAATCGAGGATCTCGAGTTCGGCGGCTGGGATATCTTCGAGGAGAATTGCTACGAAGCCGCCATGCACGCCGGCGTGCTCGATAAGCCGCTGCTCGAAAGCCTGCGCGCTCCTCTCGAAAAGATCAAGCCCATGCCGGCGGTCTTCGACAGCAACTACGTGAAACGCATCCATGGTCCCAATCTGAAGCCCAAAGGCTCGAAAATGGACCACGCGGAGATGCTGATGGACGATATCCGCGGCTTTAAGGAAAGAACCGGATCTTCGCGGCTGGCAATGATTTGGTGTGGATCGACGGAGGTTTTCCACCGTCCCGCGGCGGTTCACAATTCGCTCAAGGATTTCGAATGCGGATTGCAGAAAAACGACCCGGAAATCTCACCGAGCCAGATCTATGCGTACGCGGCATTACGAATGGGGATCCCGTATGCGAACGGAGCCCCGCATCTCACGACCGATACGCCGGCATTGATGCAACTGGCGCGTGACCTCAATGTCCCGATCGCCGGCAAGGATTTTAAGACCGGCCAGACGTTCATGAAGACGCTGGTGGCGCCAGGCCTGAAATCGCGCATGCTGGGCGTTGCCGGGTGGTTCTCCACCAATATTCTGGGAAATCGCGACGGCGAGGTGCTGGACGACCCCGGTTCCTTCAAATCAAAAGAAGAATCGAAGCTTTCCGCCCTTGAGCAGATCCTGCAGCCGGATCTATACCCGGACCTTTACGAACACATTCACCATAAGGTCCGTATCGAATACTACCCGCCGCGCGGCGATGCGAAAGAAGGTTGGGACAACATCGATATCTTCGGATGGCTGGGCTATCCGATGCAGATCAAAATCAACTTCTTATGCCGCGACTCCATTCTTGCCGCGCCTCTGGTGCTCGATATCATGCTTTTCATGGATCTCGCCCAGCGCGCCGGTATGCGTGGTGTGCAGGAGTGGCTGTCGTTCTTTTTCAAGGCACCGATGACCGCTCCCGGTCTGTATCCCGAGCACGACATTTTCATCCAGTCCATGAAGCTGAAAAATACGCTGCGCTGGATGAAGGGCGAACAACTGATCACGCATCTCGGTCTGGAGTATTACGACTGAGACAGGACTCAGTATTCTTCATTCCGAGGCCATGACACGATGCGCGTTCTCGTAATCGGCGGGACGCTGTTCATTGGAAAGCTGCTGGTCAAGCGGTTGCTCGCCGCCGGCCACGAGGTCACAATCCTTCACCGGAAGGCCGAGCATCCCTTCGGGCGCCGCGTGCGCAATGCCGTCGCCGACCGGAACGATGCGGCGATGGTTCGGAGCGCGCTTTCCGGCATGCGTTTCGACGCCGTTTACGACATCGCCTACGACACGGAACGCGGTACGACGGCCGCTCAGGTCGAAGCCACGGCGAAATCCATTCCCGGCGACCTGTCCCGGTACATATTTATGTCGAGCGTCGCCGCGTATGGCGATGGATTGAATCATTCCGAAGACGATCCGCTGGCCTCCGATATTCACCCGGATCCGTATGTGCGCAATAAAGCTTCAAGCGAGCGAGCGCTATTCCGGATGTATCACGAGTCCCGTTTTCCGGTGGTCACGATGCGGCCGCCATTCGTCTATGGCCCGGAGAATCCGTATTATCGCGAGGCTTTCTTCTGGGATCGCCTGAAGCTGGACCGTCCGCTCATTATTCCAGGCGATGGTAATCGCCTCATGCAGTTCGTTTATGTGAACGACCTGGTAGAGGCATGCTTCAACGCGCTCGAGAAACACACGGCGCCGGGCAGGGCATTCAACGTGGCGGATGAAAAACCCCTGACACAGGTGGAAGCGGTAACGGAGTTGGGTAAAGCCATCGGCAAGCAGCCGGTGCTGGTGCGTGTTCCGCGGGATCTGATCGTCAGGAGTGGCGGCAATGCGTTCGGGGACCCCATGTATTTCGCGCAATATTACGATGTGCCGCCGATCACCGAGGCAATCGGCCGGGTCAAGCGCGTACTCAACGTCAGTCTCACACCGTTCGCAAGCGGTCTCAAGGAGACGTTCAAGTGGTATTCCAAGCACTCGCCCGAGCGCAAGCTGGACTTTGCGCTTGAGGATAAGCTGATCCGCCTCGCGCGGGAACACGCACGAGCCGGACAAGGTAGACCCGGCGCTAGTTCTGTCACCCCTTAAAGACCCTGCATTCGGCGAGAACAGCTAATTTTACATAATATGTGTTATCGGAAGTGTTATTCCGAAACCAGAGCGAACCAATTCAGCACGTCGCGCGTTCCTCCACCATGGATCACGCGGCGCACGAACGGAAGGCCGCTATGCCAAAGGAGATGAATCAATGAAAATGTGGAAACTCGCAGCCGCGATGATATTGCTGGCCAGCTCGGCATTCGCTGCCGACGTCGACGGAAAATGGACCGGCAGCGTCTCGACTCCCAACGGAGACTTCCCGGTCGCCTTCACGTTTAAGGCCGACGGAACCATGCTCAACGGCAGCATGACGGGCATGGACGGCATGGAGATACCGATCAAGGATGGAAAGGTGGACGGCGCCATGATCTCCTTTTCCATCACCCTCGACTTCGGCGGGATGCCATTCGTGCTTGTGTACAAAGGCGCAGTCGCGCCGGATCAGATCAAACTCAGCGGAGACGCTGGCGGAATGCCTTTCGAACTGATCGTAAAGAAAGCCAAATAGCCGGGGTTAATGGCTCGCGGCCAGCATCGGCTTCCAGTCAGCCGCCAGCTTTTGGGCTCGGGCGATGTCCTCGGAGCTCAAATGCGCCGCCAGCGCCTGGGCCCGGCGCTCGGCATTTTTCTGGTTCTGTTTCGCGGCGAGCGTAGACCAGAAATAAGCCTGCTCGGCACTGGCCGGCACGCCTTCGCCTTTCGCAAACATCTCGCTGACTTTTTCCTGCGCGGCAGCCATCCCCTGGTCGGCGGCTTTCCTGTACCATTTGTATGCTTCCGCGTCGTCGCGCTTCACGCCCTTGCCCTTCTCGGTCAGTTGGGCCAGATTGTACTGCGCGGGAGCGTAGCCGGCCTGCGCGGAAAGCGTGTAATAGTGGACCGCCACCGTATAGTCCTGCTCAACGCCGAAGCCGTCTTCATAAAGCTGCGCGATGCCGTTTTCGGCCATCGTGTCGCCCTGATTGGCGGCGAGCTGATACCAGCGTGACGCCTGGGCAAAATCCTGCTGCACACCCCACCCTTGGGCCGACCTCACACCCAGCCGGAATTGCGCCTCGGCATTCCCCTGGTCGGCCGCACGTTGAAACAAATCCCACGCGAGAGCGATGTCCTTCTCCACTCCCAGACCGCGGGCATACATAATCCCCAGATTGAACTCCGCGTTTGCCTCACCCCGGTCGACGCCGGCTTTGAATTCGCGCACTGCGGTCGCATAATCATGATTCTTCAGCGCCTGTATTCCGGCAGCGGTATCCGCCAGAACCAATGTCGACATCCCGAGGTATAAAACTGCGAAAATCAGCTTTTTCATTAACCGCCTCCCGTTGGACGGATGCTACATGCTGGTTACACTACTCCCGTCCGAGACCGAATGCAAGCCTTTTGTAAAAAAATGTAATGCTGTCTTCGGACAGGCGGAGTGAGCGCGGGAGTGGCTATTTTGCGTCTTTGGCAGCGTCGGCGAAAATCGCTTTCGACATGTTATTGACGATCTTCGCTTCGTTGCGAGCCGTCTCGTAGTAGGCGGTCTTGAGCAGTTGATCTTTCCGGCTGAGGAGCGTCTCCCGAATCGACTGCTGAACCCGGGGATCGCTCAGATCCCGCTGGCCCGCCGGCTCCTTCGAGATCAGCTTGAGGATTTGATATCCCGCGGGCGTGTGGATGATGGGTGACATCTGGCCCGGCTGGAGGGATAACACCAGCCGCCGGAGATCCGGGCTGGCTTTGTCGAGCGACGATTCGCCGAGAAACCCGAGATCGCCTCCGTTCGGGGTGGTGGTCGGGTCTTCGGAATAATTCTGCGCGATCATGGCGAAGTCCTCGCCCTGTTTGAGGCGCGTCTCCAGGGCTTGGATCT
Source organism: Terriglobia bacterium (assembly GCA_963788485.1). GTDB lineage: Bacteria > Acidobacteriota > Terriglobia > Bryobacterales > Bryobacteraceae > BOG-234. The sequence goes on from CAWBIS010000287.1 coordinate 11,961, forward strand.
TCCGCCTGGCCTCTTCGTCGTTCTTGGCTTTGTCGTTTTTCAGGTTGTGAACGTTCGAATCGGGCTGCGACGTCACCACAATCTGGGCCATGTGTACCTGCGGTTCCGGCAGATTGAAACTGCCGCGATTGGCGTTGTAGAAGTTCGCCACGTCGGCGTCGGTGATGTTGATTTTGGATGTGATGTCTTTGTTGAAAAGCTTCTTGACGCTCTCGTCTTTACGCACGCGCGCCTTCAGTTCTTCAAGAGTGAGGTTCCAATCCCTGAGTTGTTTCTCGAATTCCTCTTTCGTGTACGGAGCCTTGAGTTCGTTCAGGCGGGCATCGACATCGGCGTCGGTCGCCACCAGCCCGGCCTTCTCGGCGCGTTGCAACATCAGTTCGTTGTCGATCAGCGAGCGAAGCACTTCGAGGCGGCGCAGTTCCACCTGGTCCTCGTTTTCGCCTTCCACCCGGCCGGGAAACTGCGTCTTGTAGGCTTTGTCGACGTCGGCGTAAAAGATCGGCCGGCCATTTACCGTGGCCGCAACGTCCGGGGACGCCGCGCTTCTGCACCCGATGAAGGCCAGACTGCCGCACAACAACGCGGCAACGGCCGCACCTCGGAGATTTGTCATCAAAGAAATTCCATTATAGTGATGCCCGCTCCAGACACACCGCTTCACTCCGCGTCTGCCGAAGCGGAATGCGATCGGCTAATCTCAACAAGGTGGAACACACAAGATCGCAACAACTCTTCGAACGCGCCCGGCTCTCGACTCCCGGCGGAGTCAATTCGCCCGTGCGGGCCTGGCGTGGAGTCGGCGGCACACCGATTTTCATAGAACGCGGGCAAGGCGCTCACATCTTCGATGTGGACGGCAACGAATATATCGATTACGTCGGTTCCTGGGGACCGTTGATCCTCGGCCATCGCCATCCGGTCATCCTCGACGCGCTGAATCACGCCCTCTCGCGGGGCACGAGCTTCGGCGCGCCCACGGAACAGGAAATCGAGCTGGCCGAGATCGTTCGGGAGATGGTGCCGTCGATCGAGATGGTGCGCCTGGTGAACTCGGGAACCGAGGCGACCATGAGCGCACTCCGGGTTGCGCGTGGATCCACCCATCGCGATTTGACCCTCAAGTTCGAGGGCTGTTATCACGGCCATGTCGATTCCCTTCTGGTGAAAGCCGGTTCTGGTGTGGCCACCCTCGGTCTCCCGGACTCTCCGGGCGTGCCGAAGGGCTTCAGCGACACGACGCTGACCGTTCCATTCAACGACCTGGATGCAGTCGAAACCGCGTTCCATGCGCATGGTGACAAGATTGCCGCGGTAATTGTCGAGCCCGTTTGCGGAAACATGGGCTGCATCCCCCCGAACACCGGGTTCCTCGAAGGGCTTCGACGCATTACGGCTGACTACGGATCTCTGCTGATCTTCGATGAGGTCATGACCGGATTCCGGGTTGCGCCGGGAGGAGCGCAGCAGTTGTACGACATTACGCCCGACCTCACCACGCTCGGCAAAGTCATCGGGGGAGGGCTTCCGATCGCCGCTTATGGGGGGCGGCGCGACATCATGAGTCAGGTCGCGCCCAGTGGTCCCATCTATCAGGCCGGTACCTTATCGGGGAACCCACTCGCCGTGGGCGCCGGGCTGGCGGTCCTGCGCCATCTCCAGGCAAATCCCGAGGTCTACGACAGGCTCAATCGATCAACCGCTGGGATTGCCGCCCACACGCCTGGCAACATTACCGTAAACCGCGTCGGATCCATGATGACGTGGTTCTTCACAGAACAATCTGTGAACAATGCGGCGGATGCCAAACAATCTGATATCAATCGCTTCAGCAAATTCTTTCATGCGATGCTTGAGCGCGGAATCTACCTGCCGCCCTCCCAATACGAGGCGCTTTTCGTTTCTGCTGCGCACACCGAGGCCGACATTTCCAGAACCATAGATGCCGCGCGCGAGAGTTTTGCAATCGCATTGTCATAATTTCGTGCCAACGTAAGAACTTTCATGCCTGAAACGATCATTGAGGCCAGAAAGCTGGAGAAGTACTACGGCGAGTCTGGCGAAGCCATCATCCAGGTCATCGCGCCAACCGACATTTCGGTGCATGCGGGCGAGATCCTGGCGGTGCTTGGACCTTCGGGTTCGGGGAAATCCACTTTATTGCGGATGCTGACAGGATTGTCGAAGCCGTCCGCCGGTGAGGTCCTTTGGCACGGAAGCCCGGTGGCCACTCAGTCGCCCAATGTCTCGATCGTGTTCCAGAGTTTTGCGCTTTTTCCATGGCTCACCGTGCTGGAAAATGTGGAGGCGCCGCTGAAGGCCAAAGGCGTCGGCGAGGTTCCCCGGCGCAAACGCAGCCTCAGGATTCTGGAGACGGTGGGTCTGGATGGCTTCGAGACGGCGTATCCGAAGGAGCTTTCGGGCGGCATGAAGCAGCGGGTCGGCTTCGCCCGTGCACTGGTAGTCGAGCCGGAGGTGTTGTTTATGGATGAACCGTTCTCCGCCCTCGACGTTCTCACCGCGGAGAATCTCCGCAGCGAACTGCTGGAGTTGTGGGGCACCAACGCCATTCCGACGCGCGCCGTTTATATCGTCACGCACAACATCGAGGAGGCTGTTCTTCTTGCAGACCGCATCATTGTTCTGGGGAAGAATCCAGGCCGAATCCGGACAGATTTTCAGGTCGGGCTGCCACAGCCGCGCGATCGTAAGGCCGCGAACTTCGTGCAGATTGTGGACTTTGTTTACAAGGTGCTGACTCAGCCCGATACCGATCCACAGACGGCGCCCGGATCTGAACCCAGCGTGGCGGCTCCAAGAGCGAAATATCCGATGCTCCCGCATGCGCGTCCCGGCGGGATCAGCGGCATGCTCGAGATAATGTCCGACCGCGGCGGGCACGACGACATCTATCACCTTGCGGACGATCTCTCCTTCGAAATCGACGATCTTCTGCCGATCGTGGAAGCGGCAACCATGCTTGGATTTGTGCATGTGTCGGAAGGCGATGTCGAGCTTACGCCCGAAGGCAGTCGGTATGTCGATGCCGATATTGCCGACCGCAAGGAGATATTCGCCCAGGCCGCTCTGGAGCGCGTGACGCTGGTACGGCAGATCCGGCGGGCGCTGGAGTCGAAGTCCAATCACGAATTGCCGGACGAGTTTTTCCATGACACGCTGGATGAGCACTTCAGCGAAGAGGAAACGGTGCAGCAGCTGGAAACAGCCATTAACTGGGGCCGCTACGCCGGCCTGTTCGACTACGACGCCTCGACCAAAAAGTTCTTCATCCCCGAGGAATGGGCGGTCGAGAGTTGACGCCCGCGGATTCCCGCCTGCAGCGGCCTTTCGGTTCCGGCGGCGTGCTTCTGCAGAGAAGCTGGCCGGTCATTCTGGATATTCTCGTCTTCGCTTCGGTTCTGGCGCTCTTTTATGGGGTGCTGACGATCGCGCATTATTGGCTCGGACGCGCGACGCCTGTGACGGAAATCTCGCGCTCGCTGTGGAGTCTGCCGCGGTACGCTTTCTACTCTCTCGTACGTATGACTCTGGCGTACCTACTCAGCCTGATTTTCGCGATAACTTATGGATCGATCGCCGCTTACAATCGCAGGCTGCAGCCGTTCATGATTGCTGTCCTCGACATCCTGCAGTCCATTCCGGTGTTGAGTTTTCTGCCAAGCGTCATGCTGGCGATGGTTTCCCTGTTTCCGGACAAGCAACTCGGGGTCGAGCTGGGATCGATCATTCTGATCTTTACCGGACAGGTGTGGAATCTCGCGTTCAGCTACTACTCTTCGCTGAAGTCGATCCCGCGCGAACTGTCCGAGGCGTCGACGATCTATCGTTTCGGCAAGTGGCAGCGCTTCTTCCAGCTGGAGCTCCCTTACGGGACGATCGGACTCATCTGGAACTCCATCGTTTCGGTGGCCGGCGGATGGTTCTTCCTGATGGCGTGCGAGATGTTCGTGCTGGGCAAACGCGATTTCCGGCTCCCCGGACTGGGCTCGTGGCTGCAGACGGCTGCGGATAACGGAGATACCTGGTCGATGCTGTGGGGCCTCGCTGCCATGATTGCGGTGATCCTGTTGATCGATCAGCTCGTCTGGCGTCCGGCGATCGCATGGTCGAGCAAATTCAAATTCGAGCAGGTGGAAAGCACCGATGTGCCGACGTCACCCATCCTGCATATTTTGCGAACTTCGCACCTTATTCAAGTTTTTCGCGAGAAGACGGTGGCGCCGCTCGGCGAAAAGCTCAGCTTGCACTTCGCGCGCGAAAAACCTGTCTCCGCAAGCACGTCGAAGGCGCCGGCCTGGCTGAAACCGCTTGGCGCGATCGCCGCGATTGGCGCGATTGGCGTAGTCGGCTACGGTGTCGTCCGGGCTTTCGCGCTTTTGCGGGGAATCGACGGTTCCGAGGTTCATGGTGTCCTCGCCGGCGCGGGAGCCACCTTTCTTCGAGTGAACATTTCCCTGCTGATCGCCTCCGCGTGGACGATTCCCGCGGGAGTGGCGATCGGCTTTAACCCGCGCCTGGCGCGTTTCATGCAGCCGGTCACACAGGTTGCAGCCTCGGTTCCGGCGACCGCGCTGTTCCCGGTGCTGCTGCTGGCTATCGTGCAGCTTGGCGGCGGGCTCGGGGTCGGGTCGATATTGCTGATGCTGCTGGGGACGCAGTGGTACATCCTTTTCAATGTGATCGCGGGAGCGAGCGCGATCCCGTCGGATCTGCGGGAAGTCGCCGATCTCTTCCACTTCAGCCGCGCCGATCGCTGGCGGATCGTCATTCTCCCGGGAATTTTTCCGTATCTGGTTACCGGCCTGGTGACGGCTTCGGGGGGAGCGTGGAACGCCAGCATCGTCGCCGAGTATTTCCATTTCAAGGGCCGGGTGATGTCGACCGTCGGGCTGGGAGCGCAGATCAGCGCGGCGACGGACGGGGGACATTTCGACACCCTGCTCCTGGCGACAGTCGTCATGGCGACGATGGTAGTGTGTACGAACCGGCTGGTCTGGCGCCCTTTATATCGGCTCTCGGAGACGAAATACCGGTTGAGCAGTTAGGCCTCTACTGTGTCCGTCCAACGGCCAGCCGGACCGCCAGTCCGCTGCGGATTACCACCCCGCAACTCACTTCCCTTCCCCAACCAGCGCCGTCAATTGCTTCACGATGGAATTGACGGCCTGGGAGTGCGACGTCAGTTCGTGAGCGGCAGAGGCGCTCTCCTGGGCGCTTGCCGCCGAGCGCTGAGTGACCTGTTCGATCTGGGACAAGGATCGCTCAATCATTTCGACTCCTCTGGTTTGCTCCTCGCTCCCGGCATTCACCTGATCGACCAGAGTTTTCACCTGGCCCGCCTCGACCGCGAGATCCTTGATCGCAGCCGCCACCTGATCCACCCGGATGCGGCCTTCCTGCGAAGTCGCAATCGATTCCTCGATCAACGCGGCTGTATCGCGTGCCGCCGTTGCGCTGCGTTGAGCCAGATTCCGCACTTCCTCCGCCACAACCGCGAAGCCCTTCCCGGCCTCTCCGGCGCGCGCGGCCTCGACGGCGGCATTCAGCGCCAGAATATTCGTCTGGAAAGCGATTTCGTCGATTACCCGAATGATTTTGGAGATCCTGGTGCCCGACGAGCTGATCTCATTCATTGACTCGACCATCTGATCGAGAGAAGCATTTGCCGCCTCGAACTGCCGCTGTGCGCGCGTGACCAGTTGCGCCGCCGCATGGCAGCTTTCCGTGTTCGTTCGCGCCGTGGAGCTGACTTCTTTGCTGGACGCCGAAGTTTCCTCGAGAGTGGCAGCCTGTTCGGTGGCGCCTTCCGCCAGGGATTGACTCGCCGACGACACCTGCACCGCCGCGCTCGCGACCTGCTCGGCGCCTTCGATCAACTTCGCCGCCGTCCGGCGAAGGTCCAGGCTTACGTGTCGAATCAGGAGCCACATCGAAACACCGGTGAGAAAACAGAGCACCAGCACAACAACCGCTGTCCACCTGCTCGAAGCGTTTGAAGCCTCCACCGAAGCTTTCTGAGCCGCCAGAAGTTCGTTCTGAAGTTCGACCATCCGCCGCGCATCCGCCGCGATTTTTCCATATATCGGCGCCGTGAAATCCTTTCTGACGCGCTCAGCCCCTGCGATGTCGCCCGCCGCGGCCAGGCGCAGGACGTCCTGGTAGTGCGGTTGCCACGCCGCCATTTCATCCCGGATCGCGGAACTCAACACCCGGCTCTCGTCCGTAACCAGCAACGGGCGAACGGCGGCCAGCCCTTCCTCAATGGTGGCGAAGTTACGCGAAAAAGCGCTTTTGTTGGCCTCGAATTCCTCCCCATTTTTGGCGAAGCCGGCCAGAACGATTCCGCGTTGCGCGGACACCAGTTCCGATTGAGCGGTAACAATTCCATTCAGAATCTGGATCTTGCGGATGTTCTTATCCACCGCGACGTTGAATTGCTCGGCAGCCGAATGGACCGCCCGCAATTCCAGAAAGCCCATGGCCGCCATTAGTACAAAAACTGCGGCAATCCCTGTCGTCAACTTGTGTTCGATCGTGAGTTTCGAGATCATCACTCAACTATCGGCGCGGGCGAGGCAGGTCTTTAGTGTGTCCGCCCGCGCGCGGGTTCAAAATCGCGATACAGTAATGCTCATGCGAAAACTGTCGCGCCGTTCGGTGATTGCGGGAGCCGGGATTATGGCGGGAGGAACCTGGCTGAAGGCGGCGTCTCAAGGCGGTCTTCTCAACAAGGAATATGCCGCGAGGAAAGGCGCCGTATCCCTTGCCATGTACCGGAAGCGAATGTCTGCGGCCGAGTCCGGTCAGTTGTCTCTTCCGGTTTTGTTTCTCGTGCACGGGTCTTCGCTTTCCGCGCGCACGAGCTACGATCTGACGGTTCCGGGCAGCGAAGAGTATTCGATGATGAACGTCTTCGCCCGTCTTGGCTTCGACGTCTGGACGGTGGATCACGAGAATTACGGCAAGTCGAGCCGCACGACCGGCAACTCGGATATTGCCAGCGGGGCGGAAGATTTGAAGGCAGCGATCGACCTCGTGGTCCACGAGACGGGACGCGAGAAGGTGCACCTTTTCGGAGAATCCTCGGGAGGCCTGCGAGCGGGCGTCTACGCCATGTCTCACCCGGAGCGGGTGGAAAGCCTGGTTCTCGCCGCTTTCACATACAAAGGCGAGGGTTCGTCGACGCTGGCGAAGCGAGCCGAACAACTGCCGTATTACCGGACGCACAACATGCGACTGCGGGACCGCGAGATGATTCGCAGCATTTACACTCGGGACAAACCAGGCACCACGGATCCTGCTATTGCCGAGGTCGTGGCGGATGCCGAACTTCAGTTCGGCGACCAGGTGCCCACCGGCACCTATCTCGATATGACGGCCAATCTGCCGGTGGTGGATCCGGCGAAGGTTCTCTCCCCGGTGATGCTCCTTCGCGGCGAATATGACGGCATCGCGACTGTCGACGATCTGACGGATTTTTTCAAACGCCTGCCGAACGGCAGCCGACAACTTGTGATTTTGCCCGGCGCGGCGCATTCGCTGATCACGAATATCAATCGGCGGCAGACCTGGCATGCGGTGCAATCGTTTCTGTCGATGCCCACCAGCCTGACGTAGAGCGGCTGCGCGAGCAGTTCTCATCCAAACGTTCGACTCCTCTCGTATCCCTTGCAGAGAGCCTGAAAAAGGCAGAGGAGAAAACAAAAATGAAAACATCGGTTCTGACGCTGCTGCTTGCTGTCTGCGCGGCCGCACCCTCGTTCGCGGGAAATCCCATGGTTGGCGGACAGAAAATGTACGCGAACAAGGACATCATCGACAATGCCGTCCATTCGGCCGATCACACCACGCTGGTCGCGGCGGTAAAGGCGGCCGGTCTGGTCGATACCCTGAAGGGCCCCGGCCCGTTCACGGTGTTTGCGCCCACTAATGAAGCATTTGCCAAACTTCCCGCCGGCACGGTTGACATGCTGCTGAAGCCGGAAAATAAAGACGCACTCGTAAAGATCCTCACCTACCACGTCGTGCCGGGCCGGCTGACGACGGCAATCATTGAGAAGGAAATTCGGGATGGTGGAGGAACGGCGAAGCTGAAGACCGTCAGCGGCGGGACCTTGACGGCGGTGATGCACGACGGCAAGGTGATGCTGGAAGACGAAAAAGGCGGCATGGCCCTGGTGACAATCCCGAACGTGATGCAGTCGAACGGGGTCATCCAGGTAATCGATACCGTACTGATGCCAAACTAAGGTGGTGGCGCGAGCGCTCGAATGCTCATAACCGGACTCCTGCTCGCTCTGGAAATGAGCGGGCAGGACGATCAAAACCTCATACGCGGATTGCGGCAGAAGGATTCTGCCGCGATGGCGAGCCTCTACGACCGTTTTGGCAGGATCGTGTATTCGGTTATCCTGTCGATCGTGCGCGATGGCGCCGTAGCCGAGGATCTGGCGCAGGAGACGTTCCTGCGCGTCTGGAACCGGGCGCAAACTTTCGATGGAGAACGCGCCTCGCTGGGTGCGTGGCTGCTGGCCATCGCGCGCAACCGGGCGATCGATCATCTGCGATCCGCCGGCGTACGCATGGAGCGGAACGCATTCGAGCTGGACGCGCATGAGCACCCTTCGCTATTCGTGGATATGGAACGTGACGTGGTCAACTCCGACCGCGCGCGCCTGATACGGAACGCGATGGCCAAGCTGAGCGAAAACCAGCGCCAGGTGATCCACCTCGCCTATTACGAGGGCCTTTCGCAGACCGAAATGGCGCAGCGGATGGGACAGCCTCTGGGGACGGTCAAGTCGTGGGTACGCGGCGCGCTGAAGTTTCTCCGCGAAGAGATTGGCGAGGCGCTGACGGTATGACCTGCGAAGAATTGCGCGACGAATATGGAGCTTATTCGCTGGGCATCGCGGAAGATCCGGAGCGGTCGGAGATCGCCGAGCACCTGGCCCGCAACTGCCCCAATTGCGTCCCGGGCGTTCGCAGCGCGATGGCGATGGTGATGGCGATGTCGAATACCGTTCCTCAGGCCGAGCCTCCCCGCTACCTGCGGGACCGCGTAATCGGGATGGTGGTACGAAGGCCCGGGCGCTCATTCGCGGGATTTTTCCTGCCCTGGGCGGCCTGCGCGGCGATGGCGATCGTACTAGTCGTGTTGGCGCTTCCCGCGCGGCGGCAGAACGAGGACGCCGCGAAGCTCGCCCAGGCACTCGCGATCCTGAACGATCCCACGACGAAACAAGCGACGTTCGGGGAGACTGCGCAGCCATCGCGAGGGAGAGTGTTTGTCAGCTCCGCAAAAGGGGTGTTGTTCATCGGGGGCAGTATGCCGCGGATTGCGCCCAACAGGACATTCGAACTTTGGGTGATACCTGCGAAGGGGAATCCTATTCCGGCAGGAACTTTCCGTGGCGAAGCGGATGCGACCGCCGTCTACGTGAGGCCAGGGCGGGTCCAGCCGGATGCGGCCGCGGTGGCTGTCACGGTGGAACCGGAGGGCGGTTCGCCGCAGCCGACGACGACGCCGTTTCTGGTATTGAAGCTCAGCGGCGCCTGACCGTTCTTCCCCCCGAAAAAATCACTGAGCCGACTGCAGCGTTTCCTCAAGCGCATCCATGGCTTCAGCGCAGTCCTCGCGGGTGACATCGTAGTGCGTCACGGCGCGCATGAACTGGTTGTTCACGGCATTGAGCAGCACGCCGCGTTTTTTCAAACGGGCCGCCGTGGCGCCGGGCGAGCAACTGCCGGGCAGATCGAAAATCACGATGTTGGTCTCGACTGGCCGCACCGTGACGCCGTCGATGCTACGTAATCTCTCTGCGATCATTTGCGCATTCGCATGATCCACGTGCAGGCATTTTGGCGATTCTTCCAGCGCCACCAGACCCGCGGCGGCAAGAACGCCGACCTGACGCATGCCGCCGCCGAGGCGTTTGCGCAGCAGCCGCCCTTTCTCAATTAACTTCGCGGGACCGGCGACGATGGATCCCACCGGGGCGCCCAGGGCTTTCGAGAGGCAGAACATCACCGTATCCACCTTCGCGGCGATCTCGCTCACCGGGTTGCCCGTCGCCACGGCGGCGTTAAAAATTCGCGCGCCATCGATGTGGACAGAAACGCCCGCATCGTGCGCGCGGTCGCAGATATCGTCGATTACATCCTGCGGATAGACGCGGCCGCCGGCCATGTTGTGGGTGTTCTCGATGGCGATGGCGCCGGTTCGAGCCGAGTGCGGACCTCCGGCTTTCAGGACGGTTCGAATGACGTCCCACGTCAGAATGCCGTCTTCAGTCCGGGCGGGGCGGATCAGGCAACCCGAAAACCAGGCGAGCATCGACAGTTCCCAATCGAGCAAGTGCGCTCGGGAATCGCAGACCACCTCCTCGCCGTGCTCGGTGAGCAGTTTGATCGCGATCGTATTCCCCATGGTGCCCGAGGGAACAAACAGCGCCGCTTCCTTGCCGATGACCTCCGCCGCTCGTTCTTCGAGACGGTTTGCCGTCGGATCTTCGCCATAGACGTCATCGCCCACTTCGGCTTCGAACATCGCCTGGCGCATGGCAGGCGTGGGTTTCGTGACTGTGTCGCTGCGCAAATCGATCATGCGCCGATGAACTCCTGAAAAATTTCGTTGGATACCATGACGCCTCTGGGGGTCAAGCGCAGATTGTCATTCGCGCGCTCCATGAAGCCGGCGGCGAGGAAGCGTTCAAAGGCGGGTCCATAGCGCTGCCAGTCGGCGGGGTCTGCGTGGACGCCTTCCGACAGCCGCAGACCTACAAAGAATTTTTCTTCGCCCGCATCGGGCAATGTTTCTTCGCATCGAACCGATTCGCCGCGCCCGGATCGGGCCACATATTCCCGTGCCGATTCCACATTCTGCCAGCGTTTGACGCCATCGAAGGAATGCGCGTCCGCGCCGAATCCGATATAGGGCTTCCGCTTCCAGTACTTCAGGTTGTGGAGCGATTCCGCGCCTGGGCGCGCGAAGTTGGAGATTTCGTAACGATGGATGCCCTGGGTTCCGAGCAGGTCGACCGCGGTCTCGTAGAAATCGGCGATCTGGTCCTCGGAAGGAACGTCCGTCGCGCCGTACCGTTTGCCGCCCAGAAGAATCTCGGACCCGAGCCGGCTGTCTTCATCCACCTCCAGCATGTAGACCGAAATGTGGGGGACCTCGAGGGCGAGCGAGGCCGAGAGAGATTCCCGCCAACTGGTCTCGGTCTGGCCGGGAAGGCCCGCGATCAGATCGATGTTGATGTTGTCCATATCGGCTGCAAAAGCGAAGAAGCCTTCCGAACCCGCCACAGCGCCCCTTCTCGGCGCTTCTCCTTCCAACTCGCAATTCCCCAATCTGAGCTATACGGATCTGGCCACCTTCGGACGCGAGAATATCGAGGCCGCCGTCAAAGCCAACGCCGCGCTGAGTGCCGGTATCGAAGCGATCAGCCAGGAAGTCATGGTTTATGCCCGCACCGCGCTGCAAAGCGCGAGCGAGACCGCGCGCGGCCTGCTCGGCGCCAAGACGCTCGAGGATGTCGTCAAGATCCAGACGGATCTTGCCAAGCGGCAGTTCGAGGGCATGGTGGCCGGCTCGGTGAAGCTTTCCGAGCTCGGTGTTTCCCTCGCGAGCGAGGCTTTTGCGCCCTGGGAGGGCCGGGTCGAGGCAGCGATGGCGCGATTTTCGTCGCCGCAAGCGGGCAAATCACCCGCCGCTTGATCTCAGCCGCGTCGCGACGAGTGCAGCAAGACCCGGCTTTGGCCGGGTCTTTTTATTTATGCCGTCTTTCGCGCAGCTCCGGCACAAGTTTTCGTCACCGTTAACCCTTCGCGCGCTAGGATCGTGGGATGGTCTGAAGCCGGGCGGAGAAAAGGGCTTTGCTGAAGGCCTGCGGTAACCATATCATACCGTGGATCAACTTCGTGGACGCAGCCGGCTCGATGACATGAGCGATATCGAGAAACGCAATGGCGGCGAAGGACCGAACACCGGCGTTATCGTCAAGCCGAAGGCGAAGACGAAAAAACCGTCGATGTACAAGGTGCTTATGTTGAACGACGATTACACGCCAATGGAGTTCGTCGTCCATATACTGGAGCGGTTTTTCAACAAGAACCGCGAGGAGGCCACGCGGATCATGTTGCATGTTCATCGCCGTGGCGTCGGGGTATGTGGCGTCTATACTTACGAGGTGGCCGAGACCAAAGTCACCCAGGTGATGGATTTCGCCCGCCAGCACCAGCATCCGTTACAGTGTACGCTTGAGAAGGATTAACAAGAAAAGGACCATGACGCACGGCACGAACCTTGCACGAAACAACCCATCGGAACCTATGTAAGGAATTGGCCTTTCATGTTGTCGCGCAACCTCGAAAAGACCCTGCACCGCGCCCTCGCTTATGCCAACGAACGGCGGCACGAATATGCCACGCTCGAGCACCTGCTGTTGGCGCTGACCGAGGATCAGGACGCGATCGCGGTGTTGCGCGCCTGCACCGTCGATCTCGAGAAGCTGCGCCGCGACGTCCGTCATTACGTCGACAACGAGCTCGGCAATCTGGTCTCGACCCATGTCGAGGACGCCAAGCCGACGGCGAGCTTCCAGCGCGTCTTGCAGCGCGCCGCGATCCATGTCCAATCCTCGGGCCGCGAGGAGGTGACCGGCGCCAATGTGCTGGTCGCGATGTTCGCCGAGCGCGAAAGCCATGCGGTCTATTTCCTGCAGGAGCAGGAAATGACGCGGTTCGACGCGGTCAATTACATCTCGCACGGCATCGCCAAGGCGCCGGGCCGCATCCGAGACGCGTCGCGTTCAAGGCGCCGAGGACGAGGAGCGCGGCCGAAGGCAAGCCCAATAAAAAGCGCGGCCATGACGCGCTCGACGCCTATTGCGTCAATCTCAACAAGAAGGCGCAAGCAACGGCAAGATCGATCCGCTGATCGGCCGCGAGAGCGAGGTCGACCGCACCATCCAGATCCTGTGCCGCCGGCAGAAGAACAATCCGCTCTATGTCGGGCGATCCGGGCGTCGGCAAGACGGCCATAGCCGAGGGTCTGGCGCGCCGCATCGTGCAGCGTGAAGTGCCCGAGGTATTGCAGAACGCCACGATCTATGCGCTCGACATGGGCGCGCTCTTGGCCGGCACGCGCTATCGCGGCGATTTCGAGGAGCGCCTCAAAGCCGTGCTCGCCGAGCTCGAGGCGATGGTCGGCTCGATCCTGTTCATCGACGAGATCCACACCGTCATCGGCGCCGGCGCGACCTCCGGTGGCGCGATGGATGCGTCGAACTTGCTCAAGCCGGCGCTTTGGCCTCGGGCAATATCCGCTGCATCGGCTCGACCACATACAAGGAATACCGCAACTACTTCGAGAAGGACCGCGCCCTGGTCGCGGCGCTTCCAGAAGATCAACGTCAACGAGCCGACGGTCGAGGACGCGGTCAAGATCCTGCGCGGCCTGAAGCCTTATTACGAGCGGCATCCACAAGGTCCGTTACACCGCGGAGGCGATCCGCACGGCGGTCGAGCTGTCGCATCGCTACATCGGCGATCGCAAATTGCCCGACAAGGCGATCAACGTGATCAACGAGGTCGGCGCGGCGCAGATGCTGCTGCCCGAGAACAAGCGCCGCAAGACCATCACCGCCAAAGAGGTCGAGGCGGTGGTTGCGACGATGGCGCGCATCCCGCCCAAGAGCGTTTCGCGCGACGACAAGGAAGTGCTCGAAAAATCTCGACCGCGACTTGAAGACCATGGTGTTCGGCCAGGACAGGCGATCGAGGCTCTCGTCGCGGCGATCAAGCTCGCCCGCGCCGGCTTGCGCGAGCCGGAAAAGCCGATCGGCTCCTACCTCTTCTCCGGCCCGACCGGCGTCGGCAAGACCGAGGTCGCGCGCCAGCTCGCCCGTACCCTCGGGATCGAGCTGACCCGTTTCGACATGTCGGAATATATGGAGCGCCACACCGTGTCGCGCCTGATCGGTGCGCCGCCGGGCTATGTCGGCTTCGACCAGGGCGGGCTGCTTACCGACGCGGTCGACCAGCATCCGCATTGCGTGCTGCTGCTGGACGAGATCGAGAAGGCGCATCCCGATCTCTTCAACATCCTGCTGCAGGTGATGGATTACGGCAAGCTCACCGATCACAACGGCAAAAACGGTCGATTTCCGCAACGTCATCCTGATCATGACGACCAATGCCGGGGCCGCCGAGATGGCCAAGCCGGCGATCGGCTTCGGCAGCGAGGTCGCGACCGGCGACGATGAAGAGGCGATCAAGCGGATGTTCACGCCGGAGTTCCGCAACCGGCTCGACGCGGTGATCTCGTTCGCGGCGCTGACGCCGGAGACGATCGGCCGCGTCGTCGACAAGTTCATTCTCCAGCTCGAGGAGCAACTCGCCGACCGCAACGTCACGATCGTGCTCGACGACGCGGCGCGCGAATGGCTCGGCGCAAAAGGCTACGACAAGCTGTTCGGTGCCCGGCCGTTAGGCCGTGTGATCCAGGAGCACGTCAAAAAGCCGTTGGCCGAGGAGCTCCTGTTCGGCAAGCTCGTCAAGGGCGGCGTGGTCAAAGTCTCGGTCGACGACGACAAGCTCGCCTTCGCTTTCGAGGAAGCCGCCGCGCCGCCGACACGTGCCGCTCGGCGAACCAGACGAGCCCGAGGCGCCGAAAGAGCCGGAATATGTGGAGTAGGGGCTCGCCGCGCCAAGCGCTTGCCTTGCGATCATAAGGAAGAAGGCCACCCAAAGGTGGCCTTCTTTGTTTTCGCCCGCCGGTCGATTTTGATTCCCGTCAGGACGGCAGCGCTGGCACTCTCGGCATGGTCCAGCCCCAAGCCACCACTCGCGGAGGCAAAATCCCATGCGCAGCCTGATCCGACAAAGCATCATCCTGCCGGCGCCAGCCGAAACGCTCTATGCGACCTATCTCGATCCGGTGCTGCATGCGGCCGTGACGGGCGCTCCCGTGACCATAACGGCGAGAGCGGCTCGGCCTTTGCCGCCTTTGACGGAGAACTCAGCGGCACCATGCTCAGCGTCCTCGCGCCAAGGCTCGTCGTCCAGTCTTGGCGTTCGGTCAATTTCGCCGCAAACGATCCCCGGATTCGACGCTGATCCTAGCCTTCCTTCCGGAAGGGAAAGATGGCCGGATCGATCTCATCCACCTCGATGTGCCGGAGCAGGATTATGGCGGCGTGAGCGAGGGCTGGGAGCAGCTGGATTGGCAACCCTGGCGCCGCTATCTCGGCTAGATCTCCTTGCCCCAGTCTCCGGTCGAGCGAATAAGGGCCGCCACCGCGCAACGCGATCGCGAAGATCATCAGACCCCACAAGAAGGGATATTCCCAACCACCGCCGGGGTTGGAAAAGCCGAAGCCGTTGGGAAAGTGAGCGACGAAAGTGATCACCGCAAACTCGACGGCGATGATGGCGGCGATGGGGCGCGTGATAAAACCGAGGATCAGGCAGACGGCACCGATCGTCTCATTGAAGAAAATCACATAAGCGAAGGGCAAGGACAGCTCGATGCCGCGCCGCGCCAAGCCGGCGGCGAAGCCGACGACGCCCGGGCCGATCACTTTCTCGATGCCGTGAACCAGCAGCACGCCGCCGACCGTGACCCGCATCAAAGGATAGGACAGATCACAGACCGGGGCGTAGAACGGCGCCAAAGCCGGAATGATCAGGCTGGGCTCGCCCTCCGGGATCTCCGATGGTTTCGCGCTCATGACGCTTCCTTTTGCTGACATTGTTTATCCGCGACATATAGAGCACGGGAAAGTCGCGGCGTCTCACAAAACTGTGACCCGGTCCGGTTGTGGCGCGGCGTCGGGTCTTAGGGCGCTAGTGCGTCCGGGCGTCGTGGCATGGCTATCATCGTCATCGATGCCGCGCGGCAACTGAGGAGAGTAAGAGATGCGATTGTGCCATTCGGGCGGTCCTCCTGACGAGTGCCGCTTGGCGCATGCGCCAGCACGTCCGGGAGCGATAGCGGGGCTACGGACCCTCGGGATGATCGAAACGCCCTTCCGGATCGCCTTTCAAATCCCGCTCTGCGTTGGCGCTGCGCCGCTCATGGCACCGGGTGCCGCCGTCTCGGCGGTCTTCCCCTTCACCGACAAGTCGAAAGACGGCAGCGGCGGGCCAGCGTCTCGGGAACGGTGTCACCAAAGCGTGCGGGCCGCCTTACGTCGCGACGCCGTAAAGGGCGGTTTGCCCACGGGTTGTCTCACGCCAGCGGCGTGGTACGGCGGTTGGTTTCGCGGTGAATGCGGCGCTGGCCATCCCAGATTTCGTAGCCACTGCCGATCCCATGCGTGTGGATGATGCGCGCTCTGGCGATGGCCGCGGCATCGTCCATTGGCCTCCAATTTTCCGCGCCATAGACGTGGCCGCCGGCATAGAGAAAATCTGCACCAATAGGTCGTCATCGGAGAAATCTACGCGCGCTCAAGCTGCGCATGGTTGATGCAGATCAATCCTCCGGCAGAAGCGAATACCTAAGTAGTCGCGCCGCGAGGGTGCCTCTTTCGCCGCCAGGGCCATCGCGATAAGGGCACTGCCGCCGAACACCAGATCGATACCGAGCAGCAAACCCAGTGCCCAGGCCGACGAGCCCGGCATGCCCGAGAGGATGATCGCGGCCAGAAACAGATCGATGAGGCCGTTGGTTGCGATCCATTCCCATCGTCCGCTGAGCTCGTGCCGATGCGCGATCGCGTAGAAGATCATCGTGACGCCGTCGAAGATGAAGAAGGCGATCATCACATAGGTCAGGGTGGTAAGGCCTTCCATCGGAATTCCACAGCAACAGGAGGCCGGCAAGCAAGGCGAGCGTTGCTGAGATCACCGACCACACAAAGCCCGGCGCCCCGTGTGCACGCAAGCTCGCCACCAAGCCGACGAGCCCGCCGAAAAGGAAGATCGCACCGATCCAGATGGTGGCCGCCAACCCGGCGAGCGGCGGAATAATGATCGCCGCGGCGCCGAGCACGACGAGGATGATGCTTTCGACAAGCAGCACACGCCAATGCTCATGCAGCGCTTTCGTCACCGCTGGGGTCAGTTCGGGATTGCGTGTCGGCTGCAACGAGGCCATGGGGAGCGATACGG
>CAWBIS010000288.1:0-3132 GCA_963788485.1 Terriglobia bacterium
TCCACCTTCCAGAAGTTCCGTCTTGCGGCCGGTGAACGGCCAGGTATCCGCAAATCGTTCGCCGCCGTTGTCGCTGGTGAAAATGACAATCGTATTCTCCGCGAGGCCATTTGCATTGAGCGCCTGAAGCACGCGGCCGATCTGAAGATCCATCTGCTGAATCATGCGCTGATAGGTCTTCTGCGAGCCGCCGTCGAAATCGACAAGGCTTCTGGCGGAGCGCAAGCGGTTCGACTCCGCTTCGTCACCAGGCGCTTCCCACGGCCAGTGCGGCGCGTTGAAATGCAGACTCAACAGAAACGGACGGCTTGACTTCGCGTAGCCGTTTACAACTTCGGCGGCGCGACGGCCGAGCATGTCGGTGAGGTAGCCCATCTCGTGCACATGCACGTCGTCGTCCCACAGAGTCGAATCGTGCGCATAGTAATCGGAAGCGCCGCCACGGAACCCGTAGAAATGATCGTATCCGCTCAGGAGCGGGCCGAATTTCGGGAGTTCGCCCAGATGCCACTTGCCCACGAGAGTCGTTCCATAGCCGGCCTTCTTCAACAACGACGGCAAGGTGGGATGGTCGGGCGGCAGGCCGACGTCGCGGCCGGCCAGCGGCTCCTCAAGCCCGATGGGCAACCGGTACTGATAGCGGCCCGTGATCAGGGCGGTGCGCGTGGCCGAGCATACCGCGGAGTTTGCGTATGCCTGCAGGAAGCGCACGCCTTTCGCCGCCAGGCTGTCGATGTTCGGTGTAGTGAAGTCGGGCCTGCCGTAACAAGAGACATCCGCGTAACCGAGGTCATCCGCCATGATGAAGAGGATGTTGGGGGGCGCCGGCGGACGCTGCCCGAATACGTTTTCAATTCCCGACGCCAGCGCGGCCGTCCCGAGGGCGCTGCGCAGCAGCCTGCGGCGAGTCACATCGTCGCGATTTCGATCGTCACTCCCTGTTGTTAACGGCGGCATCTCGAATGCTCGGCCGATTTTTCCGATTACTGCCGGCCGGCAGGCGCGGTGCCCCTGCCCTGACCTCGGCCGCGTCCGGGGCCGTTCGCCTGCAAGAGATGCGTCAGCGTGTGGACGTAGCGCAGCTTGCCGTTCTCGACGCGAAACAGGTGGGTGTCCGGCGCGCCGCTGCCGCCGGCCGCGGAGCCCGCGCCGAACGTGCAGAACGCCACTACGGCACCCATCGTCTCGTCGACTACGAAGTGCCGGTTGGCGATGTTGACCCCGCTCGGTACGCCAACCTGACAGGTATCCTCGGGAGTGCCCTTGCCGGTGTGCATTCCGCCCTCGGTGCGATTGCAGGGATAACCCCACGGCACGAGGTCCCCTTTGCCTTCGAGGAATGCATCCAGATAAGCGCTGGCGGCGGACACCAGCGTGTCGCGGGTGTCGCGCCTGGCAACGGGGATTTCGCTCCAATCCTCGCCCGTCGTGTATTTCAGATAGTTGTCGACGTTGAACCCCCAGTAACCCGTAGTGGTCCACATCATTTCGATTTCGGCAATCAACGCATGATTTACGCGGAGGCGCGTGCCGAGCGCGTACGGGTTCGCCTTGTCCGCGACGATCACTTCGGTGAAGGTCTGGCAGGTGGACGTGTCGAGAAGGCTGCGATGATGGTCAATCTTCATCGGCTTTTTGATCAGGCCTTCGTTGATGTCGATCGGCTTGAAGTTCTCGACGTATCCCAGCCCCTTCGCCAGCGGCAGACCGCTGGTGTCCCCTTTGGTTTGTGCGGCAAGATAAAGATCGACTGCGGCCTGGAGGCCTTCGCGGGTGCAAGAGACCTGAGCGTAAATGGCGGCGGGAGCCAGCAGCGCGCCTGCGAATGCCATCCATTTCAAGATCGAACGATTCATCGAAAATCCTCCTCCAGCGTGTCAGAAACCACGATACCCTAATTGCAGGCCCGGGATGGAAAAGACAGTGGAACAAAAGAAGAGCGTCCTGCTGGTGGGTATCGATCCGGCTCTCATCGATTTCTCGAGTCCGGACTTCGCGCCGCAGAACCTCAGCGCCGAGCGGGTGATGTCGGCACTGCTGGCCGATAACGAGCGACTGCGCGCCCTCGGCTACAATTCGGAATTGTGTCTGATCGATATGGGAGCGACAGCCGAGCGGGTGCTCGAGGACAAACTGAGGACGAGGGCCTACGATTGCGTGCTGATCGGAGCCGGCATTCGAGTGATTCCCAGCAGTTTTCCGCTTTTCGAGAAGGTGATCAATGTGGTGCACGCGAAGGCGCCACAGGCGAAGCTGTGTTTCAATACCAGGCCGAGCGACACGGCTGAAGCGGTGAAGCGCTGGGTCTGACGGCGCAGCCTTCCCACAGATAGAATTACCGGCTACCGGTCGAACAGAGTTCCCGGTCCGAGCAGCCACTGCGGATCCAGCCGCCGCTTGACATCCTTCATCATTTCGATCTGCATGGCGGAATATTGGATCTGGAGCAAGTGCCGCTTGCGCTTGCCCAGGCCATGTTCCGCCGAAACGGTTCCTCCCAGTTCCACCGCTTTCGTGGCGAAACAGGTCATCAAGTCGCTTCCGCGCCGCCATTCGCCATCGTTGGCGGGCAGCACATTCACGTGCAGATGGGCGTCGCCGATATGGCCGAAGATCACATACTGGCCCGGGAACTCGCGGTCGAGCGTCTCGCGGTAGATTCGCAGCATCTCGCGATTGCGCGCGATCGGTACCGCGAAATCCGATCCCATTTTGATTAGACCGCGGCGGCGCACGAGGTCGTTCACGGCCTCGGGCAAGGCGTGTCGGAAGCGCCGGAAACGCTCGCGATCCGCGGCCCCGGCGGCGAACCAGGAGTCGTCCATGCCGTCGAAGCTGTCCATCCAATCCTCATTCTGGCTTTCGATCAGCACGCAGGCGCGAGCAGCCGCCGGCAGTTCGGGAAAACGCGCGCGCAACAGATCGAGCGAGCCCGCATCCAGATACTCGAGCATGCGCAGCCCGGGCATCGGCCGCCAGCGGTCCACGCTGTCGAGCGCACTCTCATCGGATTCGAAGAACAGTACGCCCGTAAACAAAGATTCCGGCATCGGCAGCAGCGTGAGTTCCGCTTCCGTCACCACGCCGAGCGTTCCTTCGGAGCCGATGAAGAGATCCATATAATCGATTCCG
>CAWBIS010000289.1:0-39749 GCA_963788485.1 Terriglobia bacterium
TCAAGGGCATCTTGTCGCTGACCATGTTTGTACTCCTGTTCGCAAATGCCGCTCACTGCGATGGTGATATAAAGGACTAATTAAGCACCGTAAATATGTCCGAATCGAAAGCTACTCAACCTCAAGGATGTTTGGGACGACGTCTCCTCCGGTTCGTCACAGCAAATATAAGAACCGGCCCGCGAACGAGCTCCCCATCGTAATCTCCAGCGAGTGATCAAACTGACTTCAAAATCTGAAAATGACCTTATTCGCGACCGTTCGCGGGAGGCGGAGTAACTGCCTATGTAGCCGAGCGCTTGAACCGTCGCTGGCTGGTCGCCGACATCAACGACTGTTCAGCGATACAGGAGCGCTTGGTGAGTTTCAGAAACGGATCGCGTCCGGTCTGGAAGGAACCGGGTTTAAGGGTGCAGTCGATTAGCGCAGCCGAAGGTGCGGTCTGAATCTCCAGAATATTGACCGCTCGGGCCGCCAGCAGCGCCACCGTCGCCAGCGAAATCAACGATTGCACGATCATCATTGCCTTAGCCCAGCTCGAAAGCACGGGCACGTCCGTCGGGGAAAACGCGGTACTCGTAAAAAAGGCAAGAAACAGGTAATCGACGAAACCCGGACTCCACTTGTCCTCGCCCATTGCCGTTTCAAATCCGGATCCATCGACATCTGCGGAAACAGGAACGCCCCATCCTTGTGGACTCGGCCTTATCCCGCTCATTCGGTCCGCCGCCATCCAGCCGCCAGTACCACGAGGCGAAGAGCAGGAGATTGCTGAACCAGAGCGCCGCGCCGCCCGCAGGAGCTCGACTGGCGGGTCCTTATGAGCAGGCAATCGCATGATCAGCAGCACCAGCGAAGAGATCATCCCGACCGTGATCACACTCAGCGCCGAGTAGGCAAAGATCTCGTTCAGTTCGTTCCGGCAAAGCCTGTGAAAGATCGCCGTGGGAATCATCAGCACCGCCACGACCGCGATCATCAACCATGCCGGGCCGACCGTCAGGGACTCCGGCATTGCCCAGAACAACACTCCCACGGAAAAGATCGCGACCAGCGCGGGCCAGCGCGGTTCATGCCGATGAATCGTCATAAGGCTACCAGAGGTGATAATAGCCGTCGCGCCGCGCCAGTTCCACCGCCACGCCGAAAAGGTCTTTAAGAGCGGCCGGCGTCAGCGTCGCCTCCTTCGGCCCGTCCGCAGCGATTTGCCCTCCGCGCATCAGAATCACCCGCTCAATCTCCGGAACGATGTCGGAGAGCTGATGCGTCACCAGCAGGATTCCAATGCCCGATTGGGCCAGTTTTCGTACCATTTCCCGCAATTCGTGCTGAGCGAAAAGGTCCAGACTGGTCGATGGCTCGTCCAGCAGCAGGGCGCGCGGATCATGCACCAGCGCCCGCCCGATCAGCATGCGGCGCGCTTCGCCGGAGGACATCTCGTCCACCGGCTTTCCCCCCAGGTGAGGCGCTTCGAGCAGAGCGAGCACCTGCGACGCCTTCTCGCGCATCTCCTCCGTCACATGATGATTCGGCCAGATGCCGATGCTCGAAAAGAACCCGAAAGAACCACGTCGAAACCGGTGATCTCGCGCGTGCATTGACTCATGAGGTCGTTCGAGACAATGCCGAGCATGCTCCGCAGATCGAAAACGTTCCACAACGAGCGCCCGAGGATCTCGACCGACGACCCCTCCCGCGCCAGCGGATAGCATTCCCGCGTGATGGTCTTGATCAGCGTCGATTTGCCGCAGCCGTTCGGCCCGAGGATCGCGACGTGTTCGCCCGCGCCAATCCTCAGGCTGAAATCCCGCAGAGCGACGTTTTCGCCGCGCATGACAGTAACGTTGCGTAACTCGATCAGAGGTGGAGTAGGCACTCACACCAGTATGCAAACCGCATCTCAGTCGGCGCTGTGTGCGATCCCGCCGGGCACCAGAATACCGGGCCGGCCCTCGCCCGGATAACGGCGGCTGAAGCGCATCCGCAGCCGGTCGAGCGAAAGATAAATCACGGGTGTGGTGAAGAGCGTGAGCATCTGGCTCACAATCAATCCGCCAACGATCGCGATCCCCAGCGGGCGCCGCAGTTCGGCCCCGTTACCGCGGCCCATAGCGAGCGGCATTCCGCCCAGCAGCGCGCAGCAGGTCGTCATCATGATCGGCCGGAAGCGCAACAAACAAGCCTGAAAAATCGCCTCGCGGGGACTGAGCCCTTCATCGCTTTCGGCCGCCAGCGCGAAATCGATCATCATGATGGCGTTCTTCTTCACGATCCCGATCAGCAGAATGATGCCGATCAGCGCAATGATGGTCAGATCGGTTTTGAACAGCACCAGCGCGATCAGCGCGCCCAGCCCCGCCGAAGGCAGCGTCGAAATAATCGTCAGCGGATGAATCAGGCTCTCGTAAAGGATCCCGAGCACAATGTAAACCGCCAGAGCGCGGTCCGGATCAGGATCGGCTCGGTGGAAAGCGAATCCTGAAACGCCTTCGCCGTACCGGCGAAACTGCCGGAAATCTCGCGGGCACGCCCATATCGACCTCCGCCTTCTTGATCGCGTCCACCGCATCGCTGAGTGGGAGCCGTCCGCCAGATTGAAGGAAATGGTCGACGCAGGAAACTGCCCTGAGTGCGGCAGTGAAGCGGTGTCAGCTTTCGGTAAAATGGGTGAAAGGGAGAGCGGCACGTCGGTCCCGCGCGGCGTCTGAATATAGATCTTCTACAGGAAATCCGGGCTTTCCCACCACTGCTGCTCGAGCGCCAGCACCACATGATACTGATTGATTGACTTGTACATCGTGAGACCTGGCGCTGCCGAACGCATCGTAAAGCGCGCTGTCGACCGCCTGCGCGGTGAGGCCGAGGCGTGAAGCCGTGTCGCGATCCACGATCACATTCGAACAGGCCGGAATTCTCCAGATCCGAATTCACGTCGGCGATGTGCGGCAACTTCCGCAGCCGCTCCAGAATCTTCGGCCCCCACAGGGACAGCAAATCGAAGTCCTGGCTCTGCAGCGTGTATGATATTCGCTGTTGGTGGACCGGCCGCCGATGCGCACGTCCTGATTGGCCTGCAGGTAAGTGTCGCTCCAGGCATGTTCTCGGTCTTCTCGCATCCGGTCGATCACCTGGTCCGCGGAGCTTTTGAGTCACGCCAGCGGTTTCAATTGCAGCCGCATCTGCGCCTGATTTTCCGCCGTTCCCGCCGCCGCTGGTGCCGGCCACATGTTGACCGTCTCCACGTCGGGATCGGCCCGGACCTGCTGGTCGAACCACTTCGCCTTCTCCACCAGCGCCTGATATGAGATGTCCTGCAGGCCCTGGAGAACCCGGACACCCGCCCTGTATCCTGCTGCGGAAAAAATCCCTTCGGAATCGCAATATAGAGGAAACAGAAACGCCGATCGTCACCACCATGACGAACATCACCGGCGCAGGGTGGTCCAGCACCACCTCAAGCGCCGAGGCGTAGGTGGAGAAAACCCACTGGAAGAACTTCTCTGTTTAGGTTGTAGGAGCCGCCGTGTTTCGCGCCGGCTTCTACAGCCGTGCGCACATCATCGGCGTAGCGGTCAAGTGAGACGGGCATAGACATCGCCATCGCCACCGAGAGCACCACCGCGAATTCGCGGAACAGCCTTCCCACGATCCCGCCCATCATCAGAATCGGAATAATACTGCAATGAGCCAAGCTCATGCCCAGGACGGTGAAACCGATCTCGGAAGCTCCCTTCATCGCCGCTCATGGGCATCATGCCGTTTTTTCATATGCGGGGTGATGTTCTCGATCACCACGATCGCGTCGTCGACCACAAATCCGGTGGCGATCGCCAGCCCCATCAGCGAAAGGTTGTCGAGGTTATAGCCCAGAAGGTACATCACGCCAAAAGTACCGATCAGAGAGACAGGCACGGAGACGCGGGGATAAACGTAGCCCAGCCGTTGCGCAGAAAAAAGAACACGACCAGCACAACCAGAACGATTGAGATCAGCGTATTGACTGCGCGTTGTTTCACTTAAGACGGTGGGTCAGCGCCGGTCGTTATCCAAATTGAGATGGACGTTCGGTGCAGAGACGCCCGGCAACCGGCCGGGAGCAGCGCTTTGATGCGGTTCACCGTGTCGATGATGTTTGCGTTTGAAACTGACGGTTGACCCGAGATCATCACCGCCGGTTTGCCCTCCGACAAAAAAAAACGACGGCCGTCGACCACCCGCCCGAGATCCGACAAACGAACCGGTGCGCCATTGCGGTAAACCACCATGAGATTCCGGTAATCCTTCGCCTCGAACAGCTGGTCGCTGCTGAGAATGGGTACGGGTCCCCCAGCGCGCCCTCGGCATGAGCTGATTCGCGTTCGCCAGTCGAACTCTCAACTGATCCAGACCCACGTTCGGACGCGAAACCGGCTGCGGATTATACAACTGCAGTGAGCTCTCGCTCACATTCACCTGGCCCACGCCTGAAACTCTCGCAAGTTTCAGGCGTGGGCCAGGTGAATGTGGGCGGAAGCTCACTGCCGGCCGTGCGCGTGGAGGTCAATCCGCAGCCGGTTTCGCAGTACAACGTGGGTCTGGATCAGATTGGCAGTTTTCTGGCGAACGCGAATGCGCTCATGCCCAAGGGCGCGCTGGATAATTCCGAAAGAACCGTACCCATTCTCAGCAGCGACCAGCTGTTCGAGGCGAAGGATTACCGGAATCTCATCGTGGTTTACCGCAATGGCGCACCGGTTCGTTTGTCGGATCTCGGGCGGGTGGTCGACGGCACCGAGGATATCCGGAACACCGGATTGTCGGAGGGCAAACCGGCGGTGATGATCTGGGTCAACCGGCAGCCGAACGCGAACATCATCGACACGGTGAACCGCATCAAAGCGCTGCTCCCGCAGTTCCGGGCGTCTCTGCCGCCGAACGTCCATCTCAATATCGATAACGACCGGACGCTGACAATCCGGTCTTCAGTGAACGACGCGCAGATCAATACGCTGATCTCGATCAGTCTGGTCATTCTGGTGGTGTTCTTTTTTCTGCGCAACGGCTGGGCCACGTTCATCCCGAGCATCTCCGTCCCGGTCTCGCTGATCGGTACGTTCGGCGCCATGTACCTGCTGGGTTACAACCTCGACAACCTTTCGCTGATGGGCCTTACCATCGCGACCGGATTCGTGGTGGATGACGCGATCGTGGTGATCGAGAACATCACACGGCATATCGAGAACGGCATGCAGCCCATGCAGGCGGCGATAAAGGGAGCTTCCGAGATCGGCTTCACGGTCCTCAGCATGAGCGTTTCGCTGATCGCCGTATTCATTCCGATTCTGATGATGGGCGGGATCGTGGGACGCCTGTTCCGGGAATTCGCGGTGGTGCTCTCGGTGGCGATCGCGGTTTCGATGCTGGTTTCGCTCACCGCCACGCCGATGATGTGCTCGCGGCTGCTGAAGCCGGCGCGGAAACACGGGGCCTTATACAACCTGATGGAGCGGTTCTTCCAATGGATCCTCTCCACCTATTCCTCGGCGCTCGAAGTGGTGCTGGACCACTCGGCGCCGATGATGCTCGTGATGCTGGCGACGATCGGCGTTTCCGTTTACCTCTATATTGCGATTCCGAAGGGATTTTTTCCGCAGCAGGATACAGGGCGGCTGTCCGGGGTCATCGAGGGCCAGCAGCACATCTCATATCAGGCGCTGGTGGAGAAGGCGAAGTGGTTCGACCAGCAGGTCCGGGCCGATCCCGACGTGGAGACGGTGGATATGGTGGCCGGCACCAGCGGCGGCGGGAACGGCGGAAATCAGGCCCAGATGTGGCTGCAATTGAAGCCGCTCGGCGTGCGCAAAAGCTCCGCGGACCAGGTGATCGACCGGCTGCGCGAGAAGACCGAGAACATGCCTGGAGCGACACTGTATCTGCAGGCCAATCAGGACGTGCGCATCGGCGGCCGGTCCACCAACAGCGAATATCAATACACGCTGCAGAGCCAGGACTTCGATTTGCTGTCCCTGTGGGGGCCGAAGATTCTGGAGCGGCTGCGGAAGCTGCCGCAGATCGCCGACGTGAATTCGGATCTGGAGAATTCCGGCCTGTCCTCGAATGTGATCGTGGATCGCGATACGGCTTCACGCCTCGGCCTCACCGCGCAGGCGGTCGACAGCGCGCTTTACGATGCGTTCGGGCAGCGCCAGGTGTCGACGATGTACAAGTCGATCAATCAGTATCACGTGGTGCTGGCGCTCGAGCAGCAGTGGTGGGAAAGCCCGGATTTCCTGTCGAAGATCTATATTCAGACGCCGCGCGGGACCGACGTGCCGCTCTCCTCGTTCACCCATTTTGCCGAAAGCCTGACACCGCTTTCACTGCCGCACTCAGGGCAGTTTCCTTCGTCCACCATTTCCTTCAACTGCCCGACGGCGTCCCACTCAGCGATGCGGTGGAAGCGATCCAGAAGGCGGAGGTCGATATGGGCGTACCCGCGAGCATTTCCGGCAGTTTCTCCGGTACGGCGAAGGCGTTTCGGGAATCGCTTTCCTCTCAGCCGATCCTGATCCTGACCGCCCTCTGCGCGGTCTACATTGTGCTCGGAATCCTTTACGAGAGCCTGATTCATCCGCTGACGATTATTTCGACGCTGCCTTCGGCGGGGCTGGGCGCGCTGATCGCGCTGGTGCTGTTCAAA
The DNA here is from genome assembly GCA_963788485.1 of Terriglobia bacterium. Lineage (GTDB taxonomy): Bacteria > Acidobacteriota > Terriglobia > Bryobacterales > Bryobacteraceae > BOG-234. The sequence goes on from CAWBIS010000289.1 coordinate 6,680, forward strand.
ACCGATCTGACCATCATTGCGCTGATCGGCATCATTCTGCTGATCGGGATCGTGAAGAAGAACGCCATCATGATGATCGATTTCGCGCTGGCGGCCGAAAGGGATGAAGGGCTCAGTCCCCGCGAGGCGATTTTTCAGGCTTGTTTGTTGCGCTTCCGGCCGATCATGATGACGACCTGCTGCGCGCTGCTGGGCGGAATGCCGCTCGCTATGGGCCGCGGTAACGGGGCTGAACTGCGGCGCCCGCTGGGGATCGCGATCGTTGGCGGATTGATCGTGAGCCAGATGCTCACGCTCTTCACCACACCCGTGATTTATCTTTCGCTCGACCGGCTGCGGATGCGCTTCAGCCGCCGTTATCCGGGCGAGGGCCGGCCCGGTATTCTGGTGCCCGGCGGGATCGCACACAGCGCCGACTGAGATGCGGTTTGCATACTGGTGTGAGTGCCTACTCCACCTCTGATCGAGTTACGCAACATTACTGTCATGCGCGGCGAAAACGTCGCTCTGCGGGATTTCAGCCTCAGGATTGGCGCGGGCGAACACGTCGCGATCCTCGGGCCGAACGGCTGCGGCAAATCGACGCTGATCAAGACCATCACGCGGGAATGCTATCCGTGGCGCGGGAGGGGTCGTCGGTCGAGATCCTCGGGCGCTCGTTGTGGAACGTTTTCGATCTGCGGAGCATGCTCGGCATTGTTTCGAACGACCTCATGAGTCAATGTATCGCGCGAGATCACCGGTTTCGACGTGGTTCTTTCGGGGTTTTTTTCGAGCATCGGCATCTGGCCGAATCATCATGTGACGGAGGAGATGCGGGAGAAGGCGTCGCAGGTGCTGGCTCTGCTCGAAGCGCCTCACCTGGGGGGAAAGCCGGTGGACGAGATGTCCTCCGGCGAAGCGCGCAGGATGCTGATCGGGCGGGCGCTGGTGCATGATCCGCGCGCCCTGCTGCTGGACGAGCCATCGACCAGTCTGGACCTTTTCGCTCAGCACGAGTTGCGGGAAATGGTACGAAAACTGGCCCAATCGGGGATTGGAATTCTGCTGGTGACGCATCAGCTCTCCGACATCATTCCGGAGATTGAGCGGGTGATTCTGATGCGCGGAGGGCAAATCGCTGCGGACGGGCCGAAGGAGGCGACGCTGACGCCGGCCGCTCTTAAAGACCTTTTCGGCGTGGCGGTGGAACTGGCGCGGCGCGACGGCTATTATCACCTCTGGTAGCCTTATGACGATTCATCGGCATGAACCGCGCTGGCCCGCGCTGGTCGCGATCTTTTCCGTGGGAGTGTTGTTCTGGGCAATGCCGGAGTCCCTGACGGTCGGCCCGGCATGGTTGATGATCGCGGTCGTGGCGGTGCTGATGATTCCCACGGCGATCTTCCACAGGCTTCGCCGGAACGAACTGAACGAGATCTTTGCCTACTCGGCGCTGAGTGTGATCACGGTCGGGATGATCTCATCGCTGGTGCTGCTGATCATGCGATTGCCTGCTCATAAGGATCCGCCAGTCGAGCTCCTGCGGGCGGCGACGGCGCTTTGGTTCAGCAATCTGCTGCTGTTCGCCTCGTGGTACTGGCGGCTGGACGGCGGCGGACCGAATGAGCGGGATAAGGCCGGAGTGCACAAGGATGGGGCGTTCCTGTTTCCGCAGATGTCGATGGATCCGGAGTTGAGACGGCAAATGGGCGAGGACAAGTGGAGTCCGGGTTTCGTCGATTACCTGTTCCTTGCGTTTAATACGAGTACCGCGTTTTCGCCGACGGATGTGCCGGTGCTTTCGAGGTGGGCTAAGGCAATGATGATCGTGCAGTCGTTGATTTCGCTGGCGACGGTGGCGCTGCTGGCGGCTCGAGCGGTCAATATTCTGTGAGATTCAGACCGCACGTTCGGCTGCGCTAATCGACTGCACCCGTGGACCCGGTTCCTTCCAGACCGGATGCGATCCGTTTCTGAAACTCACCAAGCGCTCCTGTATCGCTGAACAGTCGTTGATGTCGGCGACCAGCCAGCGACGGTTCAAGCGCTCGGCTACATAGGCCGTTACTCCGCCTCCCGCGAACGGGTCGCAAATGAGGTCATTTTCGTTTGAAGTCAGTTTGATCACTCGCTCCAGAATTACGGGCGCGAGCTCGTTCGCGGGCCGGTTCTTATATTTGCTGTGACGAACCGGAGGAACGTCGTCCCAAACATCCTTGAGGTTAATGCCTTTCGAATTCAGATATTTACGGTGCCCACCATAGTCCTTTATATCACCATCGCAGTGGCGGCATTTGCGAACAGGAGTACGAACGTCGTCACGATTAAAGACTCGGGGTCGTTTCCCCTTGATGAAATAGAGCATCCCGTAGTGACTGGGTGAGAGCCGATCGGGAATCGGAAGGCTGTGCGCCTTATCGATGGCGATCCAGTGTTTGAATGCCAGATCCGGGTACTGTTGCAGGAAGAAGCCATATTGAATCAGCCATTTCGGCAAGTTGTACACAAAGAGGGCCCCTCCCGGCGCCAGGACACGCACGCATTCGGCTAACCACAGGCGTGACCAGTCCAGGTAGTCGGCTTCGGATCGATCGTCCCGGCCCTTACGCCCATATTCCTTATTCAGATTGAAGGGAGGGTCGGCGAAGAGGGTGTGGATAGATCCGGACTTTAGCGAACCGAGGAAATCGAGGCAGTCCGCCTGATACACTCGACCAAGATCTGTATGAAAAACCTCTCGCATCGCGGGATCACCTTCACTACATGTTAGGGGAGAAATGTTCTCGATGCAATCGAGCGGCAGACGTTGCTGTTCCACTGCGAACTCATCGGCAGTTCAACCCTGACGCTTTAGAGTATCGGGTTTATTCTGACGCTGAGCGGCGTTTTTCATTCGGTTCGATCTACATAATTATAGGATCGGAGCGCCCTCTGAATCCAATGCCAAAGATCGTCTCAGAACAGTTGTTTGACGGCGCGGAGGCCATAATCGCGAGACTCGGTTTTGACGAACTCCTGACCGAGGTCCGGGATGTCGTCTCATCCTTTGAACTTCTCGTTGAAGAGCGCAAAGATGCGAATGGAACGGCCGGGCTGCGTGGGATCATCGACCAGCGCTTTCGGACTGCCGGCGGGTGGGTCCAAAAAAAGAGCGGCGGGGTGGATTGGATCAAACAGCAGGCGATCAACGGCAGGCCGCGCCACATCTGCATCGGGGTGGAAGTGCAAGTATCGGGACGCAGCGACGTGATGTCTGTCGATCTCATCCATCTTCGGCAGGAACTCCTGCAGGGAAAGATTGATCTGGCAGTTCTCATCGTCCCGAGCGACCGACTGGGGTACTTCCTGACTGACAGAGTCGCCAAACTGTCAGAGGCGAAACGCCACATTGAAATGGCGCGGGCTGAGGACATGCCGTTTGTGCTAATCGCTATTGAACACGATGGTCCCGGCCCCGCGCTGAAGAAGCAGCCCCGGTCGTCGAAGGCCGCGCCTGGAGACGGTAGCGCGACAATCCGCTGAGAACCCAGCCGCGGGATGCTTAAACAACTTAATCGCCGTGCCGGTGCCTTCGAGGTGCTGGCCGGGCGGAGCCGGTCCCGGAGCAGTTCGCAATATCCGAAGATAACGGTCAACTGCTCGTTCAGTTGTTTGGTTATTGCCCCCAGATAGTCGGGCGTAACATCCAGCGGACCGCGAAAAAACTCCGAGGCCGGAACATCATCGATCCCCCCAATTTGCGCGACGATCTCGTCTTCGGGGTGCATACCTGCCGCAAACGGACATTATATTCCGCACGCTTTTCGCGTTGAAATCAGATGATTCCCATCCCCCGGCCCACGCGCCGGAACACATCGAGGGCCTGATCCAGTTCCTCGCGCGTGTGAGCGGAAGTCACGATCGTGCGCACTCGCGCCTTGTCCTTGGCGACGGTCGGGAAACCGATTCCGGTGGCCAGCACGCCTTCCTTGAACAGCTCGGCTGAGAGCTGATGCGCCCGCGCGGCTTCACCCACGATCACCGGCGTTATCGGCGTCTCACTGATGCCGGTGTTGAAACCGGCCTCGTTCAAACCCTTCTTGAAATAGCGCGTATTGGTCCAAAGCTGTTCGATGCGCTCGGGCTCGCTCTCCAGAATCTCGAAAGCCGCGATGCAGGCCGCGGCCACGCCCGGGGGATGCGAGGTCGAAAACAGAAACGGCCGCGCCCGATGGTAGAGAAATTCGATCAGATCCTTCGTTCCGCAAACGTAGCCGCCGAGCACGCCGACCGCCTTCGACAGCGTTCCGACCTGAATGTCCACACGCCCGTGCAGGCCGAAATGATCGACCGTTCCCCGCCCGTTTCGACCGAGTACGCCCGAGGCGTGCGCGTCGTCCACCATCATGATGGCGCCGAACCGTTCGGCGTGGGCGACCAGCTGGGGCAGCGGGCCGATGTCGCCATCCATCGAGAAAACGCCGTCCGTGATCAGCAGCTTGCGCCCGGGTACGCCGGCGAGCTGCTCGAGGATCTGGCCGGCCTTTTCGTGATCCTTGTGCGGAAAAACATGAATTTTGGCCCGCGACAGCCGGCACCCATCGATGATGCTGGCATGATTGAGTTCGTCGGAAACGATATGGTCCTCGGGTGTGAGTACGGCGGAAACAGTGCCGGCGTTCGCGGTGAATCCGGATTGAAAAACGACGCACGCCTCCACGTTCTTGAACTTCGCGATGCGGCGCTCCAGTTCCATGTGGAGGTCCATGGTCCCGGAAATGGTGCGCACCGCGCCGGAACCCGCGCCATATTTGCGCGTCGCTTCGATGGTGGCTTCGATCAGCTTCGGATGGGTGGTCAAGCCGAGATAGTTGTTGGAGGCGAGATTGATGACTTCCCTGCCGTCGAACTTCGATTCGGCGGCGCTCGGCCCTTCGAGGATACGAAGGTGCTGATACGTGCCGGCTTTTTTCCATTCGGTCAGTTGTTCGCCGAGATAGGCGAGTGGGTCCAGTCGTACCGAGGTCATGTCAATTACATTGTGCCGCAGAGATATCGTGCGGGACAGGGAGGGCGGCGTCAGAGATACTGCGCGGCGAGTTCCTCAAACTCGGCGGGCGTCACCAACTGGAAACGGATTTCGAGAGAACTGAAACGCCGGATCTCGGTCCGCATTTCTTCGTCCGGCAGTTCGGCGCCCGCGACATGGAGTTCGCCGGCCGCAATACGAAACGGCAGCACCCGCCACTTGCGCGAGACGGCGGCCGGCAGGACGCGCGTGGCCGACACGGAAACCGCGCCATGGTCGGGTTTTCCCAGAGGCACATCATTCTGACGGCTGAGCGCGGAGTAGAGATCGGCTTCGCCGAGCAGGCCGCATGAAACGAGATATTCGCCGATGCGCCGGCCGGCCGGCATCGACGCGCGCGCAGCCTCCAGCTGTTCCGAGGTAATGCACTGCGATTCGGTAAGGATGTCGCTGAGGCGTCTCGGTTCCGGTTCGAGAGCGGCCCGATTCGGATAGGCGTGCTCGGTCTTGACCCAGCGGAGCGGCCGATGGTGCAACTTCGCGTTCGTGTAAATGCAGATCGCCCGCGCCGCGGCGCACGAGTTGATGACATTGGCGACCAGTACGCGAACGGGGACCCCGCAGGCGAAACGCCAGCCATAAATTCTGGCGGAGCAGGCAATACGTATTGCCGTCTGGATCGCCTGCATGATCAGACCGGCCTCGTAGATTGTGCGGAAACGCGACAAATCGCGCACCAGCAGGGAGGGATGGTGCACGGCGTGGGCCCAGGCCAATGTCCCCGCGCCATACAGAAAGAGAACGTTGGTGAGCGGGGTGAGCAGATTTCCGGCGAGCCCCTTGCGGTCGCGCCAGAACCAGTAAAGTTGGCCTAAGGTATCGCGGGCACTAAGATACTCCCAGGATTGCAGCGTGATGCCCATGACCCAGCGTGTTCTCTGGCGAACCGCGGCGGTGAATTTCCGCGGGAAGTATTCGCGCGTGGCGATGGGACGACCCTCCCGAAAATGAATCGGAATGAATTTCTGCGGCAGACCGAGCCGGCGAATTTTGAAGCCGTTCTCGTAATCTTCAGTGAGAGAGCCGGGTTCGAAGATGCGGTTCGAATGCCCGGCCGCGATGCGCTCCAGCGCGCGGCGGGAGAAACCCGTGCCGACACCATTCGAAGGAATGAAGCCGCCGAGGAATTGCCGGGCGGGCATGTCCTTGAACTGGAACTCCGCGAATTCGTCGCAGTAGACACCGTGCGAGAGCTCGCGCAGCGGCGTCGGCAGCGCCAGCACGGGGATCTGCACCATATCGTTCCACTGCGCGTAGTAATTGATCCAGCGCAGCGCGTCGGGATCAATCAGGTCTTCGGCATCGTGCGTGAGGATGGTCTCGAAGCGAACGCCGGTCTTCTCCTCGTGGAGCAGCATGCGCTGATAGATCCAGTTCAGATTGTCGGCTTTCGAGGTGGGTCCGTCGTGGGGACAGAGCGAGAGGTGCACATTGGGGTGGCGCTTCATGGCTTCGCGCACGGCCGCGATGGTGGGAGCGTCGTTGGGATAGACGCCCACGAAGAAATCGCAATTCGGGTAACGAAGCCGGGTGACATTGTTGTCGATCATCTTCTGGATGACCCGGAATTCGTGCCAGAGCGCCACAAAGATCGCCATAGGGCGCGGCGGAACGGCGTCGAGATCTTCTTCGGACGGCGCGCGGCAGTTCGGATGACTGGAGAGTTTCCGCTGGATGATGCTGCCGAGACCCGCGAATGCGAGGATCAGATCGTCTACGCCGTTGAGCAGGACCCAGCCGGCGAGGGGTGCGAGAAGGCCTGCGATCCAATCGTCCGGCGTCATGGCAAGTTGCGCTGGTTCACTGCCGCTCTTGCCGGATTAGTTCGCGCGCGCCGGTTTTTTCTCAGTTTTCGTTCGCCGGCGGATCTGGACATCGGCGAGGGTTCAGTAGCGCAGGCATGAGACGGGTAGTCAGGTTATCAGATGAAGTCTTACGATTATTCAGGCGACCCGTAGCAGGCGACTCGTAGCATGCGCAGAAGATCCGCGCAGGCCGCGCGCGCTCGAGCGTTGAGCCAAAAGATCAGCCTGTTAGCCGAACGATTCGTCCGGCAGTCGCTCATTAGTCCTACGCCTTTCATTGCTTTTTCATGCCTTCCCTGAACCAAGCGTCTAAACTCATTCATAGGCGCGGACCACCTTGTCGAGCGACCAGGCGGCGTCATTTGCGCCCGAAGCTTTTTGCCACGAGGCATCGGCCAAGATTATGCCCGGCCAGAGCGGACACGTTCTTATTGTCGAAGACGACCCGGACCTGCGCTGGGTGCTGGGGACCACGCTGCGCGCCCTGGGTTTTGAAATCGTGCCCTCCGCCAGCGGTGAGCAGGCTTTGCTGCAAATGGCGACGCGCCGATTCGACGCCGTCCTTCTCGACATCAATATGCCCGGCATGGGTGGAATCGAGACGTGCCGGAGGGTGCGAAGGAAGGCTCCTTTCCTGCAGATTCTGATGCTGACCGTGAGAGAAGGCGAGCGGGAGAAACTCGAGGCGTTCGACGCGGGAGCGGACGATTATATTACCAAGCCGTTTTCAATGCCTGAACTGATCGCCCGCCTGAGGTCCGCGGTACGCCGTGCCACCACGGGGCCAGGCGATACCGGCGATCCGCAAAACACGGGCGCGCCGATCGTCGTCGGCGACATCGAGCTCGATCCAGGCAGCCGGACAGTGCGCAAACGCGGTACGATCCTGCGGCTGACGCCCAAAGAGTTCGACCTCCTGCGTTACATGATGAGCTACCGCGGCAAACCGATCGCACACGCCGCCCTCCTGCAGGCGGTCTGGGGGCCGGACTGCGCGCTCCAGAAGGAGTACCTACACACATTTGTTTACCAACTGCGTAAAAAACTGGAGAATGATCCATCCGCTCCGCAGCATCTTCTCACGGAACTGAATTTTGGATATCGCTTTCGGGACGATGTCTGATCCCGGATCGGCAATTGATCCTCTTTATAAGAATCATCACGAGATTGTATCCGTTCCTGAGATGGCTCTTAGACGCCGACCCCTATTCTGGATCAGGCATTAAACGCTGCTCAACAGGGCTCCCGCGTATCTACTTATGGGCGTGGTCCCGGAAGGATACTCTCGTGCATTCACATTCCATGAAACACGGTCTTCTCACGCTACTTACGATTGTCCTGGCAACTGTACCGGTGGACCTCAAGGCTCAGTCCACCTTCGGAAGCATCCGCGGCACGGCACAGGACCAGACCGGGGCCGTGCTCCCACAGGCGCGAATCACGTTACACAATGTGGACGAGAACACGGACATCGCCGCTCTCAGCGATGCCCAGGGCAACTTCCTCTTCCAGAATGTCAGAGCGGGTAATTACCGTTTAACCGGCGCGAAGGAGGGTTTCTCCAACTCCGTTGTCGACAAAGTGGAACTGGCGGCCAGACAGGACATTCGGCTGGATCTGAAGTTTGCCGTGGCCGCGGCCAGTCAGGCGGTGTCGGTTACGGCGGAGGCCGTGGCAGTGAATACCGAAAACGCCACGCTCAGCGATTCCAAGGTGAACAGCGACATAACTGAATTGCCGATCAACTCGCGGGCGGTGTCCAGCAGCCCTCTGGCAGCCCTGGCCGTATCTCCCTCCGTGACGACGGACTCACAGGGGAACATGGCGGTGGGCGGCGCGACATCGTCCCAGGTGGGTTTCTCCGTGGATGGAGTCTCAACCGCCAACGTTCGCCAGAACGGCGCGCTGCAGGATGCGTACCCATCTCTTGAAGGGATAGCCGAGATGAAGGTCACGGCGTTCAATAACAATGCGGAGTTCGCCCAGATCGGCGATGTAACTTTCGTGACGAAGAGCGGAACCAATCAATTTCACGGCAGCGCGTTCGAGTATTTTCAGAACAGCAGCCTCGATGCCAACGTCCTGAACTTCGCCAGCAAAGCGCCGCGCACGTTCAATACCTTCGGCGGCAGTCTGGGCGGCCCGGTCACAATTCCCAGGCTCTACCACGGAAGAGACAAAACATTTTTCTTCGTGGACTATGAGGGAAACCGGAAAACGCAATCGTACCCGGAGCAGCTTCTGGTGCCGACGCAGGCGGAGAGAGACGGCAATCTCAACGGTCTGGTGCAGGCGTTAGGGGCCGGCCCGGTGATCAACCCTTTCACCGGCGGGGCTTTCCCGAACAACACGATTCCGACCGGCACGTGCCAGGCGTGTATTAATCCCGTGGCTCAGGCGTTGCTGAGTTACTATCCTCTGCCGAACGCCAATCTGGGCGTCGTCAACCCCTCCTACAACTATCAGACCCTTGTGCCGATCCCGTCGAATTCCAATGGCTTCGACATCAGACTGGACCACAATATCAATTCGAAACAGCAGATCTACGCGCGCTACAGCTTCAAGAATGCTTTCTATACCGAATACAACAACGCCGGCGTCATTATGCCCGCAAACGATTTTCTGCCGAACGACGGGGCCAACGAACAGAACCGCAGCCTGGTAGTTTCCTATAACTATTCCATCACCCCGACGCTGCTGAATGAATTTCGTTTCGGATTCACCAATTACAACGAGCAGGACACTTTTCCTATCGAGGGGGCCGATGCCATTTCTCAGCTCGGCCTGATCTTCGACCATCCGGTAGGCATAGCCTCGCATCCGACGGGTGATGCCTTCCCGACATTCCTGTTCTCCGACGGCAGCATTACCAACATCGGGCAGGACCGGGTTGGACCAACCATTTCAGGGAACATACAGTTCACCGACAATCTGACCAAAATCACAGGCAAGCATACGATCCGAGTCGGTATTGATACCCGCCGGGAGCATTACAACGCCCTCATGTACTTCTCACCCTCCGACGACTTCGGCCAGTTCACCTTCAGCGGCAATTTGACCGGCTACTCGTTCGGCGATTTTCTGCTCGGGCTGCCGAACCCGTCTTACTTCGCGGCCACGGGCCCACAGATGGACGCACACACTCTTCAATGGGGCCTTTACGGTCAGGACACCTGGCAGGTGAACAGTCACTTAACGCTGAATTTCGGCATGCGGTGGGAGTACCTTCCCGCGTTCGACGAAAGCAATGGCGATATCGCCACCTACTATGCAACGGCCAACAGTGTGACCGTAATCGTCCCGAACAAGTTTTATAACTTTATCGCCAACAATCCCGTATTACAGCAGCTGTACACCGGATTTCTTCAGAGTTTCAATGCCTGCTCACTTCCAAACAAGACTTCGTTGCTCCCATGTTCGAACATAGAGACCGCCAGCCAGGCTGGACTTCCGCAGGGTCTGAGGCATACGCCGCCGCACGATTTCGACCCGCGCATCAGCCTCGCTTACCGGCCGTTCAACGATAACAAGACGGTCATTCGCGCCGGCTTCGGTCTCTATACCATGACGACCCTTGGCCCCATGTCGTTCAACAGCGGCATCATCGCTCTCTCGGATCTGCTCACCTATAACAATTCCGTCACCAACGGTGTTGCGGCGTTCCAGTTTCCGAACACATCTCCTCCGGGCGCGCCGGCGGCTTTAGGCGGCGGCGATTTCGAGGAGGGGAACAATCCGTACTGGAAGGATCCGACGTCAGCGCAATGGAACCTGACGCTGGAACGGCAGATAACGGCGGACTCGACGCTCCGGTTGAGCTACACCGGCCAGAGCACCTGGCATCTTCCCATTACCATAGATTTGAACCAGATCGCGCCGAGCACGACTCCCTACACCGTTCCCAACAACGGATACTCAGTCGTCGATCCGCGCGCGCCGTACCAGAACTGGAATTTTCTGGAGGATTCGGAGAGTATCGGGAACCAGATCTACAATGCGGGCACCGTCGAATTCACACAGAGAGCGTCGCACGGCCTTACGTTCCAGGCAAACTACACCTGGGCGAAAAATATCAGCGACGCGCAAGGCACCGACGCGCCCTCCGCCTATGCGGGCGAAGAGCCGTATGCCGTGGAAATTGCCAACCGTTACGATATCGGCTACGACCGCGGCAACGTGGTGGGAATGCCGCGGCAGCGCTTGCTGTTGACGGGCTCTTATGAACTCCCGTTCGGAAAGGGCCGGACCTGGCTCAACCATTCGGGCCGCTTCGTGAACGCCTTTCTGGGAGGCTGGAATCTCAGCACGGTTACGACCGTACAAACCGGCCAGTGGCTGACCGCTACGATGCCGGCGGCCGACGATCAATCGAACACCAATATGATTGTGCGCAGCGAAGGCGGGGCCGTTGCGCGGCCGGATTGTGTTGGAAACCCATATGCAGACCAGACATCTCAAAATTTCTTCAACATCAATGCCTTCGCCCTGCCGCCTGCCGACGCCGGGCGTTTCGGGAACTGCGGTGTGGGGAATCTGCAGGGCCCCGGCATGATTAACGCGAACATGGGTCTGGCCAAGGTGTTCCAGATCCGGGAGAATGCGCGTTTGCGCTTCGAAGCTACCTTTACCAATGTCATTAATCACGTGAATTTCGCGCCGCCCTCGCTGAACCTCGGTAACCCCTCCACCTTCGGGATACTGGAGGCCGCACTGCCCCAGGGCAATGGCGGTAACCGTACCGGGCAACTGGCGTTGCGGCTCGACTTCTGACGAGCGGTAAGGCAATGAAGTGCTGTTTTTGTGGACGCCAGGAAGGCGGCGACCAGATGCCGCGCAGATGGAAAGGCTGTGGTCGCCTGGGTCTCTGCGGGGAGTGCCGGCGCAGGCGATACAGAGCGCGAACCATCAGGACTCATGTCCTGCGACCCGTTGGCGCCTCGTGGCAGGAACTGCTGGCGGCATTGGAAGAAGCGTTCGGCCGAACAACAGCGTTCTGCATGCGCGATCGGGCGCACGAACTGACGCTCACGGAGAACCAGGCGATGCTTCGCTTGTCCATCGGGAATCGAAGGTGGGCACTACTCCTCAACAGCGCCACGTGGTCTCCCGCACGACGCGCCGACTTTAACAGGATACTGACAGGCGAACCTGTCGCCGAAGAAATCCTGCTCTGTCGCGGTCCGACGCTCGGCGGGCGCCCGCAGAATGACTTCAGTCGCCGTCAACAGCCGCAGTTTCCCCTCGTCTGCAGAATCGTTGCGTGGCTGCCGCGCGACCCGCCGCCCGCGATGTACTCGCCCGATCCTGACGGCCGGGACCCCGGTATCGGATTCATGGAACTGCACAGGTTGCGCAGAGCCATCCGCGCGAACCGGATCAGCTTCCCCTCCCAGGTTCCGACGTTTCCACGCTGCTATCGGGCAGATCTGCAGCACAAACTGGTTCAGCTCTATTTCGTGTTTGGATGGAGTTCGCCCAGTATCGCTCGCCGGTATTGTCTGCTTCCCCAGCAGGTGCGACGAATCCTGAACGGCTGGAAGCGCCAGGCCGCGGAAGCCGGATACGTGCAATTGATTCCGCCCTCAGCCGTTGCCGGCGATCAAGGGATCATCGACGATTGTTCCCCGAAGCGGCAGCCGACAATCGAAACCGCGACCGAGGGGCCGGCGGCAAGAGAGCCCGGCGTTACTGTTTGGGCAGCGCGGCGCCGGGCGGTGGATTGCGCTCGCGCATGACTTTGCCGTCGGGCAATGTGACTGAGACGAACAATCCGCCGGGGTCTCCGGTGAGCAACGGGTGTACGGCTACAGTCACCTTGTCACCGGCTTTGATCGTGTTCGATTTCCAGCCGGCTTTGGCCAGAATTCCGGGCGCGGTCATCTCTATATTCCAGGTGTCCACTCCGCCTTTGCTGTTGGGCACTTCCATTTCAATCCACGAATGCGGGTTGACCCAGCCGAAGCCCTTCACCGTGCCGGTCAGGTTTACCGTTTTATTTCGGTCGAACCCGGTCATCGAGTGATGCGCGTAAGCCGGCCCCACAATCCAAAGCCCGAGCATGCAGGCACAGGCACTCAATAATCGTTTCATGGCTGTTCTCCTCATAGATCAGCGGACGTTCAGGCTGGACTTCGTGCTGGGCAGATGGTCGTTGACATTGGGCAGGCATTCCGCTTCCGTGATATCGGTGTCGTCCATGCGCTTGAAACGCTTGGTCCACTTCCATTCGCCTTCCCAGCTCTTGGGATCGCTCGCGATGGTTTCGATTTCGAGCGTCGCGCCTTTATCGATCAGACGCATGCGCTCGACGATGTGAAGCGCGTCGGTCGCCGGAATCCCGTTGTCGATCCAGTGATGATCGTTGACAAAACCGGTCGTGTCAACGACGAGCGTGTCGCCTTCATAATGCCCGATCGATTCGCCGTTGAAGGTGCGCACGACGACGTCGGGGTCCGTGTGGGGACGGCCGTCCAGATAGACGATGCGAACCGCGTTCAGAAAGGCGCTGATCATGTAGATCGCGGTGGGCTTCTGGATCATCGCAATCGGCCACACGCGCGTCATAATGACGGGCAGTCCGGCGGGCCAGCACTGGCCGATATCGTCGTGGTAAGCCTTGCCTTCCTTGCGCGCCTGCATGGCCGCGTCGTACTGGACCTGGGACGCGGGCGTGAGCTTGAAGCCGGGCGGAGGCGCGAATTGGAAGGGGTTGTTCGGCGTCCCCAGCGCATGTTGCCAGGTTCCGGTAATATCGAACGGAGCTTTCGGGCGGGGCTTATTGAGATTCGCCGGCGCGAGCGCACCCGGCTGGCTGGGTTCCGCGTCGGATGGAGTCTGTGCCGATGAGGCGGCGGCAATAACCAGGGCCAGCGCGGCCACCGCCGACAGCTTGTAAATGCTTTTCATTTCGTCTCTACCTTCATGCGCACAATGCCCTTGTCGTCGACGTATTCGCGGTTGTTGTCGCACACAAACTCGACCATCTCGTAATCTTTCTGCATGCGCTTGTAAGCGACCGTGTAAGTAAGCGGCTTTTCGAGCACAACGGGGTCGCTGATCGTGATCTGGTCGTGCAGAATGTCGGGCGTAAGCATCCGGAATCGCTCGGTGATGCGGATCTGATCGCTGTGCGGAATGCCGCGATAGACGGACACCGAGGTCTTGATACCGACGGTATCGGCCACCAGCGTGTCGCCTTCCCAATGGCCCACCGAACGGCCATAGTAACCCGGTGCGACGTCTTCGATCTTCTCCTGGGGCCGGTCGAGGTAAACGCGGCGAACCTCGCTGAAGGCTTCGGCGATGATGGTGACCTGCTTTGGGGTTTGAATGAACTCGACCGGATAAATCGCGACCGACATCATAGCCGGCACGCCGTATGGCTTGCATTCAACGCTGGCATTAGCGAGTTGCTCGCCGCGTTTCGCCGCTTCGGCTTCGATCGCCCGCCGCTCCTCGTACGGCTTTGCGTATTCCGGCTTCAGCACCAGCGGAGACGGCGCGGGCGGCGCAAATTTCGGATCGGCCCCGCGCCCTCCACGATAGATCCCCCACACGCCCGTGAAGTCGGGCGGGCTCGCCGCGGACTGCGCCAGGCCGGCCGCAGGGAACAACAAGGCGACCGAAACGAACCATTGAATCGTAGACGCCATGGAAACTAAGGCTCCCGGCCGGGTCCGTTACCGAGCGTGCGGCCGTCGGGTAAAGTCGCCTTCGAGAGAAAACCACCCGACTGACCGTTCTTCAGCGGATTAATGACGATGGTGATCTTATCGCCTTTATGAAGACTGCTGAATTTCCAGCCGCTCTGCAACAGGATGCTGGGGCTCCCCATCTCTATGCTCCAGTGTTTCACCGCGCCGTTGTCGTCCGGCACGTCGAGTTCGATATAAACATGCGGATTGGTCCACTGGAAATCGGTAACATTCCCGGTGAGTGTCATCCGCTTCGACATATCGAACATGGTGAAGGAATGGTGCGCGAACAGCGGGGCGGCGCCGGCCAGCAGAGCGACGGCGGTGAGCGAAAAATCGCGGACCTTCGATGTCATTGGCAGGAGTCTATCGTGTAGCCGACCCGATGTCAAATTGCGCCGCGCGTCGATTTTTGATCCACGGCGCGCCGCTTTCAACCCGCCGAGTTCTCGATCAGCAGGAACGTGACGTCGTCGTTTTGCGCGGCTCCATGGGTGAACCGATCGAGGGCCGTGAGCAGGCTCGCTTCGAGCATCTGCGCCCCCTGCGGCGCCGTCGATTGAACCAGCTTTCGCAAGGTCTCTTCGCCGAACTCCTCGCCCGCGCGATTTTCCGCATCGGTGAGACCGTCCGAATAAACGACGAGTGTGTCGCCCGGGCTGAGTTCGAGCGGAACCGGTTCGTAAGCCGCAGCGGGGAACATGCCGAGCGGCATACCTCCCGAGGGCAGGTCCTCGATCAGTGCGGTCGCGGCCCGGAACAGATATGCCGTGTTGTGCCCCGCGCTGATGTAACGTCCCTTTCCGTTGGCATCCAGCTGAAAGAGAAACAGCGTGACGAATCGATGCACGGGCGTCTTCTGACAGAGCAGTTTGTTGACGGCGTTGAGCACGGCGCCGGGATCGGCGGATCGGCGAAACTCCATGTTTAAAGCGCCAAGCGTGAGGGAACTGAGCAGCGCGGCCGGAATTCCCTTGCCTGAAACATCGGCCAGAATGCCCGCCAGTTCGCCGTTCGCGAGCGAAATGAAATCGTAGAAATCGCCGCCAAGCTGGCGCGTTGGCCGGCAGAACGCGCGGATGCGGAACGGGTCGAAGCTGGGCAAGGACTGCGGCAGCAGAGCCCGCTGGGTCTCCTCCGCTACGGCGAGTTCCTGCTCGATGCGCTGGCGCTCGGCCAGCGTTTCAACCAGTTCCAGTTTCTCCAGCACGTTTCCGGCTTCGCCGGCGAGACGCGTCAACAGTTTCTCGTCGAGCCCCGACAGCGAGTGCATGTACTTGTGGCTGTCGAGATAGAGAATACCCATGACCGTGGGCGCGCTGCTCTCATGCGATATGCCCTCGAGCGGGAGGCACGCGATGGCCCGCAGATTCAGTGCCACGATGCTCTCCTGAGCCGCCAGGTCCCCCTGTATCCCCTGGGTCATAAAGACTGGCTGCCCGCTGCGTGTTACCCGATCGACGACGCTGTGGCTGGTGCGAAAATTCGCCTCGCTGAGTGTCCGGTTGGACCCGTCGAGCCCCAGAGCGTAGGCGAACCGGCCGCTCTGGTTTCGCAATACGAACCCGCGCTCGGCGCCGCTGATCTGCAGCGCCGATTTCAGAATATGCTGAAAGGTTTTTTCCGCCGAGAATGCCTTGCCGAACGAATAATGGAAGTCGAGGAGGCAGGAGATCTTTTCGAGTTCGGAGTGGGTGCCGGTTTCTTCCGGAAGAACGCTGGCCAGGCGGCGCACGGAAAGATCGAGGCCTTCGCTCTCGAGTAGCGCCGTGACGCCGATCGTGGAACTCTCGCCGTCGACGAACAGCAACTCTATTCCGTCGCGGCCGAGGCGGATGCGGTCGCGCGTCCGCAGAGAATGGCGGTCGATTCGCTCCCCGTTGACATACGTCCCGTGGGTGCTCTGCAGGTCGATCAGAACCCAGGCGTCGCCTTCGCGTACGATGTTTGCGTGCTGGCGCGACGCGAGGCGATGGCTCAGCACGATGTCCGCGTCGGACCGCCTGCCGATAACCACGCGCGGCGCATCGAGGACAAATGTCTCCGGACGGCCCGGCACCTCCATCCATTCCAGCCTGGGCGCTGATGGCGAGGAGTTATCCAAAGAAGTACAGTAACACTCATCGGCGGGATGGCGCAGCGCCGGCTCGTCATTTCAGGTACCGTGGGCCCAATGGCTGGTTATCGATTCCGCCGTCCC
Organism: Terriglobia bacterium; assembly: GCA_963788485.1. Classification (GTDB taxonomy): domain Bacteria; phylum Acidobacteriota; class Terriglobia; order Bryobacterales; family Bryobacteraceae; genus BOG-234. Next base: position 23,429 of record CAWBIS010000289.1, read on the forward strand.
CGGCATCGCGGCTGCCATCGCCAATTTTTCGGCTCCAGAGGTTGCTGGACTCCGGACTTTATACGAAAATGAGCCGATAAGGGTTTTGAAACACATGGGTGCCTTATTGCGTCAACATCCCGCATGAGCGCGATACCACCGGCCCCGGAGGCGAATGCTGCCGCCTTAGTGCTACGCGCGGAGTCAAATGCATTCGCCGGGATCCGATACACCGCGTCCCACGATCATAAATCTGCTTCCTTTCCGATTTCATACCGTCAGGTCGGTCATCCAAAGAATCAGGATTAATAAGAAACGATGAATTTATTTAAAGTACCTGCATCAGCAGCAGGCTTCGTGGCGTTAAGCATGAGCCTGTTCACCTCACTGGCAACGGCGGCAGCCGTTCCGCCGCGCCCATCAAACGGCAGTGGCGGCCCGATCGGGACATACCCAAGCCAGACCATGGTCGTCAACGGCACGACCCGCACCTATCGTCTTACTGTCCCAACAACCTTGCCCGCCGGCGCGGCGGTTCCTCTGCTTCTTGCCTTTCACGGCTGCTGCGTCGATAGTCCTACGCAAATGGCGGCATACACGGGGTTCGATTCCATCGCGGCACAGCAGAATTTCATCGTTATTTACCCCGAGGCTCTCGATGAGATGTGGGCTACGTCCGTCACCGACGCCTCGGTAGATATAGCTTTTGTAGACGCACTTATATCTTTCGCCACCAGCAGCTACAACATCGACCTCAACCGTGTTTACATCACGGGAATGTCCGAGGGCGCCATTTTCGGGAATATCGCAGCGGCCATGCGATCAAGCGAAATCGCAGCCGAGGCCCCGCACTCGGGCGCCATGGACGACGTCGCGGCCGAAGTGGAACTCAACCAGCTTGTCATTAATTACAAATACGGCGTGAACGCGGTGGTCGGGTCGGACGACATGCTTTTACCCCCAAGCGACAGCGAGAGCATGATTGCCACATACCAGTCCTGGGGGCAACCAACGCTTTTTACCGAGATTCCCGGTCTTGGCCATTCCTGGGGAGATACCAGTGTCAGCAACGGGATCTGGAATTTTCTGATCGATCATCCGATGCAGCTGGTTACAACGCCTCCAGTTATTTCCTCGGTCTCCGCTACAACAACGCAGACGTCCGCAACAGTGTCGTGGACGACAAGTGCGCCGGCAACGAGCGAAGTCGATTACGGTTCCACTCTTCCCTACGGCTCAACCGTCGTTCTTTCGACCCTTGTGACCACCCACACGGAAAGTATTACCGGCCTCAGCGCGGGGACTATCTATCATTTCCGGGTGCAGAGCACCGATGGGTGGGGAAACCAGGCGGCGTCGCCGGATTACACTTTCACGACGGCGGCGAATAACAACCTCCCCGTTATCTCGTCGTTCCTTGTCAGTTCTGCGGCGATCGCCTCCGGGCAATCGGCCACCTTATCGTGGTCGACCAGTAATGCCACCGGTTTGAGTATCAACCAAAGCGTCGGGGTGGTAACGGGTCTGACATCGAAAGTGGTCACTCCGTCGGTAACGACCACCTATACACTTACCGTAACCAATGCAAGCGGGAGCGCAACGGCCAGTATCACGCTAAAAGTAAACAGCGGCGCAGACCAAAAGCCGATGGGATCCTTCGACCCCATCAGCGGATCCGGCACCATTACCGGCTGGGCGCAGGACCCCGACAATCCAGGTTTTCCGATCTACGTGGATGTCTACATAGATCTGAACGCAGGCGCCGTTGGCGCAATTCCGATCCCGGTACTCGCTGCCGGGTATGATTCGGCTGAGGGCTACCACGGCTTCAACTACTTGCTTCCCAACGTATACCGCGATAACAATCCGCACCAGGCCTGGGTGTGGGGTGTGGATTTGACGGACCCCAGCGGAGCCAGCAACACGCAACTGCCCGGGAGTCCCCAGACATTTACGTTTACGCTGACGGACGATACTCCGCCTGTCATTACCGACGTTGCTCCCACCGCTGTGTCGGCGTATAGCGCCAGCATCGGTTGGACGACAAACGAATCGGCCACCACCCAGGTGCAATACGGAACCACCAGCGCTTACGGCTCGCTGACCACGCTGAACAGCACGCTGTCTACCTCGCACATTGGCGTCATTGTCAACTTGCGGCCTGACGTAACCTATCACTACAGCGTAATATCCGTGGATGGTTCGGGTAATGTTGCAACGTCACCCGACGCGACATTCGTTACGCCATAGCGGGCTCCCGGTATCATCCAGCAGGAGGGATGCGCCGCGCTCGCCTGACAGCTTGCGGGCAAGACTGCCAACGATCACACGGCCGGTCAGGCCCCGGAGGTATTTATCCAGTTCGCGGCTTTGGTCGCCAGACGGTCGAATGCCACGACCGCCTGCTCCAGATGCTCTTCCCGAGTGTCTTCGATCTTGTTGTGGCTGATGCCGCGCAGGGACTGAGTGAACATCATTACCGCCGGGATACCCGCCCGGGCCACCTCGGCCGCATCGTGCAGCGGTCCCGATGGCAAACGCTTCACTGCGCCGGCCGTTTCCCGGATCGCCTGTTCGCAAAGGTGGATCAGTTCGGGATGAAAGGGAACCGGCTCGATGTTCCAGATCTTCGACCACTCGACCGTGCAGTTTTCCTCTCGCGCGAACCGCTCGCTCGCCTCGCGCGCCTCGGCGTACATCCGGGCCAGAACCGCCGCGTCCAGATCGCGCTGATCCAGTGTGGCTTCGGCGCGGCCCACCACCGCGGTCACGATTCCCGGGAATGTCTTGAGACTGCCCATGGTGCAGACCGCGTCCGGATGCCGGGTCGCGATCGGGCGTATTTCGAGCGCCAGTTTGGCCGCCGCAGCCAGCGCATCGTGCCGCGCGTTCATGGGCGTGGAACCGGAGTGGGCTTCCTGCCCGAAAAACGTGATGGCGTGGCGCTCGACTCCTTTGGTCCCGAGGACGGCGCCGAGAGGCAGTCCCAAAGATTCGAGCACCGGCCCTTGCTCGATGTGGAGCTCGATGTAGGCGGCGGCATCTTTCCGCTCCAGCGACGCCTCGGGAAAACGATCGATATCGAATCCGCAGCTTTCCACGGCCTCTTCGAGGCGAACGCCGTTCCGGTCGGTACGACCGCGATCCGCGTCGATTGTGTGTGTACCAGCAAACGCGGAAGATCCGAGAAGACTACGGCCGAATCGCGCTCCCTCCTCATCGGCCCAGTCGATCAGGCGAATGGTGACCGGAGGCCGTCCGTCGTATTCGTCCGTGAATCGCCGCAGAATCTCCAACCCGGTCAGGACGCCCAGCGCGCCGTCCAGCCATCCGCCATTGGGGACGGAGTCGAGGTGTCCACCGATCAGCAGGGCCTTCGATGAGGCGCCCTGAAGAGTTACCCAGCGATTCCCCGCCGCATCAAAGTGGGTTTCGATTGGAAGTCCGCCAAGCCTGGCCTCGAACCAGGCACGCGCCTGCAGCCAGACGCGCGACCACGCCAGTCGCTGGGCGCCATTGGCGTCTGAAGTGAGTTGACGGAGTTCCTTCAGCTCGGCGATCGTGCGCTGTGGATTGAGGCTCATCTTGATATCGGAAGCGATTGGGGATATCAGAAGTGATTGGGCTCGCGGCGGAGCAACTGGCCGCGTTTGGGATCTCCCACAAAGACGCCGTCCCTCACCTGAACTTTACCGCGCACCGTCACCACGGCGGGCCGGCCGTCGATTTGCATGCCCTCGAAGCCGTTGTAGTCGTTGTTACCGTGCTGAGTGCGCGCCGAAATCACGCCCCTGTAAGCGGGATCGTAAACCACCAGATCGGCATCGCTGCCGACGGCGATGGTGCCTTTGCCCGGAAAAAGACCAAAGAGCCTGGCGGCTTTCGTGCTCGCGGCGTCGACAAAGCGATGAATATCCAGATTGCCGCGGTTCACGCCCCAGGTGTAAAGCAGGTTCACGCGTTCTTCGATGCCGGGAATGCCATTGGGAATTTGGGTGAAGGCATCTTTGCCCAGCAGCTTCTGCCCGGTATCGAAGGGGCAATGATCGGTGCCGACCGTGTCGATCAGGCCCGCCGCAAGCCCGTCCCAGAGCACTTTCTGATTGCTCTTTCGGCGCAATGGCGGCGACATTACGTGCTTCATGCCTTCGATGCCCGGGCGTTCGGCGTAAGAGCTGTCCAGCAGCAGATGAGGCGCCACGCATTCGACGAAAAGTTTCGTGCCTTTTTCCCGCGCCCGCGATGCCGCCCGCAACGCCGGCTCGCAGGAAAGGTGCACGACATACCCGGAGGCTCCCGTGGTCTCGAGAAAGGTGGCGAAGCGGTGCGTGCCTTCCGCCTCGACCGCTTCCGGCCGGCTGGGCTCGTGCCATTCCGGACCGGTCTTACCTTCAGCCAGCAGCTTCTGCTGCAGCCGTCCGACCAGTTCGGCGTTCTCGCAGTGCGCGGTTACGATGACTCCGAGCTTCTTCGCCAGCGTCATGGTCTGGTACATTTCGGCGTCGTCCACGCCGAAAAAATTCTTGTAAGCCAGAAAGATCTTGAAGGAACTGATGCCATCCGCCACGATCTCGCGCAACTGTCCTTCCGTCTCGTCACAGAATTTCGTAACGGACATGTGGAAGGTATAGTCGCAGGCGCTGCCCGCGGCGGCTTTCGACTTCCAGAGCTGGTAGCCTTCGAGGGCGTCGTCCATGCGCGAGGGGCAGCACATTTCGATGAACGTGGTGGTGCCGCCGACCAGTGCCGCGATGCTGCCGGTTTCGTGCGTATCTTTGGCGAAGGTCGCCATGAAGGGCAGATAAATGTGGACGTGCGGGTCGATAAAACCCGGGAAAACGTATTTGCCGTCGGCGTCTATGACTTCGGCGCCGGGAGGAGCTTCGAGATCCCGGCCGATGCGGGTGATGGTTTCGCCTTCGGCATAGATGTCGGCGCGATAGCGGGAATCCGCCGTGACGATCTCACCGTTTTTTATCAGCAGAGGCATGTTTTGTAATCTGCGGCCGGTCGGCAATCGGCCTCGTCTCGATCGCTCCAACGGCCAGGCGGATTGCCAATCTGCCCTGCGGCCTCAATGGATTTCAATTCCGTTTTTTTCACGATACCGCTTCATCGCTTCCCAATCTTCGGTGACCTCCGGATTCGTCTTCATCAACTCATCCCAGGTAACCGGCGCACGATGCGAATCCAGTTCCACCATACTGATGCAGTTTTCCACCGGACAGACGTTGTAGCAAAGCCGGCACCCGACGCAATCCGCTTCACGCACCCGCGGCTGCGTACCGGGCGCGATCAGATCGATGCACTGATGCGCTGTATCGTTGCAGGCCACATAACAAAGATTGCAGCGAATGCACCGCGCGGGATCGATGCGCGCCACCGCGCGGAACGAGAGATCCAGATTGCGGAAGTCCGAAATCCGGTTGAGACTCCTGCCCCGCACCTCGGGAATCGAAGCGAAGCCTTTCTCATCCATCCAGCGCGAAAGGCCATCGCAAAGATCCTCGATGATGCGGAACCCGTAATGCATCACCGCGGTGCAAACCTGCAGGCTCGAAGCTCCGAGCAGAAGAAACTCGGCCGCATCTCGCCATGTGGAGATGCCACCCATGCCCGAAATCGGCGCGGCAGCTTTCGCAAAAACCTCGTCCACGCCAAGCGCCGCGAGCATATTCAGTGCGATCGGTTTCACCGCCGGTCCGGCGTATCCTCCATGACCGCCCTTGCCGCCGATACTCGGCGTGATCTCCATGGTCTCGAGATCCACGCCCACAATCGAATTCAGCGTATTGATCAGGGAAAGCGCATCGGCGCCCCCCGACAGCGCCGCCCGCGCGGGCAAGACCACGTTCGTGATGTTCGGTGTGAGCTTCACGATCACGGGCAGCCGCGCGGCGTCTTTCACCCAGTGCGTGATCTGCTCGCAATACTCCGGAACCTGGCCCACCGCGCTGCCCATGCCGCGCTCGCTCATTCCATGCGGGCATCCATAATTGAGTTCGATCCCGTCCGCGCCGGTGTCTTCGATTTTGTGGACGATATCCCGCCAGGCCTCAGGCGTCGATTCAACCATCGCGGATACGATCACCGCGCGATTCGGCCATGCCCGCTTGACCTCGCGAATCTCGCGCAGATTCACTTCGAGCGGTCGATCCGAAATCAGCTCGACATTATTAATCGCGAGCATCTTCTGCGACCCGTAATGCCACGCGCCATAGCGATTGGAGACATTGAGTACGGGCGCGCCGATGGTCTTCCAGACCACGCCGCCCCATCCGTATTCAAAGGCGCGATGCACCTGCGCTCCCGAGTTCGCCGGCGGCGCCGACGCCAGCCAGAAAGGATTCGGCGACCGGATGCCCGCAAATTCGATGGCCAGATCAGCCACGCGCCGTCTCCATAAGCCTGGCGTGGATCGCCGCCGCGGCGATCTTTCCATCCTGCGCCGCCATCACGGTGGATGCTGCGCCCTTCGCGCGGATGCAATCGCCGCCGGCGTAAACGCCGCCCTTGCTGGTCTGCAATTGCCCGTCCACTTTAATGAAGCCGCGCTCGGTTTCGAGGTCCAGCAGAGCCGCTATCGAAGGCTTCGCCTGCCCGATGGCCTTGACGATCCGATCCGCCGGGATGACGAAATTCGAACCGGTAACCGGGCGGGGGGTCGGGCGTCCGGAGGAATCGGCTTCCCCCAGTTCGGCGCGCAGGCATTCGAGCCCGTCCGCCCGCACGGCTACAGGGAAGGTTAAAAACTCGAAGGCCACGCCCTCTTTCTTCACGAATTCGTATTCATGCGCGTAGGCTGTCATCTCCCGCTCCGTGCGGCGGTAAACCATCGTCACGCGCTCCGCTCCCGTGCGCCGCGCGATTGTCGCGCAATCGATTGCGGTGTTCCCCGCCCCGATCACCACAACCGAACGCACGACGGGCAGACTCGCGGGGTCCAGTTTGCTGTGCTCGATGTACGTGAGCCCATCGATGATGCATTCTTCGCCCGGGATGCCGAGTTCCGGAGTGCGCCCCAGCCCGACGGCGACAAAGACAGCGTCGAAGTCGCTGAATAGTTCGGACACCGGAATGTCCCATCCGACGTCCGCGCCCTCGACCATCTTCACGCCGAGCCTTGAAATCATCTCGACTTCCGCCAGCGCGACCGGTACCGGCTCGCGCAGCGCGATGATCCCGTAGGTCGATAATCCTCCTCCGAGCTGCCGCTTCTCAAAAACCGTGACGGTATGACCGCGCCGCGCCAGTTCGCCCGCGCAGGATAATCCCGCGGGTCCCGCACCGATAACGGCGATGCGCCGGCCGGTAGGCGCTGGCGACGCGAACACGTTCAGCCGCCGTTCGTAAACGTAATCCATGGCGTGGCGCTGCAAACGTCCGATGCGGATCGGCCTCTCCTCCGCATTCAGCACGCAAGCGCCTTCGCACAGTTCCTGCACGGGACAGACGCGCGCACAGGTCGCGCCCATCAGGTTTGACTCCAGAATGGTTCGCGCCGAGCCGGTCAGATTGCCGGTCGAGATCTTTTTGATGAAGCGCGGAACGTCGATATGCGTGGGACAGGCACGGGTACACGGCGCATCGAAACAGTACAGGCAGCGATTGGCTTCGACCAGTGCCTCGTGCGGCGTGAGCGGCGGCAGTTGTTCCTCGAGCCGGTTTGCGTCTCGCCCGTTCACATCACGCTTCCTCGCCCACATACAGGTCGGGCGCGGCGAGCGTTACAGGGCTCGGAGAAGATCGCATAAGAGCGACGTAGGTCGATCCGGAAACAAAAAAGCCCGCAAACCAGGCATAGTCGTAAAGCCAATGCAGCGGCGGTACGGCGAGGCCGATCAGCGCGACGCCGACTCCGGTAACCAGCGCAACGATGGCGCGCGGGTTGAAGCCCGCCGAATATTCATAAGCACCGCCGCGCACATAGAGATCCTCGACGCGCAGTTTTCGCCGGCGCACCACATAGTAATCGGCGATCATCACACCCGCGACCGGCCCCAGCAGGGCCGAATAGCCCACGAGCCATCCGTAGACGTAGGAACTGGCGCTGGCCATCAGTTTCCACGGCATCATCAGGATTCCGACGACACCCGTGATGAGGCCTCCGGTGCGGAATGAGATGAAGCTCGGGGCAAGATTGGCGAAGTCGTTGGCGGGTGAGACGACGTTCGCCGCCACGTTCGTGGCCAGAGTCGCCACCAGCAACGCAATCAGCGCGATGAACGCGACTACAGGCTGCTGAAAACGGCCGATGAGGACCACGGGATCCCAGATCATTTCACCAAAGATTACCGCCGAGGCCGACGTTACCGCGACGCCGATGAACGAGAACAGAGTCATCGCGGGAGGCAATCCGAGCGACTGCCCGAGCATCTGGGCCTTTTGCGATTTGGCATAGCGCGTGAAATCGGGAATATTCAGAGCTACGGTCGCCCAGAATCCGACCATGCCGGTGAGCGAGGGCACGAAAAAATGGAAGAAATCGGCGGTCGTGTGGAACTTGCCGGGCTGCGCCAGAACGGGTCCCAGGCCCCCGGCCTTCGAGGTCACCCAGAAGAGCAGCAACAGCATGATCCCGATCATGAAAGGCGCGCTCACCGCATCCAGAATGCGAATGCTGTCGATGCCGCGCCAGATCACAAACATGTTCAGCAGCCAGAAGGCAAAGAAGCAGATCCAGGTCACCGCGGGCGCCGGCGCGCCGGGCCAGATGATGCGCGCCATGGACGCGATCGCCTGACCGCCGATCCAGGTTTGAATGCCGAACCAGCCGCACGCGACCAGCGCGCGCAGCACGGCGGGCAGATTCGCCCCCTTCACGCCAAACGACGAGCGCACCAGCACCGGAAACGGGATTCCATATTTCGTGCCGGCGTGGGCGTTGAGGATCATCGGACCGAGGACAATCAGGTTGCCAAGCAGAATGGTGCCCACGGCCTGCCACCAGTTCATTCCGCCTGAGATGAGACCGGACGCCAGCATGTAGGTGGGAATGCAGACGGACATCGACACCCAAAGCGCGGCATAGTTGTATGCGCCCCACGTGCGTTTGCTGCGCGGGACCGGCGCAAGATCGTGGCTATAGAGCGACGGATCGTGTTTCAAGCCCGAATTCCGCTGCATTTCGCGATCTTAGCGCGCGAGGCGGGGCGCGGTCAAAACGGCTGAATCTCCTGTTGCTTTCCAACAAGAGTTGTGGCACTCTTATTTTGGAATCCAACAGGAGGTGAAATGGGCGAGAAGAAAGACGTCTGGCAGGGGACGCTGGCGCTGATGGTTCTGAAAACGCTGGACGTGCTGGGGCCGCAGCACGGCTACGGCATCGCGCGACGCATCGAGCAAATCAGCGAAAACCTGCTGGCGGTGAATCAGGGCACGCTCTACCCCGTGCTGATCAAGCTGGAGCAGGAAGGCGCGATCTCGTCGAACTGGGGCACGTCCGACAACAACCGGCGAGCGAAGTTTTATACGCTCACAAAATCCGGACGGAAGCAACTGCAGGCGGAATCCATGCATTGGCGGCAAACCACGCAGATCATCGACCGGTTCTTCGCTCCCGAGAAGGCGTAATTCGGTATGGATATCAGACGGCAGGGCGTCGCGAGGAATAAACTGATCCGGCGCACGGCCTGGCTGATGATCGTCGGCACCGCGTTTGCAGCGGCCGGATGGCGCATCAATCAGCTCAAGCCGGCCGCGCCCACCGTCGAACGCGCCACGCAGCTGATCGATACGGTTAAACGCGGACCCATGGTGATCGATGTCCACGGGATCGGAACACTCGTACCAGAAGACATCCTCTGGATTCAGGCGGAATTCGACAGCCAGGTGAATAAGATTCTTACGCAATCCGGCGATGAAGTGAATCCCGATTCGGTCCTGCTCGTCCTCGCCAACCCGCAAATGGAAGCCGACGCCAACGATTTCGAGTGGCAGACCAGACAGGCCGAGGCCAACTACACCGATCTCAAGGTACGTCTGCAGAGCCAGGCGTTCGACGAAGAGTCAATCGTGGCCACCATCGAAGGCGATTTGAAGCAGGCGCAGATAACGAAGGAGATTGAAGAGAAGCTTTTCCAGTCCCACCTCGATTCCGAGCTCAATGAAAAGCTCGCGGTGGCGAAATGGGAGCAGGCATCCAGCCGCTTTCTGATGGAGAAGCAGAAGCTCGGCATTATGAAGCAATCGGTCGACGCCCAACTGGAAGCGCAGAAAGTGCAGATCGAGAAACTGCGCGCGACGTGGCTCCTGAAAAAAAAGCAGGTCGACGATCTCACCATTCGCGCCGGCATCAAGGGCCGCATCCAGGAGATGACCCTGCAGGTGGGGCAGAGGGTGAAGGCCGGCGATGTTCTCGCGAAAGTGGCGCAGCCGTGGAAGCTGATGGCGCGGCTGCAGATCGCCGAGACGCAGGCGAAGGATATTCTGCTGGGCCAGAAGGCCTCGATCGATACGCGCAACGGCATCGTTCCGGGGCACGTGAGCCGCATCGACGCTTCCATTGTGAACGGCACGCGCACGGTGGATTGCAAGCTGGACGGTCCGCTGCCGGCGGGCTCCGTGCCGGATCTGAGCGTGGATGGAACCGTCGAGATCGCACATCTGGCAAACGTGGTTTACATGGAGCGGCCCGTATTCGGGCAGCCCAACAGCCCGGCGAGTATTTTCAGACTCGAAGCGGATGGAAAGAATGCCACGCGCACGACGATCAGACTGGGCCATGCGTCAGTTAACAACGTCGAGATTCTCGAAGGCCTGAAGCCGGGCGACCAGGTGATCGTGTCGGACATTCCGAATCAGGATCAGAGCAACCGTATTCGATTGAACTGACTTTCGAGAGGGAGAGCAGCATGACCGAACCTTTAATCCGAATGCAGGCGGTGACCAAAGTATTCGTCACCGATGAGGTGGAGACGCATGCCCTCGAAGGCATCGATCTGCAGATCCAGCGGGGCGAATACGTGTCGATTTCGGGTCCTTCGGGATGCGGCAAATCGACGCTGCTCGCGATTCTCGGATTGCTCGATTCACCCTCGCAGGGCGAGTATGTTCTGAACGGCCGGGCCGTGCAGGATCTGAAGCTCAGCGAACGCGCCCGTATCCGCAATCGCGAGATCGGGTTCGTCTTTCAGGCATTCAATCTGATCGGCGATCTGACGGTCTACGAAAACGTGGAATTGCCATTGAGCTATCGCGGGATGGGCGGCGCGGAGCGCAAGCGGCGCGCGCAGGAGGCGCTCGAGCGCGTGGGCATGTCGCACCGGATGAAACACTATCCGGCGCAGCTTTCAGGCGGCCAGCAGCAGCGAGTGGCCGTGGCGCGGGCGCTGGCGGGCGATCCTTCGATTCTGCTGGCCGACGAGCCTACCGGCAACCTGGATTCCCACAATGGCGAAGCGGTCATGGATCTGCTGACGGAGCTGCATCGCGGAGGAGCGACGATCTGTATGGTCACGCATGATCCGCGCTACGCACGCTATGCGGAGCGGTCGATCGATCTTTTTGACGGCCGCATCGCCGGGGCACATTCGACCGGCGGCGCGGCATTCTGAATTGTTTTTACAGCGGCGGCTTGATGTCGACCGCCGGGTTTCTGCATTCCCCTGCGGCCGCCGGGCATTCGCGGGGTTTTAAATTCCGGTCGAAACAGACGCGTTCTTCCTCAAAAACCCGCCCCGTGCAATGAGTCCGAAATGCGCTTCTGGGGAAGGATGGATTGGCATCCGCGAACTGGGCTTCAATCTGGCCGGGACCTTCGGTGACCTGGTTCTCGATGGAGGTGAGTTGCACGGGAATCTGAATCGAGGTCCGGGCCTGCACCGTACTGCTGAAATAATCGAACGGATTGAGCCCGGTGCAAACCCCGTGCGTGGCCCACTCATGCTGGATGAGGCCGCGACTGAGCATGAACGGCAGCGCAAAATCCACTACGCCTCTGGAAACGGATCTGGCTTTACCGCAGGATTCGGGACTTCGGCCCGAGGCCGCTTCCGGCCACAGGCCATGCACGATGAAACCAATGCGCCGGCCGGTCGCGCACTCCTGCGGGTTGCGATTCGCCTGGTTCGGCTGCGCGCAAAAGGCCGGCGCCCAGGAGAGGGAAAGCACGTAGTAATCGAACGACTGCGCCATCAGAACGGCCGCGAGAACGGCGCCCAGCGGGAGCATAGCGGCTATGCGGATGCAAGACATCGCGGATGGAAGGCGCAATCTCCATCGTATGCCCGCCAGGGCGACAAAACACGCCGCCCCGCCTGCGCTTCCATGCACAGCGCGTGTGCCACAATAAAAGACGTAATCAATCCAATGTCCAATTCCATTTCGTCGCTTCGCGAGGAAGACATTCGCGAACAGGAGAGGCAAAATCCGTCCGAGGCGGAAAGCTCTTTCGGCGACATCCTCAACCAGTTCGAACAGACCCATTCCCACGAAGCGCCGGGCGAGCAGGGCCGCGAAGCCACGGTCGTCGCCATCAACGACGACAACGTGTTTTTCGACATCGGTCAGAAGACCGAAGGAATCATGCCCGCGGCCGCGCTGCGGGACGATAAGGGCCCCATCGCCGTCAAGCCCGGCGACGTGATCCAGGTTGGAGTCAAGGGACGGAACGAGGAGGGTTATTACGAACTCTCGCTGATCAGGATCGATCGCCCGAAAGACTGGTCGGGTCTGCAGAAAGCTTTCGACGAAAAACTCACAATTTCCGGCATCGTAACGGCTGTCATCAAGGGCGGCCTCTCGGTCGACGTCGGCATGCGCGCCTTCATGCCGGCCTCGCGCAGCGGGGCGCGCGATGTACCTGAGATGCAGACGCTGGTCGGTCAGGAAATCCCCTGCCGCATCATCAAACTCGACACGGAAAAGGACGACATCGTCGTTGACCGCCGTGTGGTTCTCGAAGAGGAACGAGCCAGGGCGAGAGAAGCGAAGCTGAGCGGACTCGAGGCGGGCATGGTCGTCCATGGCACCGTTCGCAGCCTGCTGGACTACGGCGCGTTCATCGATATCGGCGGCGTCGACGGCATGCTGCATGTCGCCGACATTTCGCATGGCCGCGTGAACAAGCCCTCGGATGCTCTTAGTGTCGGTCAGGAGCTCGACGTCAAGATCCTGAAAGTGGATCCGGCGAAGAAGCGCATTTCGCTCGGTCTGAAGCAGCTCCAGCCGGATCCGTGGTCGACTGCGGCGGAACGCTTTCATACCGGCGACCGGGTCAAAGGCACGGTGGCGCGCGTCACCGATTTCGGCGCGTTCGTGCAGCTTGAACCCGGTCTTGACGGGCTGATCCATCTGTCGGAGATGTCCTGGTCGAAGAAGGTGCGGAAACCCTCGGATCTGCTGAAGCCGGGCGATACCGTCGAAGTCGTGGTGCTCGGGGTGAATCCCGCCGACAAGCGCATATCGCTTGGCCTCAAACAGGCCCTGGGCGATCCGTGGGACGAAGTCGAATCGAAATATCCCGTGGGCGCCGTAGTCGAGGGACCCATCACCCAGCTGAAGCAGTTCGGGGCGTTCGTACAGGTCACCGAGAATGTCGAAGGTATGATCCACGTCGGCGACATCGTGAGCGACAAGCGCATCAATCATCCCCAGGACGAATTGAAAGTGGGGCAGGTGGTGCGCGCCGTCGTGCTCGAGAACGATCGCGAGAAACGCCGTCTCCGTCTCGGGTTGAAGCAGCTCGCGCCGACCCCCGTCGACGAGTACATCGCGGAGCACAAGCAGGGCGACGAAGTCACCGGACGCGTCACCGATGTGAATCGCGGTCGCGCCACCATCGAACTGGGCGAGGGCGTCCATGGCGCTTGTACGCTGGTTGAGAAGGAACAGAAGCAGGACCGGAGATCGGGGGGACCGGTCGACGTGTCGGCGCTGTCGTCGATGCTCGCCTCGAAGTGGAAGGGCGGCAACAACGCCGCGCCAGGCGCGAGCGAAGCGGAACCCAAATCCGAGGGGCTGAAGCCGGGCCAGATCCGCAGCTTTAAAATCGCCAGGCTCGACACCGAGAAAAAGAAGATCGAGCTCGAATTAGTTTCGTAGCGGCGATTCGGGCTGCAGACCGGTGGCTTGCCGGTCCGACGCAGGCTAACAGGGTTCTACGCGATTAACGGCCGTCCGGCGATTCGCTCCAGAATCGACGAGGGCGCGCCCGCGGGATTCTCGAGGCTATCGCGCGAAACGATCACCGTCTGCTCCAGGGCCAGTCTCCCGCCAAGCACGGCGTGCGGCACCACGTCCGTGAATACCAGCCACGTGGAGCCCGGCGGCAATTCGAAGTGGTACTTGCGGCAATCCCGCTGATACTCCGCATTGCTCTTCAGCCAGTCGTGGAAGTGGAGCATGAAAGCGTCGTACGGCGATCGGTCCACCACCGGTAGTCCCGCCCGGTTCATGGATCGCGCGGCCTTCCTGCGCAGTTGACCCAGTGAGGAACCGGTCGAATCCGCGTACCGCTCGAGGCCTGCCGCGGGCGCGTGCTTCGGCGCCAGGTCGGCGAAGGGATCCGACGTGAGCCACTCCCGCGACTGGTTCGGATTGACATTCGTGAAGCAGCGCAGAATCAGATTTCCGAAGACCGGCCGCGTCGGAAATGCGTCCACATGCAGCAGATCGTTGCGCTTCGTCAAAGGCAATTCCCTGCCCCGCTCTTCGATGGAGCGGAAGCTCGCATAATCCACTTTCCAACATTGCGAATAGGCGGGTAGGATGCGCGCCATGAAAGCGAGGGCCGCGCGCGAATAATCGCGCATGGCTTTTCTTATGGTCTCCGCTTCGCTCCTGTCGACCAGGCCCGTCACTTCGTCGATGTTGGGTTTGTAAGCGATGTTCTTGTGGAAGCTGCGCGCATCCTGTATCTCACCTGTCAGGGCCACACCCAGCAACGTCGTGCGAATTTCGGTGGGGATTTCAAATCCGCCGTCCGGAAAAAAAAGAATATCGCCGCGCTCCAATACCATGCGATAATCAGCCGTTTCGTACGCGGATTGAAGCTTCACGCGCCCAGTGTACCCCAGTCGTTTTCCGCTTTTTGAGCGGCGCGCGCAGCAGCTCTGTTCTATAGTGGAAAATTGCTCGCATGCTTGAGTCCTGTGCGCTGACAGATCCGGGAAAAGTTCGCTCCGCCAACCAGGATTGTTTTCGAATCGTTCCCGAATTAGGCCTTTATTTGCTGGCGGACGGTATGGGCGGAGCGCGCGGAGGCGAGCGCGCGTCGCAGATGGCGGTTGAAGCGGTGGCCGAAATACTCAGGAAATCGCCGCACCGCGACGCGGCCGCCCTGCTGGACGCCGTCGAAGAAGCCAATCAGCGCGTCCTCTCTGAAGCCATGCGCAATCCGCGCCTCGAAGGCATGGGCACCACGCTCGTGGCGGCGCTGGAGACGCAGGAGAACGATATTGCGATTGCCAGTGTTGGAGACAGCCGCGCCTGGCTGCTGGAAAGCGGCAAGCTGCGCGCCATCACGGAAGATCAGACGTGGGTCCAGGAGGTCGGTCGAACCCTGGGTCTGGACGAGAGCAGCCTGAAAACGCATCCGATGCGCCATGTGCTGACGATGGCTGTGGGCGTGGGCGCTGCGATCCGGATCCGGTATTACGCGGTGGCGCTCCAGCCGGACGCGGTCATGATGCTATCGAGCGACGGGCTTCACGGCGTGGTTCCGCTTGAAGAGATGGAGCGGATACTGAAAGAACCCCGCACCCTGCAGGATGCGTGCGGCGAACTGGTTTCAGCTGCCCATGCCGCGGGTAGCCCGGATAATGTCACTGTGCTGCTGATCCGCCGGGCGCACTGACGCCAGCGGCAGATGGGTCCCCCGGACGACGCGCCGGATGGCGACGTCCGGGAGATCCGACACTACGCTGCTATCGGTTCCTGACGCAGCCACTCTTTCAACGCGTTCCGGTGCAGCAGAATGCCCTTGCGCGAATAACGCAGATAGCCCTGACGACGGAACTGGTTCATGTAGTGCGTCACGATCTCGCGCGAGGTTCCCACGTACTGCGAGAGAAGTTCGTGCGTGAACGGAATCATCTGTACGGAACCGTCTTCCGCTTCCTGGCCGAGCCGCTCCGAGAAGCGGATCAGCGCCCGTGCGAGGCGGCGGGCTATGTTGTCGACCGAGAAGCTCTCGATGCGGCTGCCGAAATCCATCGAGCGCTGTACCAGCAGTTGCAATAACGCGATGGCGAGGCGCGGGCGCCGGACGGCGATTTCTTCGATCTCGCCGATCGTCCACGTCATCAGTTTGGTGCTTTCGAGCGCAACCGACAACTCGGTCCGTTGTGCCAGTCCCAGGAAAGCGGACTCACCGAAAAACTCGTCCGGCTGATAAATGTCT
>CAWBIS010000290.1:0-4574 GCA_963788485.1 Terriglobia bacterium
ACCATTGCTTTACGGTTCGCTGTTTCTCCCGCGCGGGTACTCTCACGTCTACTTCACGTATGGATCGTCGTTCATGCTGAATGTCATAAGTGAAGTACGCGGCGTTGGCGGCGGAGTGCTCCTGCGTGCGCTCGAACCGCTCGAGGGGATCGCGCTGATGCAGTGCTCCCGCGGTACAACGCGTCTGGTTGATCTGGCGAGGGGTCCCGGCGGACTCACCGAAGCGATGCGGATCGATCTCAGACAAGACGGCCTCGATTTGTGCGCCGCCGGTCCGCTCTGGCTCGCGGCGACAGCGCAGGGTACCGCCGCCATCGGCGAGAGCGTGCGGATCGGCCTGACCCGCAACGTCGATGCACTCTGGCGATTTTACGAACGCGGTAATTCATATGTTAGTGGCCCAAAGTGGATGCAAGCGTGATTCCTCCAGCGGGTGGTTCCTCGTCACATCCGACTTATCGATGACTCATCCGCTTCCGGCGGCAAGTCGCCGACGGGCCGCCGACACCGCATAGTGATCCTTGTCGTGGTGGCGCTCACCTCAGTCTGCCGCTTTTTATGCTCCCTGTGCTTTTCATTGGCCAGTTATCCCGGGGATTGTGAGTGGAGCGTGATTTGCTTTGACAACAGGCAGACGCCGCCAGATGAATGCCAGCGAATTGGTTCAGCAGATGGATGTCAAGCCGGGTTGTTTCATGAGAGTTGTCAAACGAAGGAACATATTGCCTCTGTATCCGGTGACATCTGTAGATTCGGCTCGGGCAGCGATCTCCGTTGTGATGCTGATGGCCGGCATGCCCGCCTTCGCCCAGAGTCCGCCGGTATCGCCCGATCGTCCTTGGCACAACGGCGACGAACGGCAGATCGTCAATGCTGGAAGAAGCCTGCGTCAATCGGCGATTCCGATCGACCGCAATAAAGCTTACTCGCTCGCGGAATTGATCGATCTCGCTGAGTCCCACAATCCCGAGACCCGGGTCGCCTGGGAAAGCGCGCGCGTACAGGCGGCAGCCCTCGGAATCGCGCGCAGCGAACTGTATCCGACGTTGTCGGCGGTGGCGCTCTCGGCAGTTGACCGTCAGGAGGTTCCCCTCGGGCTCCGGTTTTATCGCTTTACTGTTCCGGTGGAACAGCTGACTTTGGATCTCAACTACACAATCCTAGACTTCGGGGCCCGTCGCGGCCGAATCGCGGCGGAGAGCGCGCGACTGCTTGCGGCCAACTTCGGTTTCAACGACGTTCACCGCAAACTCATCTTTCAGGTTCAGGAGGCTTATTACCGGCTGCTCAACGCTTCAGCCCAGGATACCGCGGCAAGAGCGAGCCTCGCCAACGCGGTTGCGGTCCAGCAAGCGGCGGAGGAGCGACTGCGCGATGGTCTGGCAACTCTGCCCGACGTTCTGGAGGCGCGAAGTGCAACCGCGGGATCGCAATATGATCTGCAGGCGGTATTAGGCGCGGAAGAGATCGCCCGCGGCGATCTGGCCACCGCCCTTGGAGCTTCTGCCGCCACGATGATTCGCGTCCAGCCGCTGACTGAGGCTCCTACTCCCGAGTCGGTCGGCGAGACCGTGGAGCAGGCGATCGATCGCGCTCTCGACCAGCGACCAGACCTGCAGGCGGAGGTGGCGGGCGTCCGCGCGGCAGAGGCGGAGCGGAAAGAGGCGCGCGCCGCGTACTATCCCAGGCTCGATTTCAAAGCCGACCCGAGCGCCCAATCGCTCTATTTCGAACAGCAAACTCTGCCCTGGGGACATACTGCCGACTTAACCGGCGGGCTCGCTTTAAGCCTGAGCTGGACCGCGTTTGACGGAGGCGCACGTCGAAACCGCCTGATGCAGGCAGAAGCCGAAATCCGCAGGGCCCAGTCGCAGGTCAGCGCTGCACGCGATAGCGCTGAGGACGAAGTCTGGAGCGCCTATTCGAATTTGACCACTGCCTTTCGACAGCGCGAGGCGGCCACCGCGCTGCTGGACTCCGCCACCCAGTCTTACGCCGCAGCGCTTCAATCCTACAACTACGGTGTTCGCAACCTGCTGGACGTCACTGCCGCCCAGAAGGTTCTCGCGCAAGCCCGCTCCGCTGACATCCTCGCGCGGACGCAGGTACTGACCGCGCTGGCGGATCTGGCGTTCCGCTGCGGCGACTCGATTCAGTCCAACACGAGGAAGCAGGGGCCATGAATAGTGATAAACGGCGGCGCGTAGCGGGGTGTCAATCGATCCTCGCAGCGTTTTTCCTGACAGGTTGCGGGCGTGCCCCTTCCTTCGATGTGCTGGGGTCGTTCTTTCCAGCGTGGCTTATCTGCCTCGCCTTGAGCCTGGTGCTCACAGCGGCCGCTCGATGGGTCCTGCTGCGAATTCGCATTGCGATCGCATTTCCTGTTTTAACCTGGCCGAGCCTGACGGCGCTCTTCGCTTTCGCGCTTTGGCTCGCATTGTTTCGATAAGGAGACTTACGATGATATCGAGCGCCGAGACCAAAAGCCGAAGGGTCGCGGGAGCCGTGTTGAGTGCCGCTATCGTGATTGGCGCGCTGGTGCTCGGGCTCGTTGTGTTTTACGAGGTCAACTCCCTCCCACGAACCGACGATGCCGAGATACTCGCAAATTTTATAGGAATTGCGCCTCAGGTGGAAGGTCCGATCCTGCGCCTGAATGTGCATGATAACCAGCTTGTGAAGCAGGGGGACCTGCTTTACGAGATCGATGACCGGCCTTATCGTTACGCCGTGGAGAAGGCGGTTTCAGAGCAGGCGGCTCTCGAAGGAGAGATCGTGGATGAGCAACGAAGAATCGCGGCGCTGGTGAGCGCGGTTTCCGTTTCCCAGGCAAATATTCAGGGTGCGGAAGCCGACGTGACTCGATCGTCGGCGGCGGTGGATCAGGCACGTGCGGACGTCGCAAACGCCGAACAGGGGGTCAGCCGCGCCGAAGCAGAGTCGAACTATGCGAATAATAACCTGCATCGACTTGAGCCTTTGCTGGTCAAGCAGTTTGTCACCGTGGATCAGGTGGATCGGGCGAGGACTTCGGAGATTACGGAAGATCAGGCTCTGAAGCAGGCAAGATCTCAGCTGCGACTGGCGCAGGCAGGATTGCAGTCTTCGTTAGCTCAGGAGCAACGCTCGGGCGCCATGCTGGTACAGAGCAAGGCGCAGCACGAACAGGCGCAAAATGCGGTAACTACGCTTGAGCCACTGGTCAATCAGCGCGGCGCAAGAGCCTCCGCCATAGAGACCGCCCGCTACAATCTCAACAACTGCCGGGTTTATGCGCCGTTTGATGCGCGAGTTACTAATCTGACGATTTCTGAGGGAGCCTATGCGCACGTGGGCCAGCAGGTGTTCACACTGATAGACGCGCGCACGTGGTGGGCGGTCGCTAATTTTCGTGAAAGCCAACTCCAGCATATTGCTCCCGGAATGCGGGCTGAAGTCTACGTCATGTCCAAACCGGATATCCGTTTCACCGGCGTAGTGGACAGCATCGGCTTCGGGGTGACTCCCGATGGTGATGTGGTGGGCAAGTTGGGAACAGTCCTTCCTGATGTGCAGAGGACCCTGAACTGGGTACACCTGGCTAGTCGCTTCCCGGTTCGCGTGCGTGTGGAAAACCCGCCCGCGGAGTTGTTCCGAGTCAGCGAGTCAGCAGTTGTCGTGATTCGGGGACATTGAGGTGGGCACCGTCGCGCACGAAATGCCGGGCCTGCCGCAGCCGGAAGTGCTCCGGCCGTTGACGTGGTTCCGGCAATTCCTCAAGCACGAACTAGCTCCGTATCCCGGTCGAGCCGCTACGGTGGCACGCATGGTCCTCGCAGCGACCCTCCTCATGATTATCTGCAACACCTTTCGCATTCCCTACGCATTTGTAGGCGCGATCAACGCACTGCTCATTTCGCGCGAAAGCTTTCGATCCACTCTGAATTCGGCAGGGGCGATCCTTATTCCTGTCGCAGCCGGCGTGGTTTATATTCTGGTTTTCGTCCAACTTGTTATCAGCGTGCCCATACTCCACTTCTTCTGGAACATAGGTTCGCTCTTCGTCGCGTTCTATGCGGTCACGGTAATGACCAACTATGGGGCGGCGGTCGCGTTCGCTCTTACGATTTCCGTCGGTGTCACTATTTGGGACCGGCAGGCGCCATGCGAGGCTAACGTCGAAGATACGCTCTACCTCTTCCTGGTGGCGCTTATAGCAGTCCTTGTTGCCTCGGGCATAGAAGTGGCATTCAGACGGATGCGGACCGGAGACGACATCATTATGCCAGTCGCCGACCGTTTGGCCACGGTTCGCAACGTTTTGATCAGCTACTCGGAGGGGCGCCCGATGGATCAGGCTACTGAAGAAAAGGTCATCCGGCTGGGAATGCTCGGAACGTCAACGTTGCGGCGCGCTTTGCGGCAGTCAGATTATTCGCCCCAGTACAGGGCACAAATGAGCGGTGTTGTAGCGCTCGTTGGAAGGCTGGTGGATATTGCGACCGCGCTAACCCAGCTCCGTTTTGAGCCTTCCAGTATCGATCGGGAGCATTTGCGAAACCTGGCCGCGGCCGTCGCGAGCATCCGCAGCGTAT
>CAWBIS010000291.1:0-13545 GCA_963788485.1 Terriglobia bacterium
TTCCTTTGTACTGCGCCGTACTGCTTGGCGGATTGATGGCGCTTTCTTATTCAATGTGGGGCTCCGTGTCGCCACCGAGCCCGCAGTCATATGGCAATAACGCCTGGCAGAGGCTTTGGACCGGGGACATCGAAGGCGCAACGAAGACGTTTGAGCGGGCGCTCGAAGTCGACCCCGCGTTTCCTTACCGCTGGTCGGACCTCGGGGACGCCCTCGTGGACGCCGGAAGAACGGACGAAGCCCGCGATTGTTTTCGCCGCGCCGTCGATCTCGCCCCCAACTCCCCTCAGATCGCGCTGCGGGCCGCAAACTTCCTGTTTCGTGTCGGTTCAGTGGATCAGGCACTGTCCCTCGAGTCGAATATCCTCCGCCAGACGCCTGATTTCGATCAAATGATCTTCCGCTCGTGGATTCGCACCGCCGGCGATGTTGGGGGAATGCTCGACTTCGGTATCGGTAAAAATGATCGCGCGGCAAGATCTTTTTTCGATTTCCTCGCGTCCAACGGTAGTCGGCAGGACATCCTCAGGTCGTGGCAGTGGTTGGAGTCCCGCGGATACGCGGCCTCTCAGCAGGCTCGCGAGTGGGCCGATTTGCTTCTACGCGACAACGCTCCTGCCGAAGCGGCCGCGGTCTGGGCCCGGTATATCGCCGCTGACGGCAGAGAGTACCGCATTTCAAACTGGATCGATAACGGCGGGTTTGAAAAGGATCGGACAGGCGGGGCGTTCGATTGGAACTTCGTGCCTGTGCCCGGAGTGAGAATGACCGAAGACCACTCGGTCGCCCATAGCGGTGCGAGTTCTTTGCGTCTCGATTTGAATTCCGAAGAAAACCTCGACTTCCATCATGTATTTCAACGCACATGGATCCAGCCCGGAAAATTCCGCCTGGAGGGATGGATTCGCACCAGCGGATTGACGACGGATCAGGGGATCGGATTGCGCGTTCTGGATCCCGCACATGGATCGGAGCTGAATGAATTCACTCCAGGCGTGTCTGGTACCAGGGAATGGACGTCGATCTCTCAGGACTTTTTCGTTGCCGGCCATGCGAGGTTGATCGAAATTCAGGTCGTGCGGAAACCTTCATGGCGTTTCGACAACCACCCGCGGGGAACCGCCTGGATTGACGATATTCGGGTGGAACCTGTGCGCTAGCAGCCGGTGGCGGAACTCACTACGGCTGATATTCGACGGCGACCAGGGATCCGTAGCGCGCCGGATCCTTGAATCGAGCCGTATTCCATTCGATTCGATTTCCCGCATGAACAACCCGATACTCCGCATATTCCGGCAGTATGCAGATTTCCCCGGCCACTTCTGTGGGCGCGAAACGCACGGTCCGCTGAATCTGGCGGATCTCCGCGTCTCCCCGGGGCGAGGCGGAGGTCCAGGAGATCTCCAACACATCTCCAGTGGCGGCCGACATCCGGATTTCTCCCTCAAAGTCGAGCCAGTAAGTGTGGGGGCCAACCGCGACAAACCAGCGTGCGCTGCTGGCCGGGTAATGAAACGCCGCCACCAGAGCGGCCGGTTCCGTCGTGGACGCCGGAAGCGCGGTCAGGGACGCGCCATCCATCGCTTCGCGGCTGATGCGCAGCAGCGTCGAGAATTCCCCAAACGAGAATGCGCCGGGGATTTGTGCAACACGCGGATACGGATGGCCGTTATGCTTTACCCATTCGAAGTTGTCGGCGCCGTCCGCCATTTCCACGGAGGCGTCAAACTCGTCGATCTTGTGCTCCCTGCCGTGAACACTCTCATATCGGGATATTTCTTCGTGCATGACAATATTCCCGAGAACGGCGATCTGCCGGTCGATTCCACCATCCAGTTCGGCGAGCGTAAGCATCGGGGAACGGCGGGGAATGGAAACGCCGGAGAGGGAAACACCGGGCACGGAAACGGCGTCCGCGCCCAGGGCAATACTACCAAAAAGGGCCACCAGTATAACGCAGCCATTGAACTTCATACGCAGGTCTTATCGGCATAAATGCCCCCGAGTATTAGTGCCGTTTGACTGCGCTCAAATGTGTTCTATAGTCAGATCATGCAGCTCTATCGAGGCGCAACTGCCGTCTGCCTCCTGACGCTGGCGGCTTCGGCCCAGCAGAAACCCGATATCGTCGGAGAGATCTCGAGTACGGCGCCGATTGAAATCGACGGTACTTCCATGGCGCCTGCGCCATCATGGCCTCTCGTCGACCGTGACGTGATCCGGACAACATCCGCCCCGGGCCTGATCTTGACGCCGGATCGGAATCGATTGACGCTGATGCCGGATACCAGCGTTCGCATCCGAACGCTTCCAACCCGCCAAACGTGGATATTCCTGCGCGAAGGGGGGCTGGCTGTCGATACGGATAACCGCAGCGTCATGATTTGCGTAGCCAATCGGGTGTTTCAACCTTCGGCTCCCGCCAAAGGATCTCTCACGCTGGAGAAAAACGGCTCGGTAGTAAGCAACGTCACGAGCGGATCGCTCACGGAACTGCGAGTCAGCGCATGCAACGATCAGCTGGCCGCGGGGATGACCGGTCCTGCCAATCCGGTCGCCGGAGGAACTGCAACCGCGCCGTCCGCAGCCGGGAGCAGGGCAGCTATCGGGGCCGCGGCCGGGGGCTTGACGACGTCGATAATCCTGGCTCTGATCGGCGATTCAGGCACTCCCAACAACTGCACTTCTTCTTCATCAGCGGCATGTAATTACAATCCGCCGCCGGTAAGCGCAAGCGGTCCCTGAGCCAAACGGGAGTCCGGTTTTCCGGTCGTTACGAATTTTTCCGATTCAGTTTACACTGCGCCTGAGTGGTGTTGATTTTGCCGCAGGAGAGGGCCATCGTTTCAAACGCCCGCTCCCGCGCAAAGGCGGGTTTGATGTACGGCTTCTTTCCGGTTTCGGGAACGGCGGTCGATGCGTTGGATTCGTCGCGAGATTTCCCAGGGTCATTCATCTTATTGGAGTCCCGTCTGCGTCAATTTTACCAGGCAGTTGCCGGCGCTCGTCGTTCCGCCCGTATACTCGGAACACGATTGCGCGCCCAAAGTTCCGAAGTAGAGATTGGTTTGGCTGGCGTTGCCGCTGCTTCCGTTACTGACGTTGTCGATTACAATTCCTGTCGTTCCACCCGATTCCGCCACCGCAGCGGCAGCGGCTGTGGGAAAACCGTTGGTCACATCGAATTCCTCAAGACAGCCCCCGGAGATGAGATCCGAACATCCGTTTTCGATGCCCACAAATATGTAGTCCCGGCTCGTCGACTGGTTATAGACCTCCGTCATCGGTGAGCATTCGCCGGCTTCCGTAGACAACGCGAGAGGTCCGAAAGCGGGCGTGCCAGTATTCATCTGAGTTCCGGTAAACGAGATCCCGTAGAGTTCCTGGACGTTTCCGGCGCCTCTGCCACACACATAGAGCAGACCGCTGCCCGGATTGTTGTAATACGCGTTGTTGAAGATTCCGGTGTCGAGCGGCGTGAGGGTGGCCGTGGAACCCACATCCGCAACACGCGAAGTACTCAACGTCGTCGTTGTCTGAATGACGGCGGGAATTAAGCTGCCGGGACTGGTACTCGAGAACATGAACACGGTTCCGTTCGTGGAGTCGACAAGAGGCGCATCCACAATCGAATCGCCGTTCCCCACTCTCAGAGAGGGTGAGCCAACGCAGGGCGGTACACCCGAGGCGCAACTTCCGCTCGAAGTCGCGCTCGTACGCAGGTAATACAGGACGCCGTCGTCGGTCGCTGCAAACACATTCCCTGAAACCGAGTCGTAGATCGGCGGCGCCATGATGCTCCCCGGAGAAACTTTCACGGAATAAACGACTTCGGGTGTGCCGCCGCCGAAAACCGGGCTGATCGCGGTGATCGCCCCGCCGTCGTCGGAGACGTAGGCGGTGTCCGACGCATAGTCGACGTACGCAGAAGAGTGGGTCGCGGCACGGATTGAATAGACCGTGTTGTATTCGCAAGGGGCGACGGCCCCGTTAAGCGAGCAATCGGGCAAAGCGGATGAGTTCCAGGCTTGACCGAAAGTCGCCGCCACATTGCCGGATGTCCATTTCAGCACGTGAAACTGGGCAGAGCCGGCGTCCTCAATGAACGCTATCTGGGTGCCGTCGAGCGACAGTGCCGGCGCAGAGTCTATACTGCCCTGATTCTGCGAAACGTTGTAGGTGAAGATGGGGGTGGGGACGGTGCCGGCGCAAGTGCCGGTACCCGTTGCGTTCACGTAGAGATTATTGAACGCGACGATGTTTGCTCTATTGTTGTCAACGCCGCGCAGGGTCAAGACTACATAATCGTTCGCGCAATCCGGCGTTGGGTCCGCCACATCGAACGAATACTTGGCGGGATAGGACCGGGGGCTCACATCCAGCGGGGAAGTTGAAAGCGACTCAGACCAGTCAACATTATCCGGCGACGCGGCGGCGGACCGCCGGGGCCTCGTTTCCGAGTGCTGCTGGTACAGATTCCGGTAAATTTGTTGCCAATACCGTGGATCAGACTGCATCTGCTCGAGCCGCTCGGATGAATCTGACTGGGAGAAGACCACATGGTGATGAGACCAGTCGTAAGGCAGCCCGATCCGCCCCGGAACTTCCTGTCCCGCGGCGCAGCCCGCGATCAAAGTCATTCCTACCAGTCCTGAGACGCGGACCCGATGAGACACATCACACAGTATATAAAAACGCCGTTTCGTTCAGAGCCTGGAACCAGGAGTTTCAGTACACTTTTCCCGGTGCCGAAACCACTCGCCAGGTAAGCCTCAGCAAGCGCCACGGCACCAGCAGGAAGAGCCATCCGCGGCGCCGAATCGGCAGCGTGCCCCAGTCGTCCTGATTGGGGGTAAGAAGCCGGCGAGCTACGAACCACAACAGGGCAAGGCCGTTTCCGCCCAGACTCAACTGAAACCGCAGCCGGCTCAAGATGGTCTCATCCCGTGCCGCTCCGGAAAGTCCTTGCCAAACTACTTTATGGGCCAGCTTCCGCATAGCTGCCGGGATCTCCGGTAGCTCTTCCACCCGCGAAATCCCGGGACAAATGACCGCCGCTGACGCAAGGCCGAACCGCACCATCACCGCCGCGCTGGAATCCGAAGGCAGCAAGCGAAGGGCGCGCCCGGCGATTCCGGGCGAGCGCAGTATCAAACTGCACAAATCCACCAGCCAGTTGAGGCTCGACCATCCGTGTTTCGCTCCATGAACGCACAGGTGAATAAGCGTTTCTTCTTCGCCCAAAGTGCGGATCGAGCAGTTGCCCACTTGCACCATACGAGTTCTTTCGCAAAAATCCGGTGGAAGCGAGACATACCAGTCTTTGGGTGTGAGTTCCCAATGCAGATCCACGTGTACACCGTTGTCGGAATTTTCCAGACTGATTTCGGTAAATCGTGCGATCGCCGCTTCCCGCGCTACTGTCATTTTAGGGGAACCGGAGGGCTCATAACCGCAGCGGGATAGAATCCGGCGGACCTGAGGCACACTGGCAAACGGCGCCCACAAATCCAGGTCGTTGAAGATCCGGCATGCCGGATCGTCGTAAAGGGTGCTGGCGCTGACGGGACCCTTTACCGCCAGCACTGGAACGCCCGCGGTCTCCAGCGTCCGATAAATTCGGTTCAGTTCCTCCGACATCAGGAGCACGCGTTTCGCATTCCGCCTCCATGCATCCTCGAGAGCGTTCAGGACTCGATCAGGCGCCGCGGCGCCGCACGAATCGAAGCACGCGGCAACCAGCGGCAGCAACCCGTGAGATTCGGCCGTATCGAGGACGTCAGACCAGTCGCCGACATTGCCTGCCGTCTGCACTACTTCACGGTCAGACCCGACGCCGAGAGAATTGCGAATACACGCGATCAGTAAGGTGGTACACAAATCACTCGATATTATCGCCGCATCTCCAGTTCGCCCATCTATACTCGATTTAGGTGCAGACCCTCGGGGAGCCGGAAACAACTTTGCAACTCGCCCTCGAATGTCTCGCTCGGGCCGGGCGGCTTTGGCTGCGAGTTACCGGAACCAGCATGCGTCCCGGAATCCAGCCTGGCAGTTATGTTCTGATTCGCCGCGCGACATCCCACGAGGTAATCCCAGGCGACGTGATTCTTGCCCGCACTGTTAATGGCGTCCGGTTGCACCGCCTGGTTGAAATTCAGGGCAGGGGCTCCAACGCTTCGTGGATCACGCGCGGAGACAGCCACCGGCATTGCGACCCACCGCTGAACTCGGGACAGATACTCGGAGTTCTGGCCCATGTCGAACGACCACGGCCGCTGCACTGGCTCCGGCGGCGCCTCGCGAGGATCGCGTGACAGCGGCAAGCGTTCCGGCGAGCGTGAACATCGTGATTGGTGGCACCGGGATCGAAGTTGCATCGACGGACGCGTCTTTCCTCGCGGTGTTGCATAGCCACTACGCCGGCTTTGTCAGTCCCGAGTCGCGGGCGAACATTCAACTCGATGTCAATCTGGTGGACGATCCCGAGGTGTTCGATAGCGACGAGGACGTTCGTGTCCAGAAAAAAATGCGCTGCTGGAACATTACACGCGGCGACTTCGAGGCCCGCTACGACCCGGTTCACCGCCGGGGCGTTGTGCGTCAGGGTGTCAATCGCTACAGCATCGATTCGGTCATCCGCATCATCCACAGCCTGACACTGGCGCAGGAGTGCGGGTTTCTGCTTCATTCCGCCAGCGCCGTGCGCAATGGGCACGCGTTCCTGTTCGCCGGCCGTTCGGGCGCGGGAAAAACAACTCTTTCGCGCTACGTGCCCGCCGACGCCTGCCTGCTTTCCGATGAGGTTTCGTACGTACGTAAATCCGGCAACGCCTTTGCCGCGTGGGGCACTCCTTTCACGGGAGAACTGGGGACGCCGGGCGAGAACCGAATGGCTCCAGTCAAGGCGTTGTGCTTTCTGCGGCAGGCGGCGGAAAACCGTCTCGTGCCGATCGCGCAGCCGGAAGCGTTGCGCCTGCTGTTGACCAACGTGCTCTTCTTTGCCAACGATCCGGTGATGGTGGGACAGGTGTTCGATTCCGCCTGCGAATTCGTGGCGTCCGTCGAAACCTTCCGCCTGGAGTTCGCGCCCGGCGATCGCGTCTGGGAGTTGATCCGATGAGCGGATGTTATCCGAAAAAAGCCGCCAATCTCGCTTTTAGGGTTCTGAAAGGCGAAGCCATTATCATGAACCCGGCCGATTCCAGTCTGTTCAACCTCAACGAAACGGCCACCGCGATCTGGCAGGCGGCGGATGGCCGGACGACCCTGCGCCAGATTGTCGAGCGCGAAATCTGCCCGCGGTTCGAGGTGGATCCGGAAACCGCGCTGCGCGACGCCGAAGAACTGTCCCACGCGCTCGCGTCTGCCTCCATCCTGGTGCTCGATTCGGAGCCGGCAAATGAATAGTCTGATCGAACATCTGAGCCGGAAGGCTCTCGACGAGGGCATTCCTCTCGGCGTGCACATCGACCTCACGTGGCGTTGCAATGAACGCTGTATTCATTGTTATCTCGACCATGAGGATGCCGCCGAACTGACGCTGGCGGAGCTTCGACGCGTGCTCGATATGCTTGCCGATGCCGGTGTCTTCTTCGTCACCTTCAGCGGCGGTGAGATCTTTCTGCGCAAGGATCTGGAGGAGATCGTCGCCCACGCCCGCGCGCGATCGTTCGACATCAAGCTGAAGACGAATGCGCTGCTGATCGGATCCGCGGAGGCCGCGTGGATTTCGCGCCTCGGCGTCCACCAGGTCCAGGTGAGTATCTACTCGCACCGGGCCGAGGTTCACGACGCCATTACCAAAGTCCGGGGCTCGCTCGAACGTTCTTTGCGCGCCATGGCCCGGCTGCGCGCGCATGGCGTGAGAGTGGTGATCGCCTGTGTGCTGATGCGTCAAAATGCGGGCGATTTCGAAGGCGTGCGGCAGCTGGCCGCGGATCTCGGCGTCGAATTCACGCTCGATCCCACCATTACCCCGCACCTCAACGATTTCGGATCGCTGCGAGATCTCAACATTGGTCGCGACGAGCTTGCTTCGCTTTTTCATAATCCGCTGTTGACCGGCCAGCAGGATATCTGTGCTCCTCCGCCGCCGGTCGACGACGATATTCTCGACGGCACACCCTGCAGTGCCGGACACACATCCTGCTATATCTCGCCTCACGGTGAGGTCTGGCCCTGCGTACAGTTTCCAATTGTCTGCGGTAACGTGCGGGATTCGAGCTTCATCGATATCTGGAACAATTCCGCTCGCTTCCATGAAGTTCGCGCCATCCGTGCGCGCGACCTCACCACTTGTTCCGCCTGTGGACATATCGGAACCTGTTCCCGGTGCCCGGGCCTGGCTTATATGGAGGGAAGCATGTACGGGCCCTCCACGGCGGACTGCGAAAAATCGTTTGCGCGAACCGGTATTCCATCCGCCAATATGATGCGGAAATCGTCATCGGCCGGCAAGCAGGCGCTGGTTCAAATCGGTCTGCGGCCCGCGCCGGCAGCGCCTTGAAGCAGTAGCGGAGTGCATTGCTGGCGCCAGGTGCAAAGGACCGACGGGAGACGGACTACAGCTACTATCTACGGGCGAACCCCATCAGCCCCGATCGAGCCAACGGTGCAGATTCATCGGCATTGCTTCGACAGCTCGGCAGGCACGTTCCAGCAGGCTGCCTTCATCCCTGTTTGTTCTGGTACTCTCGATAAACGCATGCAGACCTCGGACTCGGCCCATCGACCCGTGGCGAAGGGCGCTTGAAGACCCTTTTCTGGCCAGGCGTGACCAAAGATGTTGACGTAGATACCCTGACCGCTCAGGGGTTTGGGTTTGCTTCATCGTCGCAGCGACAGCCCTCGAGACAAGCCATGAACTTGCCGGTAATGTGGTCCGAAGTGGTGTTCGGATTTGCGCCGGAGGCCAGTGACCAATTGAAAAAATTGGTTGCGGGGGAAGGATTTGAACCTTCGACCTTTGGGTTATGAGCCCAACGAGCTACCAGACTGCTCCACCCCGCACAACCATACTATCGTGGGGGTCGTCGAATCGTCAAATCGGGAATCGTTTGCGCTATTTTCCGCCGGAGGCGCGGCCCGCCAGCCGTCCCCGAATCTGATTCATCACGTCAGTGGCGAGGAAAGGTTTGCGCAGCACCGGAAAATCGTGCTCCTCGCAGATCGCTTCCTCTTCGGGCGGGAGCATCGAGCCGGTCATCATGATGACCTGCAGCCCCGGCACCACCTGCTTAAGCTGCTGCGCCAGTTCAACTCCATTTCCGTCGGGCAGCATGTAATCCAGCAAAGCGGCATTGGGCTTTCTCTTTGCCACCATCCTGCGCGCTTCGCTCGCGCTTTCCGCCGCCATCAACTCCCAGCCCGACTCCGCCATCAGGCGCTCCAGAAACTGGAGCAGATCGCGGTTATCGTCGACCAGCAAAACGGTCGGATGCGACGGCGCGGCCTCTTCTCCCACCGACGTCGCGCGCAGCGTCAGCCCTTCGCGATCCGAATTCAGCTCCACGCGCACATTCGCGCCGGGCTCGATCTGATTTTTCGCCA
This sequence comes from Terriglobia bacterium, assembly GCA_963788485.1. Classification (GTDB taxonomy): domain Bacteria; phylum Acidobacteriota; class Terriglobia; order Bryobacterales; family Bryobacteraceae; genus BOG-234. The sequence continues at coordinate 9,553 of CAWBIS010000291.1, forward strand.
CCAGCGTCGCCAGAGGCTGGGTGAGATGTTTGTGGATTGTGCGCTTCAACTCCCGGGCGCCGTATTCCGGGCTGGTTCCTTTTTCGATCAGCCACTGCCGCGTGGGGAAAGGCACTTCGATATTGAAGCAGCGTGTGCCCAGACGCGTATTCACGTGTTTCTGCAGATTGTCGATCTCGAGATCGGCAATGGCCGCGAAGGATTCCGCGTCCAGCGGCCGGTAGGTGATTATGTGATCGATACGGTTAATGAACTCGGGTGAAAACTTCTTCCGTACCGAGACCAGCGCAATGCCCTGCAGCTTGTTGCCGAGATCCTCGCGCGTGCCGCTGCCGGTCGCAGATTGAAATCCGAAATCGGGATTAATTTCCCGCATCATTTCCTTCGCACCCAGGTTGCTCGTCAGAAAAACCAGACTCTTTTCGAAATTGACGACAGAGTTATCGCCGAGGCGAAGAATCCCGCGGTCCAGAACTCCCAGCAGAAGCCGCGTCAGCGACGGCGCGGCTTTCTCGATTTCGTCGAAGAGAACCAGGGCCAGACCGCAGTGATCGCTGGTGACGCTCGTCAGCTTCTGTTGCGAGAGCATCGGCTGCGTTTCGCGATGCCCGAGATATCCGGGCGGCGCGCCAATCAGCTTGGCCACCTCGTGTTCCATCTGAAATTCGCCGCAATCGATCTTCAGAACGTTCCGCGAGCTGCCATGCAGCGCTTCGGCGAGCGCCTCCACCGTGCGCGTTTTGCCGGTGCCTGTGGGGCCGAGCAGGAGGAATACGCCAACCGGCCGGTTCTCCGGCGCCAGACCCGCCTGAAACATCTCAATGTAGGGCACGATCACGTTAATAACGTTCGGCTGCCCCACCACCTTCGACGACAGAATCGAAGTCAGATCCTCGGCCGGTTCGGCGGCCGGTTTGCGCGACTTCACATTCACAGAGTTTGAATTCTTCGGACGATCTGTCATTCTGCCCTGATTATACGAGCGAAATGCCTGAATGCACGGTTTTTAAACCGGCGCCGGCAGTCGGAAGATGAGCTATGTGTAACATTTCCAATGCGAAGCAGTTCATTGCCAATGGAAATTAAGTTTGGCCGGCGCGTGACCGGCGCCCGTTTCCCCCGGAAAACAAAAGCGTAGCCGCCGCGATGCGCTCGCTGGCGTGCCCGTCGCCGTAAGGATTATGCACGCGCGACATTGCCTCGCGGGCGCCGGGTCCGTCGAGCAGACGCCCCACCTCCGTAACAATGCGCGCCTCGTCCGTACCAGCCATTCGGACCGTCCCGGCGTCCACCGCCTCGGGCCGCTCCGTTTTTTCGCGCATCACGATGACCGGCTTACCCAACGACGGGCCTTCTTCCTGGATGCCCCCCGAATCGGTCAGCAGCAGACAGGCACGCTGCATGAGATCGACGAAGGGGACATAATCCAGCGGCTCGATCAGATGAATGTTCGGTATGCCGGCGAGATAACGCTGCACCGGCCCGGTCACATTCGGGTTGCGATGGACAGGGTAGACGATCTCGACATCTTCGCGCCTGGCGATCGTGTGCAACGCCCGGCAGATATTCTCAAACCCGCCGCCAAAGCTCTCACGACGGTGGGCGGTGACGACGATCAGTTGTTTCCCGGGTTTCCTGCCGAAGCAGTTCAGATCCGCCCGACCCCGCAGTTCGCCCGCGATCAGCCGGTCCCGCACATGCAGCAACGCGTCAATACCGGAATTTCCGGTGACATGAATCGTTTCCGGGGCGACATTTTCGTGGAGCAGGTTGCGTCGTGCGCCATCGGTTGCGGCGAAATGAATCGCCGCCAGCCGGCCGGTCACTACCCGATTCATTTCTTCCGGAAAGGGCTGCGCGAGATCTCCGGTGCGAAGCCCGGCTTCGATGTGCCCCACTGGAATGCGTGCGTAAAACGCCGCCAGAGCGCCGCAGAATGTGGTGGTGGTGTCGCCCTGAACATAGACGATATCCGGCCTGGCGTCGTTATACACCGGCTCGAGCGCGGCCAGAATACGCGCCGACGAAGCGGCCAGCGTCTGGCCCGGAGTCATCGAATCGAGATCGTAGTCCGGCGTAACGCGGAAGACTTCCAGTACCTGATCGAGCATCTGGCGATGCTGGCCTGTTACCGCGACCCGAACGTCGAATTCTTCCGGCCGCGATTGCATATGCAGCACGACCGGGCAAAGTTTGATTGCCTCGGGGCGGGTGCCGAAAACGAAGAGCGTTTTCACCATGCACTATGCCTGACCAGTTGCGCCGTCACGCTGCTATCGTCCCGCTGCTATCCAGTGTGGCCGGCGGCGGAGAATTCTCAGTTTATTTCGCGCCAGGAAGATCGGGCAACGCTTAGCGGTGACGGAAGGTAATCCGGCCTTTGGTCAGATCGTAAGGGGATAATTCCAGCGTGACTTTGTCGCCGGCCAGCACGCGGATTCGATTCCGCCGCAGCCGGCCTGCCAGGTGCGCCAGCACGACCTTTTCATGTTCGAGCTGAACGCTGAACAATCCGCTGGGAAACTTTTCAAGGACGGTTCCAGTTACTTCGATGCTGTCTTCCTTACTCATTCCACCTCTCGAACGCGGGTCGAATGCGGGCGGGGACCGGCGGCGCATCCGTTCGACGCACCTGCCGGTCCGCTTCGCCGCCCCTAACCCGCTACGGTTTCCACGTTGGCGGCCTGCAGGCCTTTAGGCCCGCGTGTCACTTCGAACTCGACACGGGCGCCTTCGTCCAGCGACTTGTAGCCGTTGGACTGAATGGCCGAAAAATGCACGAAAACATCCTCGCCCGATTCGCGCTGGATGAATCCGAAGCCCTTGGCCGCATTAAACCACTTCACTGTACCCTTTTCTCTCATTTACTAACCTCTTCAAATATTCAAGCCGGATCATTCCCTGAATCCCCGCACCCCGAAAACAAAACAAGGCTGCAGCAGTCGACAACCGCGCAGCCTTGTGAATGATTGCGGTCAGGTACGCACCAGGAACGGTCAGCTATGCAAACAGTATACCCTGGAGGGTCGCGAGTCTGGATTGCAATGATTTAGCCGGTATCCACCGGACATTTCCTGAACAGCATCCGGCGCACGGCGGCAAAGATCCGTTCCACCGCCAGACGCCGGTAATCCCACCGCTCGCCCGGCTCGGGCGGGTTGACCACCATCGCCGCGTTGGCTTCGAACAGCAACACGTCGCCACGCGGGCTCAGCCCGAAATCGATGCCTGCGTAATCGAGTGCGAGGGCGCTTTGAATCCCTTCGAGGGCCGCCATTGCACGCGATCCGAGAACCGCCGGCATGTTCTCGAGAAACTCGGCGTCTTCGGCCCGATGTTCGGCGCAATCGGCCATCTCGGCCGTGAAATAGTGGATTTTCCAATGACTCGAAATGGCGACGTGCAGCGGGTAGAGACCGCCATCGATCATCATGACCCGATATTTGCGAACCTTGCCGTCGGCTCCGCGGGAATCGAGATATTGAATGGCCGTCAGTTCGGCGCCCGGCAGCCCCGCGATGGCCTCGGACATGGCGGAGGCGCAGTCGACCTTCACGAAATGGCGGCCGGTGTGGAAGCCGGGAGTGCGGAGCAGCAGCGGGAATTCGAGGCCGTAGCGCGCGAGAACGGCCTCGGCTCCCGGCGCGCCCAGCGTTTCGCGTGTGAGCGTCACCGTTGCGGGCGCGATCACCCCCGCCAATGTGGATAGCCGCCGCGCATTATCGGCTCGGCCGGTGATCTTCACCGCGGCGGGCGCGTTTAATACGGGTGCGCGGCTGAGGGAGACAAGAGATTGTGCGGCCGCGAGAGCCTTTGGATCGAGATCGGCGTCACCGATGGCGTTGAAGATCAGCCGATGGACCGGCAGCGACTGGTTGAAATCGTAGAACTCGGGGGCCACGGCCGTGGTCTCAAAAACGCGATCGTTCAGAAACTGCAGTATGCGCACATTGCCGCCGATGGCCGAAATAAGCAGCAATACGGGCAGTGAAG
>CAWBIS010000292.1:0-34550 GCA_963788485.1 Terriglobia bacterium
CTGCTGATCATTGGCGGATCGGCTCTCGGAACTCTGCTGGTGGCAAACCCTTTGCCCCTGATAATCCGCACTTTCAAGAGTCTCGTCGGAGTCCTCGGAACCAGCCGCTTTACTTCAGCGTTTTACCTGGAAAGTCTGAAGATGCTCAGCGATATCTTCCAGTTCGCGCGGAAGAGCGGCATGGCGAAGCTCGAAGAGGATATCGAAAACCCGGAGAAAAGCGTTCTGCTCTCCACGTATCCGAACATGAGCAAGGATCACCATATTCTGCATTTCGTTTGCGATACCTTACGTACAGCCGTAGCGGGTGTGGTGGCTCCGCATGATCTGGACGCTCTCATCGAAGCCGATATCGAGATTCACCATCACGGGATCTCGGCGCCTGTACGGTCGCTCACGACTGTCGCGGATGCGTTGCCGGGCCTCGGCATCGTAGCGGCGGTGCTTGGAATTGTCATTACCATGGGTGCTCTCGGAGGTCCGCCCGAAGAGATTGGCCACAAGGTCGCTGCGGCGCTTGTCGGAACCTTCCTCGGAATATTGCTTTCCTACGGGGTTGTGGGCCCGCTGGCCGCGAATCTGGAGAAGGCAGTCGACGCCGAATCGGAATACTATCAAATGCTTCGCGCCGGTTTGATGGCTTTCGCCAAAGGCATGGCCCCTATGATTGCGGTCGAGTTCGCGCGCCGGACCATACCGCATGAGTTGCGGCCGACGTTCAAGGAAATGGAAGCCACCTGCAAGGGCAAAGGTGGCGCGGCCGCGGCCGGTAAGGACGCGAAGGCGGCGTAATGCTGGCTCAGGGCGCCAAACCGATCATTATCGTCCGTCGCAACAAGAAGCACGGCGGCGGACATCATGGCGGCGCATGGAAGGTGGCTTATGCCGATTTCGTGACCGCGATGATGGCATTGTTTATCGTTCTTTGGCTTCTGAGCAGCAGCGAGCAGGTGCAGAAAGCGGTTGGTGGATACTTTTCCGATCCGCAGGGGAAGGCGAAAGACGTCGGCAACGGCCTCAAAGGGGCCGGTAGCGAAAGTCTGTCGGTCAGGAAAGACGACATGAACAAGATCAAGGACAAGCTCGAGCAGGCCATCAAGAGCGCTGCCGCGCTGCAAAAGATCAAGGAACATGTAATTCTTACCGTCACGGGCGAGGGCCTTCGGGTCGAACTGGTGGAAGGCGACAAAGATACATTCTTCGAATCCGGCAGCCCGCTGCCGACGGATTTCGGCAAGGATTTGCTCAAGCTCCTGGCCGAAGAGATCGGGAAACTGCCGAATCGGGTCACCATGGAGGGGCATACGGATTCCAAGCCGTTTGCTGGAAGGGCCGGATATTCCAATTGGGAACTGTCGTCCGACCGGGCCAACGCGGCCAGACGATGGATGCAGGAAAACGGCATTCGTGAGGATCAGGTCACGCAGGTGCGCGGGTTCGCCGATCAGAGTCCGCGGGATCCGGCTCATCCGGCGAATGGCAGCAATCGGCGGGTGACCTTGATCATTCAATACCAGACGCCCCCGCCGCCTCCGCCAACGACTGCGGCTCCTCAGACGGCGAATGGGAGCCTTCCAGCGCGCGCACAACCGTCCACGACTGCGGCGCCGGACGTCCACAGTCCTCCCCCGAAACATCCTTGAACGGGCGCTGTTCCGCGCCGCCAGTCGACAACAGGAACCCACTTTCGGGCGGACGGCGCGGACGCGACCCTTCGGCGCGACCCCTGAAATGCAGGGGGGCATGGCGCAATCGCAATCTGACGCCGCAGCGCCGTTATAATAAAAGTATCCCCGAAATGAATCCTGTGAATGTGGACGTGAAGCAGACCGTCAATCTGCCTCGCACAAATTTCTCCATGAAGGCGAACCTGCCTCAGGCAGAGCCAAAGATGCTCGCGCGCTGGGCAAAGGAGGACCTTTATGGGCAGATTCGCCAGTCTCGCGCGGGGAAAGCGACCTACATTCTGCACGACGGCCCGCCCTATGCCAATGGCCGGATCCATCTCGGCACAGCGTTCAATAAAATTGTTAAGGATTTTATCGTAAAATCCAGAACCATGGCCGGTTACAACTCGCCATACGTTCCGGGCTGGGACTGCCATGGCCTGCCGATCGAGCATAAAGTCGATCAGGAGCTGGGCGCAAAAAAAGCGCTGATGACGGCTGTGCAGGTCCGCCGCGCCTGCCGGAAATACGCCGAGAAATGGGTCAACCTTCAGCGGGAGGATTTCAAACGCCTCGGCATTCTCGGCCGCTGGGATGATCCATACCTCACCATGAAGCCGTCTTATCAGGCGGTGATTGCACGGGCTTTCGTGGATTTTCTCGACAAGGGGTATGTCTACAAGGGGCTGAAGCCGGTTAACTGGTGCATCCATGATCGGACGGCCCTCGCGGAAGCTGAAGTTGAGTATGAGAACCACAAAAGTCCGTCGGTTTGGGTTCGTTTTGCTCTGGATTCCGACCCGGCCGCGATCGATCCCGCGCTGGCGGGGCGTAAGGTCTACGGTCTGATCTGGACCACCACCCCCTGGACCCTGCCGGCCAACCTGGGAATCGCCTTCCATCCCAAGTTCGAATACGTTGCGGTTAACGTCGGCAGCGAAATCTACATCGTCGCTTCGGAGTTGCTGGAAACGACCGCCAGAAAGTGCGGCTGGAGCGAACCCGAAATCCTGGCGCGCTTCGCCGGGCACAATCTCGACCGCGCGGTTTTTCGCCACCCTTTCATCGACCGGCTTTCGCTTGGCATGGTTGCAGATCACGTCACCCTGGAGCAGGGAACGGGGGCGGTTCATACGGCGCCCGGACATGGTCAGGAAGATTACGTTGTCGGAACCCAATACGGGCTGCCGGTCTACTGCCCCGTGGATCCCGCCGGGCGATTCTTCGATCCCCGGGGATTCGAGGGACATATCCCTCCCCGGCTGCTGGGAAAGACAATCTGGGAAGGCAATCCCCTCGTCGAGGAAATCCTGAAGGAACACGGCGCCCTCCTCGCCATCGAGCACATCGATCATTCCTACCCGCATTGCTGGCGCTGCCATAACGCGACCATCTTCCGCGCCACCGAACAGTGGTTCATCGGCATGGATAACAACGGCCTTCGCCAGCGCGCGCTCGATGCCATCAAGGGCGTAAAGTGGATTCCCGACTGGGGCGAAGAGCGAATCTCGAATATGGTCGCGAGCCGGCCGGACTGGTGCATTTCGCGCCAGCGCGTCTGGGGCGTGCCGATCGTCGTTTTCTATTGCTCGGCCTGCCGGGAGCCGCTCACAGATCACAAGATTCTAGATAGCGTCGTCGACCTTTTCGAACAGCACTCCGCCGACGTCTGGTTCGAGCGCACGGCCGCCGAACTCATTCCCCCCGGTACTGCCTGCCGGAAATGCGGCGCCACGGAATTCTCGAAAGAAAACGACATTCTCGATGTCTGGTTCGATTCCGGATCGAGCCACCTGGCCGTGCTGCGCGAAGAAAACGGGCTGCGCTGGCCCGCCGAGCTTTACATGGAGGGCGGCGACCAGTATCGCGGCTGGTTCCAGAGTTCGCTCCTGATCGGCGTCGGATTGCGCGATGCCTCGCCGTTTCGCGGCTGCGCTACGCACGGCTGGACGCTCGATGGCGACGGCCGCCCTCTATCGAAATCGCTCGGCAATGGCACCGCGCCGGAAGAAATCATCAAGGATTACGGCGCGGAGTTGATCCGCCTCTGGACCGCTTCAGTCGCGTTCACCGAGGACGTCCGCATCTCGCCGACCATACTCACCCGGCTCTCGGAAGCCTATCGCAAGCTGCGCAATACGTTCCGTTACGCTTTGGGTAACCTGCACGACTTCAATCCCGCGACCGATGCGGTCCCTGGCGATCAATTGCTCGAAATCGACCAGTGGATTCTCGTGCGCGCCGAGGAAGTGGTGGCTCGGTCGCGCATATGGTACGACGAGTTTGCGTTCCACAAGGTTTATCGTGGTGTTTACGATTTCGCCACCGTCGAGCTGAGTTCCATTTACTTCGACGTTCTCAAAGACCGGCTTTATACCTCGGCGACGAAATCGCTTGCCCGCCGTAGCGCGCAGACGGCGTTGTACCGGCTGGCGTTCGCCCTGGTTCGTTTATTCGCCCCGATCCTCAGCTTCACCATGGAAGAGGTCTGGCAGCATCTGAATCAGCCGGGCAGCGTCCATATCGCGTATTTCCCTGAATCCGCCGAACTGACAGAAGGCATTGGGGCGGAGCATCGAAAACGCGTCGAGAACTGGACTCGCCTTATCGGCGTCCGTGACAGCGTGCTGAAGAGTCTCGAAACCGCGCGGCAGTATAAATTCATTGGTGCGCCGCTCGAAGCTCGCGTGGAACTTTCCGCGGATGGCGACCTTTACCCGCTCCTCAGCGAATACGCGCGCGAACTGCCGGGACTGTTTATTGTGTCGCAGGTCGATTTGCACAATCACGCCGCCGCCGGGGTCGAAGCCAGAATCCATCGCGCCACCGGGACCAAATGTGAGCGCTGCTGGAAATACACCGAAGACGTGGGCTCGGACGGGGGACTGCCGACTGTCTGCGCGGCCTGTGCCGGCGCCATCCGGGAGATTACGGGAAATGCCTGACGCTCGCCGCCGGATATTTGCGTTTCTCCTCGCCCTGGGCGTTTTTGCGCTCGACCGCTGGTCCAAGTGGATGATCGATCAGCATTTCGGCGTGTATGATACGAAAATCGTGATACCCGGTTTTTTCAATCTTGTGCGGTCGCAGAATCCAGGCGTGGCCTTCGGAATGTTTGCCGATATGACCTCGCGTTCCCGCACGCCGGTGCTGATCGTGCTCTCGGTGATCGCGGTGTCGCTGCTCGCGGCAATGCTGTGGCGAATTGACCGTCTCGATACGCCATCGGCGGCGGGTCTCGCTCTGATCTTCGGCGGCGCGATGGGAAACGTCTTTGACCGTGTCAGCGCCGGCAGCGTAACCGATTTTCTCGATTTCTACGCCGGCACGTACCATTGGTATACCTTTAATGTGGCTGATACGTCTATTTGCATAGGCGCCTCGTTGTTGATCCTGAGCATGTTTTTTTCGCAGCGTCACGGCCCGGCTTCGCAGAAATCCCATGTTTCCTAGATTGATCCAGCTCGGAAGTTTTTCCCTGCCCACCTATGGAGTGCTGGTGGCCCTGGCCTTTCTGACGGCGCTGTGGATGGCGTCCCATTTCGCCAGGCAGCGCGGCATGAGCAGCGAGAAGGTGGTCAACCTCGGCGTCTACTGCGCATTGATGGGTATGCTCGGCGCGAAAATACTGATGATCGTGATGGATCCGGAATACCGGGCGCACCCGGCGGAGATCTTTTCGCTCGCCACTCTCCAGAGCGCCGGGATCTTCTTTGGCGGCCTGATTCTGGCCGTGGTGTTTGCGATTTTCTATATGCGGGCTCAGGGTTTGCCCGTGTTGCCGACGTGCGATATTTTCGCGCCGGGTTTGGCGATCGGTCATGGGATCGGCCGTCTCGGATGTTTCGCGGCGGGCTGCTGCTGGGGCAAACCGACGCATCTTCCATGGGCCGTCACCTTCCGGGATACGAATGCCACGACGGGCGTGCCCCTCGGGATTCCCCTGCATCCGACGCAGCTTTACGAGGCGTTCGCCGAAGGGATCATCTGTCTGGTTTTAGTGACGCAGTTGCGGCGCTCGCATCGCGACGGACAGGTCATCGGGCTTTATGCCATTTTGTACGGATGCGTTCGCTTCGGGGTCGAGTTCCTGCGGGAGCACGATTCTTCCAATCCTCTGGGTGGGCCGTTCACGCTGGAACAATGGATTTCCCTTGTAGTCGCGGCTGCAGGCATTTACCTGCTCATGCGAAGGCCTGCAAGGGTCGCCGGGCCCGTTCCCGCCTGAGTGGTGCGGACCCATTTGCCTCTACTCGTGGGGGATATGCAGGATGCAGCGCATGGTATCGCGCGCGATAAGCAGTTCCTCGTCGGTCGGCACTACCCACACCTGAATCTTTGAAGATCCGATCCGGCGCGGCTCGTGGCTGTCGCGTTCGTTCTCGTCCCTGTCGATCGCGATGCCGAGACCATCCAGTCCCTGGCAGATTTCGGCGCGGATCGACGCTGCGTTCTCCCCGATTCCCCCGGCAAAAATCAGCACATCCGCGCCATTCATCGCCGCCAGATAAGCCCCGATGTATTTGCGCACACGATAACAGAAAGCGTCCACCGCCAGACGCGCGCGCTGGTTGCCGCCACCGGCCTCCCGCAGAAGGTCGCGCATGTCGTTCGAGACGCCGGAGAGGCCCTTCAGCCCGCTCGCGCTGTTGAGCTCGTGCAGCAACAGAGACGGCGCGATGCATTCGTGGGTGATCAGATACAGGATGGCGCCCGCATCGACGTCTCCGCTGCGCGTGCCCATGATCAGTCCTTCGAGTGGAGTGAATCCCATCGAAGTATCGATGGACTTCCCGCGGTCAATCGCGCACACCGAGCATCCGTTGCCGAGCTGGCAGGTAATCATCCTGTAATCGGCGCGGGTTTTTCCATGGATCTGCGCGAATCGCCAGGAAACATAACGGTGCGCGATCCCGTGGAATCCATATCGCCGGATTTTCTTTTCGGTCAGAAATTCGTACGGCAGGCCATAGGCGTAGGCGCGTGGCGGCAGACTTTGATGAAAAGCGGTATCGAAGACGGCCACATGCGTCGCGCCGGGCAGGTGTTCGCGCGCGGCGCGGTACGCTTCGAGGTTGTGGGGATTATGCAGCGGCGCGAGGACGCTGAGTTCCTCGATCTGCTTCTCCACCTCCGCATCGATGATCACGGACTGGTGGAACCGATCGCCGCCATGCACCACGCGATGGCCAACCGCCTCGACCGAATCGGCGCCCAGCCGCTCGAACATGGTTTTGATCGCGTCGGCCATGCTGTCCACGCGCTCGACCTCGCCTTTTGCCAGCACGTGTTCGGAATCCGGATTGGCATCGAACAGGTTGAACTTCAACGAAGAACTGCCGGCGTTGAGAACCAGAATTCGCATCGATGATTTTACTCAGCCGGCTTCCAGCGCCACTCCCGGATTTCGGGCATATCTTCGCCGTGTGCGCGCACGTAACGGGCGTGGTCGATGAGCTTGTTCTGCAGTTGCTGTCTGAGGTGCGCCGAAACCGGCCCCAGACTCGGCACCCGATCGATCACGTCGATGGCCAGGTGAAAGCGATCGATCTCGTTGCGCACGCACATATCGAATGGCGTCGTCGTGGTGCCTTCTTCCTTGTACCCGCGAACATGGAGTTGCGCATGGTTGGTGCGCCGGTAGGCGAGCCGGTGAATAAGCCACGGATAGCCGTGGTAGTTGAAGATGATCGGCTTGTTCGTCGTGAAGAGCGAATCGAATTCCCTGTCGGGGAGCCCGTGGGGATGCTCGGAAGATGGCTGCAGCGTCATCAGATCGACCACATTCACGACCCGGATCTTCAGCGTTGGGATATTGTGCCGCAGCCAGTCGACGGCGGCCAGCGTTTCGAGCGTCGGAATGTCGCCGCAGCAGCCCATAACCACATCCGGTTCGCCGTCCCGATCGTTGCTGGCGAAATCCCAGATGCCGAGCCCGAGGGTGCAATGGCGAACCGCTTCGTCCATCGTGAGCCATTGCAGGGCCGGCTGTTTGCCAGCCACGATCACGTTGACGTAGTTGCGGCTGCGCAGGCAGTGATCGGTGACCGAGAGCAGTGTGTTGGCGTCGGGTGGAAGATAGACGCGGATAATTTCAGCCTTCTTGTTGACCACATGATCGATGAACCCGGGATCCTGATGGCTGAAGCCGTTATGATCCTGCCGCCAGACGTGCGAACTGAGCAGATAATTCAGCGAGGCAATGGGCCGCCGCCAGGGGATCTCGCGCGTCACCTTCAGCCACTTCGCGTGCTGGTTGAACATCGCGTCGATGATGTGTATGAAAGCTTCGTAGCAGGAGAAAAAGCCGTGGCGGCCGGTGAGCAGATAGCCTTCGAGCCAGCCCTGGCACATATTCTCGCTGAGAACTTCCATCACCCGGCCCTCATGCGCCACATGATCGTCGTTGAGAAGAATTGCGGCCGTCGATTCCCGATTCGTCACTTCGAACAGGGCGCCCCAGCGATTGGACGAGGTTTCGTCGGGCGCAACGACGCGAAAGTTCTTCGCCGCGGCATTCAGTTTCATGACGTCGCGCAAAAAAAATCCCTGCACGCGCGTCGCTTCAGCTTCAACCGTTCCAGGCTCGGGAACATCGACTGCATAATCGCAGAAATCGGGCAGCTCCAGGTCTTTCAACAACAGCCCGCCGTTGGTGTGCGGATTCGCGCCCATGCGTTTTTCGCCTTTCGGCGCGAGTTCGGCGTATTCGCAGCGAAGTTTGCCGGTGGCGTCGAAGAGTTCTTCCGGCCGGTAGCTGTGCATCCAGTCTTCCAGCATTTTCAGTTCGTCCGGGCGCGTCCGCGGGGCATCGAGCGGGACCTGATGGGCGCGAAAAGTGCCTTCGATCGGTTTCCCATCGAGTTCCTTCGGGCCAGTCCAGCCTTTCGGCGAACGCAGGACGATCATGGGCCAGGCAGGGCGCTTTTTGAACCCTTTTGTGCGGGCCTCCTGCTGGATCGCGCGGATGTCCCCGACCACGGCATCCATCGTCGCAGCCATTTTCTGGTGCATGAATTCCGGCTCATCGCCTTCGACGAAATAGCATTTGTAACCGTAGCCGATGAACAGCGACTCGAGCTCGCCTTGCGGCAGACGAGCGAGCACGGTGGGTCCGGCGATCTTGTATCCGTTGAGATGCAAAATCGGAAGAACCGCGCCGTCGGTCACCGGATTCAGGAATTTGTTCGAATGCCAGCTGGTGGCCAGAGAAGCTGTTTCGGCCTCGCCGTCGCCGACTACGCAACACGCGAAGAGATCCGGGTTGTCGAGCACCGCGCCGTAAGCGTGCAGCAGCGAATAGCCAAGCTCACCGCCCTCGTTGATCGAACCTGGGGTCTCGGGCGCCGCATGACTCGGAATGCCGCCGGGAAAAGAGAACTGCCGAAACAGACGCTTCATTCCGTCTTCGGATTGTGGAATGCCCGGGTAGACCTCCGAATAAGTGCCCTCGAGATAAGTGTTCGCGACCATGCCAGGGCCGCCGTGGCCGGGTCCGCAGACATAGATGGCGTTCAGGTTGTAAGCCTTGATGACGCGATTCATGTGCGCATAGATGAAATTCAAACCCGGCGTCGTGCCCCAGTGGCCTAGCAGTCGCGGCTTGATGTGCTCCTTGCGCAGAGGCTCGCGCAGGAGCGGGTTCTCCAGCAGATAAATCTGCCCGACGGAGAGGTAATTGGCGGCGCGCCAGTATGCGTTAATATTCGTGAGTTGCGCGGGATCGAGCGGGCCGGCGTGATGCGTTTCTGGCATTTGGATTCAGTCCTGTGCCGATTGTGGCATGCGAAAGTTAAAAGACGCCGGTCGTCCTGATATTTTAATATTTATGCGGATTCTGCTGGTTCTGGCATCGATTGCGATGCTTTCGTGTTCCTCCACGCCCCCCCGATCCGAAACGCCGGCCGGTCTCTCGCCGCAGGCGTTTCTGGATAAGGCCGCCGTCGAACCGGGAGCCGTCAAAACGGCGAGTGGCCTTGTATACAAAGACATCCAGCAGGGCAGCGGGCGATCCCCTCTCCCGACCGACACGGTGAAGGTGAACTATCGCGGAACATTGATCGATGGTTCCGAGTTCGACAGTTCGTATAAACGCAACGAACCGGCTGAATTTCCCCTCAATCAGGTGATCCCATGCTGGACCGAAGGCGTTCAGAGGATGAAAGTCGGCGGCAAAGCGAGACTGGTTTGTCCCGCCAACATCGCCTACGGAGCACAGGGCAGGCCGCCGGTGATTCCGGGCGGCGCGACGCTCGTTTTTGAAATCGAGTTACTCAGCGTAAACGGCTCTTGATTGGTGGTGCGGACCTCCTGGTCCGCGCGGGTCCCTCCGGATCCGCTCGCCGCGGAAAACAGAAACATCCCGACAATCGCCGCGCCGCCCAAAGCCCCCGCGGCCAGCACGAAAGCCGACGCGTAGCCGAAGTGGTCCGAAACAGCGCCCGCCGCGAACGATCCCATGCCCACGAACAGGTCGTAAAAAGCGCCGAGGATGCCCACTGCGGATCCATGATCGCGGTCCGGCGTCTGCCGCAGCACCATCGACACGATCGAAGACCAGGGGAAGGAGAAGCCAAATCCGAGAATCGCGGCGGCGCCGACGGCAACGATCGGCGGAGGACCGGAGGCGAGAACCAGCATGCCGGCTGTCATAAAGACCAGGCCGATGTTATAGGTGATCCGTGGATGCATCCGATCCGGCAATCCGCCGAGGAAGAAGCGCGACAGGAGAATCACCACGGCGTATGCCGTGAACGCCGCCGGACCCGAGTTGCCATGCTGAGCCAGATACAGGATAAGAAAACCTGTGATCACGGGATAGTGCACGTTCACCAGACCGACGGCCAAGCCGGGCAGAAGGATGGATATTGGCAGCCAGTTCCGCTTTGTGTGGTGGGGGTGCGGCTTCCACGTCTCCGTTACGCGGATAAGAAGCGTAAAGCCGGCGACAGCCAGAATGCTCTGGGTGAGCGCGGCGTGCGCAAACGATCCGACCCAATGGCCGAGAACCGGTCCGGCTGACATTCCACCCCAGATCCCGCTGCTCACGTACCCGAGCGCCTGCCCGCTGCGATGGACGCCGGCGAGTTCGACCGCCCACGTGGCCGCGCCGGTATAAAGACACGCTTCGCCGAACCCCTGCAGCACCCGTGCAAAATAAACACCCGCCAGGCCAAGCGGTACGAGATAGACCGCGCCCGCGATGGCGCAACTCAGGAGGCCGGTGCAGAAAGCGATCTTGCGCCCGCGCGTATCGGCGATGGGCCCGGACAGAATTCGCGCGGCGAGGGCCACAAACGAGAAAACGCCGATCACGAAGCCGACCGTTTCGTCCGATCCACCGAGATCGCGGCGCACGTGCGGCGCGAGCCCCGGCAGCACCGTTCCGATTCCGAGAAACCCGAGGAAGGTCGCGGCGACCACCGACCAGAACTGGGGCGAGAAGTCCCTGAGCGAAGACGCCATTAATGGTATGATCGCGCGTTGACTGTGAAGGCGTGGTATCGACAGCTCTGGGTGCAGGTTCTCGCCGGCATGACCGTTGGAATCCTGGTGGGCATTTTCCGGCCGGGTGTGGGCGCGCGGATGCAGCCGTTCGGCGATGCGTTCATCAAGGCCATCCGGATGCTGATTGCGCCCGTGATCTTCTGCACCATCGTTCACGGCGTGGCGCGGATGCGGGACATGGCGCGCGTGGGCCGTGTCGCGCTCAAAGCCATCCTGTACTTCGAAGTTCTGACCACCATCGCGCTCGTCATCGGACTCGTCGCCGTGAACGTTCTGCAGCCGGGGAAAGGCATGAACGTCGATCTGACACGCGTGGACGTTTCCACGGTGAGTCAATACGTCGCGCAAACGCGGAACCAGACGGTCGTGCAATTTCTGATCAACATCATTCCGCAGACGCTGGTGGGCGCGTTTGCCGAGGGCAATGTGCTGCAGGTGTTGCTGATTTCCGTGCTCTGCGGGTTTGCGCTGGCTCGTCTGGGAGAACGCGGCCGGCCATTGGTCGAATGGATCGAAACGGTTTCGCGCGTTCTGTTCGGGGTAGTCGGGATTGTCATGTGGGCCGCGCCCATCGGCGCGTTCGGCGCGATCGCCTTCACCGTCGGACGGTTCGGCGCCGGTTCGCTGGTGTCTCTGGGAAAGCTGCTGGCAGATTTTTATCTGACCTGCCTTGTCTTTCTATTCGGCGTCCTCTGGCCGGTCTGCGCGTTAATGGGATTTAATTTCCTGAAGCTGATCCGGTACATTCGCGAGGAACTGCTGATCGTTTTTGCGACCACGTCCTCGGAAACGGTGCTCCCGCGCATGATTGCGCGGCTGGAAGACCTCGGGTGCGAAGAAAGTGTGGTGGGGCTGGTAATTCCGACCGGCTACTCGTTCAATCTCGACGGCACATGCCTCTATCTCGCCACCGCAACCGTGTTTCTGGCGCAAGCCACAAACACGCCGCTGCGCATCGGCCAGCAACTGGGATTGTTGGCCGTGCTGCTGCTGACTTCGAAAGGCGCAGCCGGCGTCGCGGGCGCCGCCTTCGTGGTGCTGGCGGCGACATTGTCGACAGCAGGTACGATTCCGGTCGCCAGCGTGGCGCTCATCCTGGGCATCCACCGGCTCATGTCTGAAGGATTAACGCCGACCAATCTGATTGGTAATGCGGTGGCGACAATCGTGGTGGCGAAATGGGAAGGCGCGCTGGACGAAACGCGGCTGCGCCGCGCGCTGGATGGTGCGGCGCTTTCCTCCGCTTCTTCTACTCTTTCACTTTGAGCTTCGAGCGATTCTCTTCAATGAATTCCTTGATCTGATCGGAGAGCGCGAGCAGCTTCTGCCACTGTTCCTGATAGAGCGTGACGGGAAACCGGCCGAGGCCATAAACCGAAACGGCGCCCTTTTCGCTCACCTTCATGGACACGGCATTACTCCGTCTCTGCTTGAGCGTTTCGTTCTCCGCCCGCAGCCGTGCAAGTTCAGCCTGGATGTCTTCGTCTGCCATCATTCCCCTCGTTCCGTTGGATTCCCCGTTGGACAACAATTAGGCAGTATACCGGATAGCCGTCGCCAGCGACGGGCGGTTCACGGATTGAAATGGTTTAATTTGCGAATCGAATCAGCGGGTTGGCCCGTCTGGCGGGAAACGGTTGCCGGCTTTGCCGGTAACCTCCTGTCATGAAGCACCACATCGTCCCCACCTTCCTCGCATTTGCCGTGGCGCTCGGCGCGCAGACGGCGCCGCTGCCCACGGTCGACGTCAATTTTCAGGTGCATTACCTCGGTCCCGATACGGTGCTGGCAAAGTATGGACGCAAACTGCCGAAGACGATCGTCGCCGGGTCGATCACAGGCACCAACACGGGAAGCACGAACGTGGTGTTCGGCCAGGGATATGTGTTGCAGGTGCTCCGCTCGAAGGGATATCTCGCTTTGAGCCAGCAGGACGCCCGGGCCATCGTGCTGAAGTCGCAGGGCAGCGGACTGCGCGCCGTGTGGAACAAGTATTCGCCGGTAGCGGCGAAAATCCTCGACGGGATTGAGGGATTGCAGGTGCTCAGAGTCGTCAATTTCGGTGCGGCAGCCGCCACGGCGCTGGTCACCGCCGATGCCATTACCAAAGTGGTGCAGCCCGATATCGGGGCAGTGCTGGCTCAGGTTTACCAGGATTACGACGCGGACGGAATACAGACGCTGATGCAGTTGCCGCCCGGCGGCTCGCTCGTGGGAACGCTGTTGTTTGAGGCCGAGGGGACGAAACCCGCCATGACCAGCGATACTACGTTTACCGTCCAGGTGCCTGTGTCGTCTCAGGTGCCTGTATCATCGAAGTAATGTCCGTTGAAACGTCCGTCGCCACGCGCCGCGAGACATCCCCGCTGGATGTCGTCGATCTCGAAAGCCGGTATCTGCTGCAGAACTATGCTCGGCATCCACTGGTGCTGGTACGGGGCGACGGTCCGTATATGTGGGATGAGAAAGGCAAGCGGTATCTCGATTTCATCGCCGGGATCGGCGTGAATGCGCTTGGCCAGAATCATCCGCGCATTGTGCGCGCCATTCAGGAGCAGGCCGCGCGGCTGATTCACACCTCCAACCTTTTTTTTAACGAATATCAGGGGCCGCTGGCGAAGAGGATCGCCGAGATCAGCGGACTCGATCGGACGTTCTTTACCAACAGCGGCACCGAATCGTGCGAGGGGGCGCTCAAGATGATGAAAGCCCATGGCCACGATATCTCGCCGGAAAAGTTCGAGATTGTTTCGCTCGAGAATTCCTTTCATGGGCGAACGCTGGGCGCGCTCTCGGTTACCGGTCAGCCCAAATATCGCAAGGACTTCGAGCCGCTGATCCCCGGCGTGAAGTTCGTCGAGCCGAACAACATAGCGGCACTGGAAGCGGCCGTGAACGAACGGACTGCGGGAATCTGCATGGAGTGGATTCAGGGCGAAGGCGGTGTGGTGCCGATCGATCAGGCGTTTTCACGGCGCGCCCGGGAACTGGCGGACCGGTTCGATGCGCTGCTCTGGTTCGACGAGATTCAGTGCGGCATCGGGAGGACAGGCAGTTACTTCGGATACCAGCTGGCGAACCCTCCGGTGATGCCCGACATCATTACCGCCGCCAAACCTGTGGCTTGCGGAATTCCGCTCGGATTCATCACGGCCAATGAACGCGCGGCGAAGTCGATCCGGCCCGGCATGCATGGATCGACATTCGGCGGCAACGCCCTCGCCGCTCGTGTGGCGCTGGAGTTCTTTGACATCCTGGACGGTTTGTTGCCGCAGATTCGCCGGGTGGGCGATTACTTCCGGGCGGAACTTCGCCGGCTTGCCGAGCGATTCGATTTCATCACCGGGATTCGCGGATATGGCCTGATGGTTGGCGTGCAGCTGAATGTTCCAGGCAAGGAGATCGTCAATCGAGCCATGCAGGGCGGACTACTCATGAACTGCACTCATGACACCGTGCTGCGATTCCTTCCCCCGTATATCGTTACGGAGACCGAAGTGGACGAAGCGGTGGCGATCCTCGAAAAAGCGTTGAGCGCCTGAACTTATAACAGGCACTCGGTCGAATGGATGCCCGCGGCCTGCAGGTTCTCGCTCATCTTATCCAGCGCGGCACGATGAATCTGGGACACACGGCTTTCGTTGATTCCCAGTCTGTCCCCGATTTCCCGCATCGTTTTGCCGCCGACGTAGTAGAGGCCGATCACGGTCTGATACCGCTCCGGGAGCGTTCTCATCGCCGTGGAGAGGACGGAACGCAATTCCCTTTGGCCGGTCAGAACGTCCGGGTTGAGCTGGTTTCCGGCCGGAAACTCGGGCGCATTCTGATTTTCGCTCTCAGGTGGCCGGCTTGACCCGGACAGCAGCCCGACCATTCGCAGTTCGATCGCCACCTGACGCCAGCGGGTTACGTCCATGCCCATTTTGCCGGCGATTTCCTCCTCGGTTGGTGCGCGTTCCATCGACGCCGACAGGTCGCGAGTGACCGATTCCAGTTGCTTGTGCCTTTTCCTCAGATCCCGCGAAGCCCAGTCCATGTCACGCAGACTGTCCAGAATCGCTCCCTTGATCCGGTGCTTCGCGTAACCGCGGAAAGTGACCTGCTTCTCCCCGTCGTACTTCACAGCGGCGTCGAAAAGGCCCATGACGCCCGCGTGGATCAGATCGTCCAGATCCACGTGCACAGGCAGATTCTCGTAGACCCGGATCGCGATTGCCCTTACCAGCGGAAGGTGTTCCAGAACCAACTGGTCGCGCTCTTCGTCGTCTCGTGGGCTGGGGCCGTTGTCAGGCATTTCGCATTCTCCTGACGCTTGAGAATGCATTGCCCGGCCCGTTTGCTCGCGTTTGCCGCGTGTTGATTCAAAAGCTATTTACAGGCCCCGCCATCAAATCGGGGCCCAGCTGGTTTCAGGGTGGAATTCCGCTTGGAGACGGGCGTTTCGATATGAAACTAGCGGTCGGTTCTTTTGGCCGCGATCAGCGTTTTGAGGGCGAGGCCACCGAAAAAGATCAGGATCGCGTAGAGGAGTTTGCCCTGGAGAGTGCGGAATGCAACGGCGACGAGAACGGCGTAGGCCAGCATTGCGCCCGAAAGCCTCTTGTCCATAGTGCCGCTGGTCTAACCGGATGCCCTTTCGTCTTCGGGTTCGTCGTCCATGAACTCGGGGAGAATGAGCGGACGGTCGAGCACATGCAACTCTTCTTCTGTCTTCGGCATGGTTTTGCGTTCCTCGCGCTTTTGAGCCTTTTCCATTTGCCGCTCTTTGCGCTGCTGTTCCTTCTGTCGCTTCTTGAAAGACTGTGGTCCGCGTCCAGCCATACCCTTCTCCTCCCTTTGAGATGCGTTCCCGGCGAGTGCCGATTCGGCAATCCCCACGAACTCTATACGTAAACGGCGCCCGCTGCGGTACGTTTACCAGCGGGTTTCAGGCGGGCTTCGCTTGACGTTACACGCGCGCTGCGCGATCGCAAAGACCTTTTCAGGATAGCATGCCCGGACGGGGGTTCACTTCGGCATGTTGTACTTAAACGTCAACTCGAGATCGATCTGATTACCCTTGAAGTCTCTGGGCAGCGGAGGCAGGGGATTCGAAGCGCTGATCGCCGCCACTGCCGCCTCATCGAGCGCCTTACTCCCCGATTCGCCGGAAAAAGTCACCTTAGCCACGAGCCCCTGTTTCGCGATGCGGAATCCGATGACGGTCTCGCCTCTTTGCCCGAGGCGCGCGGCTTCCGGGTATACGGCAAACCAGTTCCTCCGGATTGTCTGGATGATCTGCGTCAGATAGGGCCGGAAATCCACGCCCATGGCATCGCTTTTCAGCTCCATGTGCGTCACCTGCTGACCGAGAGACGGGGGGCTGTTGATGCCGAGGCCTGTGCCGCGCGCGCCGCCCCCAATCTCAACGGACTGGGTGCCCAGCGCAGCGGTCCTGGGAAGATCGCGCACGACCGCGTTGATCGACGTATCCGGCATCGTGACCTTCGCCTGCGGGTTGCCTTGCACCTTGCTGCCGGACGGCGGAACCACGTTCTCGAAAACCAGTTTTGGCTGCTGATCGGGCGGGGGAATTCCCGCCGCATTCAGTTTCGCCAGGGGATCCTGCGGCGCATTCGCCGCGTCGGCCTGAAGCTTCGGCGGTTCGGTGATCACCAGCTTTGGCTCGGATTTCGCCACCTGCGGTGGGGGGAGCGGCGCGGAAGCGGGGACCCGTTTGGCAGGTGGAGGCGGTGACGGCTCCTTCACGAGAGGCCTTGGCGCAACCGCTTCGACCGATATTTCCTTGCTAAGTTTTCCCTTGTTCGGCTCTTTTTGTGTCAAGTCGGTCGGGATATAGAGCGGAGTCACCACCGCAAGGGGCTTGGCTTCGTATACCGGCAGGGTGGTCATGCTCTCCGGCATCAGCAGGAGCGCGACGATGAGTACGCCGTGCACCGCCAGCGAGACGATCGCAGCCTTGCGCCAGCGCCGCCAGTCGTCGGTCCGGTCCCGCTCGCGTATCAGATGGAATTCGAGTTCCGTGTCAGGAGAGGCGGATTCCCTCGACGCTAAGGTTTCCATTCCGTTGAAGAAAGAGTTTGCTCGACAACGCCCGTGTGCTCCCCGATTTTATCAAGAATAGCGAGCGCTACTTCGAGTGTTCGACGAGCCACGCGGCCGTTCAGTTTCGCTTCGTTTCGACTTTCGACTGCGTCGAGAAAAGCGTCGAACTGGAGCTTCAGCGGTTCCGCCGGATCTATCGTCCATTGCTCGAAGGTTATTCCATCCGGTCCACCGACCTTGAAGGCCGCGGCGGACTGCTTCGCGTAATCGAGCGAGATGTACTGCCCGGGTTGAAACAGCCGGACCTTCCGCACCTTTTCGGTCGAGACGCGGCTGGCCGTGAGATTGGCGATACAACCGTCCCCGAATTCGAGACGGACGTTGGCGATGTCGACTTTGGGCGAGAGAATCGAGATCCCGGCGGCGCGGATATCCTTCAACTGGCCGCGCGCCAGAGCCAGGACGATATCGAGATCGTGGATCATCAGATCGAGCACCACGTCTACGTCAAGGCTGCGCAGGGTGAAGACGCTCATGCGATGGATCTCGAAGAAAAGGGGCAGGGTGGCGGCTTTCTCGAGTGCGATCACGGCGGGATTGAAGCGCTCAAGATGACCTACCTGCAGGATTCGCTTGTGGCGCTCCGCCGCGCCGATCAGCCGGTCGGCTTCCTGGAGATTGGGGGCGACCGGTTTTTCGACGAGCACGTCGATCCCCGCCGCAAGCAGAGCGCAGCCAATTTCCGCGTGGTGGATCGTCGGGACGGCCACAATGGCGGCGTCCACCTGGCCGATCAGGTCGCGATAATCCGTGGTAGCCGCGGCGCTTCCCGCCGCGTGTTCCCGGGCCCGAGCCAGATCCGCGTCCACGACAAATCTCAGTTCGGCGCGGTTGCTCTCGCGGACCACGCGGATGTGGTTCCTGCCGAAGGACCCCGCGCCTAATACGGCCACGCGCGTCATCGCGTTCCCTCTTCCGGATGTTTCATACCGACGATTGCGATTCTGGCGGCGTCGGCCTTCTGCAGCAGTTCTTCCCGGTCGAGCAGAAGCGTCCGGCCGGCGTCGACGGCGAGGGCGGTCGTGTTGGTTTCGATCATGGCATCGACCGTCAACGGCCCAATCACAGGTACATCGAAGAGCAGATGCCTGCGCCGCGATGACGATTTGACCAGCGTCAGCCTTTTTCCTTCGACCAGGCCGGCGGCGCGGCGCAGCATGGCATCGGTACCCTCCATCGCTTCCAGCGCCACGCAGGCTCGGTCGGCGATGGCGACACTCTGTCCGATGTCGAGGCTCGCGAGGGCGTGCGCGATCTTCCGGCCATACTCAATGTCGCGATTCTCATCCGAATCCGGTTTGCGTCTCGTGATTGCGCCCTCTGCCGCAAGCAGCGGTTTCAGCAGGAGAGTCGAATCGACCAGGTGGATGCCTTCGTCGGCCAGCACCTTGCCGACACCACCGATCAAAGAGTCGGTATTCTTCTGCGCGAGGCTGGCGAGCAATTTGACCAGTCTCCAATCGGGCCGGATCGAGGAAAAGATCTTCGCGTGCTTGACCTGCCCGGCCATCATGATGCGGGTAATCCCCTCGCCGCGGCAGATGTCGATCAGCTTGCCGAGTTCTCCCAGCGAGACCCAATAACAACGGCCTGCAACGCGCTCAACTTCCGGCGAGGCTTCCTCCCGGATCGCGATCGCAACCGCATCGTCGCCCTGTTTCCGCGCTGTCTCCAGGGCGATCACGGGGAAACGCCCGTTACCGGCGATGATGCCGTACTTCATCCCTTGATCACGCCGCGTCCGGATGAAGCGATGAAGGCCATTAATTCTTCGATCTCGGGCATGTCCTCGACCTCCGCGTGGATGCGCTCGATCGCCTGGCTGGTATTGAGCCCGGCGCGGGTCAACAGGCGGAAGGCGGTCTGCAGCGCTTCGATCGATTCACGCGAAAAATTGCGCCGTTCGAGTCCCACCCGGTTTGCGCCGAATACCCGGATCTCGCGCTCGCTGACGACGCTCGAAAACGGCATGACATCCTGTGTCACCACGCTGTATCCGCCAATGAAGCATTCCCGGCCAATGCGGCAGAACTGATGCACGCCGCTGAAGGCGCTGATGGTGACGTTGTCGCCGACGGTAACGTGGCCCGCCAGAGTCACCGCATTGTCGAGCACCGAGCCGCTGCCGATCTTTACATCGTGGGCGACGTGAGTATAAGCCATCAACAGATTGCCGTCGCCGATTTCCGTATGCAGTCCGCCACCCTCCGTGCCCCGATGAATGGTCACGAACTCGCGGATCGTATTCCGGTTTCCGATGCGCGTGAAGGCGCGCTCGCCCTTGTATTTCTTGTCCTGCGAAGCGACGCCGACGGTGGAATACGGGAAAAAAGTATTTTCTTCCCCGATGGTCGTGGGCCCTTCCATATAAAGGTTGGCCATCAAACGCGTGCGCGCGCCGATTTCCACCTCCGCGCCAATGACGCAGTAAGGGCCGATCTCAGCGGATTCGTGTATGCATGCGGCTGGATCGACGATGGCTGTCGGATGGACCGGCATCGCCAGCTACTCTGCCGCCGGCTCTGCCGCAGCGGGGATTTCCTTGTCCTGCAACTTGCACATGACTTCCGCTTCCGATACGAGGACGCCATCAACCGTGGCGCGCCCGGCCATTTTGGCCACGGATCCCTTGCGGCGGATCACGGTCATCTCGATACGCAGTTGATCCCCGGGTACGACCGGCTTGCGGAATTTGGCCATGTCGATTGATACCAGCAGCACCAGTTTGTTGTCGCGATCGGGAATACTCTTGAGGACCAGCACGCCGGCGGTCTGAGCCATCGCCTCAACGATGAGAACCCCGGGCATGACCGGGAACTCCGGAAAGTGTCCGGCAAAAAAAGGTTCATTGCCCGTGACGTTTTTGATCCCGACAATCCGTTCCGGCTCCAACTCCACAATGCGATCAACCAGAAGAAAGGGGTATCTGTGCGGCAGTATCCGGCGGATTTCGTTGACATCCAGAATTGGCATGGAAATTGACAGTATACCTGCGTCATGACCTCATCCCCGGTTCCCGAACGCCTATTCCTTCACATCGGTGAAAAAAATGCGGAGTCCCGGAAGGAAAAACTTTCGAGAGTGAACAGAGCCGATCACAGCGGGGCCGCGGCCGCTCTCGGGAGCCAGCCGACGATCATTCTGGTGGAGGACAACCCCGCCGACGTACTGCTGTTCCGCGAGGCGCTCGCGTCGAACGCGGTCGACCCCCGTCTCTACATCGCGCGCGACGGCGACGAGGGAATCCGTTTGCTGGACAAGATCGACTCCGCCGGAATTCCATGTCCGGATCTGATCGTTCTCGATCTGAATCTTCCCCGCAGAAGTGGTTTCGAGGTTCTGAGCCGCGTACGGTCCAGCCGCCGGTGCGGTGAAACTCCGGTTGTCATTCTGAGTTCTTCAGCCGCTGCAACCGACCGGGATCGTGCAGCACGTCTCGGCGCCTCCAGCTATATCCGCAAGCCCTCGACCCTGAGCGAGTTTCTTTCCATCGGGGCGCGGCTGAAAGAAATCTTAAGCGGCTGCAGCGGTTGAACTCGCGCAGAGGGCCAGCACCTCCGCTCCCAATTCCAGATAATCGTTCAAGTCGGAGGGTTTTTGCCGGTAAAGCGCTCCCAGGGCAGCTATTTTATCCCTGTCCGCGGGGCTGGCAAGGCCGCTTAGTACCACCACGTGAATGTGAGCGAGCGGCGGCGCTTGCCGGATCGCCCGGAGGATCGCAAGACCATCGTATTTAGGGAGATGGAGATCCAGCAGGATCACGCAAGGGTGGAAGCCCCGCGCTCCGTCTCTGTGCTCCTGCACGAATTGGAGCGCCTCGTCCGCCGTTTGCAGGACGTCCAGTTCATATTCATTGCGCTGCTGGTCGAGCGCCAGACGCAGTAAATGCACATCGGCGGTATTGTCATCGACTACTACAATTTTCGCTGCGTTCATCCAATTCTCTCCCTGTGCTGTCAGGCAATCATTCTGCCGAATGGTGCGCAAATCGTGGTCTGGAATTTGCAATGCGGTTTGGGCAGGAGGAAACGTACAGTGTTAACCAAAGCGCCGTTCACCACACGTCAGCGGAACGGGCGAGCGAGCACCGGCGTCGCCGGACTCGATAACGTGTTGTCGGGCGGCCTGCCCCGCAACCGGCTTTATGTCATCGAGGGGGATCCCGGGGTCGGCAAGACGACCCTTGCGCTGCAATTCCTTCTTGAAGGAGCGGCTCAGGGTGAGCGAGTTCTGTATGTGACGCTCTCGGAGACGAGCCAGGAACTGCATGAAGTGGCGGAGTCGCATGGCTGGTCCCTCGACGGTGTCGATCTGCTCGAACTCGGCTCGCTCGCCGAGCTGTTGCAGGATGAAGCGGAGTACACCGTTTACCATCCTTCCGACGTCGAACTGGGCGAGACGACCAAGCGGGTACGCGCGGAAGTGGAGCGGCTGCAGCCGTCTCGGGTGGCCCTCGATTCGGTGTCCGAACTGAAGATTCTATCGCAAACCAGTGCGCGCTACCGGCGGGAGGTTCTCGGATTGAAGCAGTTTTTCGCGGGCAGGCAGTGCACGGTGGTTGTGCTTGACGACCACACAACGCCCGACGGCGAGAAGCAATTGCAGAGCATCTGTCATGGCGTCATTCGCCTGCGGCGGGAGACGCGGGAATACGGCGATACCCGGCGCCAGATTCACGTGGTGAAGATGAGAGGCGTCACCTTCCGCGATGGCATGCACGACTATATTATTCGAAGCGGCGGAATCGAGGTCTATCCGCGGATCGGCATTGGCGGGCACGTGACCGAATGCCTGGAGACGATTACGAGCTCGGTGAAGGGAATCGACGATCTGCTCGGCGGCGGCCTGGATCGGGGCACAAGCACCCTGATCCTCGGCCCGGCGGGCTGCGGCAAGACCACCTTGTGCTCCCAGTATCTGCTGGCTGCCCTGAATCGGGGCGAGGCGGTCGTCAACGTCCTGTTCGAGGAAAGCCGCGAGGGTTTCCTGCAACGTGCGGGCGGCATGGGCATGGATTTCGGACCGCACCTCGCATCGGGCCTTCTCGATCTTCGTCAGTTCGATCCGGCCGAGCTTTCGCCGGGTGAATTTGCCCACTATGTGCAGGAGGCGGTGGAGCAACGGCATGTGCGGATTGTGGTGATCGATAGTGTAAACGGCTATTTGAACGCCATGCCCAGCGAAAAGTTTCTGCTGATCCAGATGCACGAATTGCTGATGTATCTCGGCAGGCAGGGTGTGCTCACGATTCTCGTGATGGCACAGCACGGCATGACCGGCACCAACATGCAGACTCCGGTCGACGTCAGTTTCCTGGCCGATACGGTCATTCTGCTTCGCTATTTCGAAGCCATGGGTGAGGTCCGGCAGGCCATTTCCGTGGTCAAGAAACGCCGGAGCGGTCACGAGAGGACAATCCGTGAGTTGCGGCTTACGAGCCAGGGCATCAAAATCGGACAGCCGCTGCGGGAGTTTCAGGGCGTGCTGACCGGCGTGCCGCAGTATCGCGGGCCAGAAGGTCCGCTGATCCAGAAAGGCGACGCGGCTTAATGGATACCCCCCGGGATCCTGAAACACGGGTTCTCGTGCTGGCGCCGACGGGGCGGGATGCCAACCTGCTGGCCCGAACGTTGTCGGGCGCCCACATGCAACCGAAGGTGTGTTCGGACATCGACGAACTCGTGGGATTGCTGGAAGTCGGCGCTGCGGCGGGACTCATCGCGCACGAGGCTCTTTCGCGAGATGGTCTGGCAAAAATTACGGAGTGGCTGGGGACGCAACCGCCATGGTCCGACATCCCGTTCGTGGTGATGATCTCCGGCGGCAGACCGAATCCAACGACAGCCAGTCAGGCGCGCGAGCTGGAGTTGCTCGGGAACGTTACGCTTCTGGAGCGGCCGGTTCGTCCCGATACCGTGCTGAGTTCCATGCGAGCGGCCCTCCGCGCCCGCCATCGGCAATATGAGATGCGGCGACACCAGGAGAAATTAACGCAGGCCAACCGGGATCTCGAACAATTTGCCCATTCCGCCAGTCACGATCTGCAGGAGCCGTTACGGACTGTCGCGATTTACAGCGAACTGCTGGCTGAGCGCTGCAAAGGATTGCTCGATGAACAGGCGCAGATTTGTCTCAAATATCTGAAGACGGGAGCTCTGCGCATGGAGATGCTGGTCCGCGACCTTCTGGCGTACACGCAGTCGGCGGGAACGGAAGAGGAAGCTTTGGAACCGGTATGCGCGCGCGAGCAACTGGAAACGGCGCTGGCCAATCTTGCGGAAGCGATTCGCAGCAGCGGTTCGAACATCGTATACGGCCGGCTGCCGCAGGTTCGCATGAAAGGACTGCATCTGCAGGAGCTGTTTCAGAACCTGATCGGCAACGCCATCAAATACCGCTGCGATGAAACGCCCTGCATCCATATTTCGGCGGTGAGAGAAGACGGCTTCTGGCGGTTTTCCGTGACCGATAACGGGCTTGGCATCGAGAAAGAATTTCATAGCCAGATCTTCGGCATTTTCAAACGTCTGCATACGCAGGAGAAATTCCCCGGTACTGGAATAGGACTGGCGATCTGCCAGCGTATCGCGGAGCGGTACGGGGGACGGATATGGGTCGAGTCGGAGGTGGGAAAAGGGTCGACGTTCTTTTTTACGGTACCGGCGTGAAAGAGTTCAGTTGCTTATGAGCTGACGGAGTAAGAGGGATTCGGTGGTCCGCAACTCTTTGATCACGCATAAGTTATTGATTTTTAATTTGCCACGATTGGCGCAATTTGCATCAAAACGGCGGTTTTGGCAGCTTTGACACAGAACGGGAATCATCGGAAGTCTGATCCCGCCTTCCCACGGCACGCCACCTCACGCGGCCTGCTCAATGAGGTTCGGGACGATCACGAACTGCGCAGCGCGATCTGGTCGTCGGAATTCATGCTGAGAACCCGGACTGTCGTCCTGCCGACGGCGGTCTTTCCGGTCAGATGAACTCCGCGCCACTCG
This sequence comes from Terriglobia bacterium, assembly GCA_963788485.1. Lineage (GTDB taxonomy): Bacteria > Acidobacteriota > Terriglobia > Bryobacterales > Bryobacteraceae > BOG-234. The sequence goes on from CAWBIS010000292.1 coordinate 24,278, forward strand.
AAATGGTCTTCCCAGTTTTGCCGCCGGGGATAGAATAGCTCGGTAACCTCGTTCGTTTGCGGATCGATGCCCGTCAGGTTCGTTCCTTTGTGCAGATTGCAATCGATGCAGGCAAGGGCAAGGTTGTCGGGATCGTCGGTCCCACCATGAATCTTCGGAACGACATGCTCGATATGCAGTGCGGCCAGCGGGGAGTCGTTTTGGTGCAGATGGCAATACTCGCAGACATTTTGGCCACGCTCACGGACCTGGGCTCTCGTCCTCGCCCCGATCATTGATGGGCCGACTTAGCCGAGACGCTGAGCTTCTCGTTTAAGGATGGCGACAAACTTGTTCGCGCGAACGAAACCCGTGTACTCCGCCCGCTCCTCGTCCGTCAATTGGCCTTCTGTTGACTTTTGGGCGAGTTCTTCTATACGGGCCTGAAGCTGCGGATGAGCGCGGAATCCGATGATGGCCTCTCTCTTATCGGGCAGTACAATCTCCATTAGCGGTCGAATCCCCTGTTCGAACGCCGCTGTTTCGGATGTCGCTCCCATGGGCCGAATTCATTATATCGTCCGCGCGTAGGCGATGTAGGGCGACCGCGCGGTCAGGCTCATCTTGCATTGGATAAAAGGTATGGATCTTGCGATAAATTGGCTGCACGTCCACCGGTTCTTCGTGTACGTCGGGCTGGTGGCCGCGCCAGTTTCTGCTTGCTGGCGAACTGGCTTCTGGCTTATGCACCGGCGCTCCAAATACTTTTTCTTCGATCCTCAGGACTGTTTTTCCAATAAGCCGCAGGGACGGTGTTGAATCGTGAAAGAGTTCAGTTGCTTATGAGCTGGCGGAGGAATGCAGCCCATGCAGGGCCGCGGCAACGATCAATCGGCAACCTCGCTTTTCGAGTTCTGCATTGACAGCGGCAAGCGAGCGTCGAAGCCACCATTGTGAGGCAGCACCTGACTTCCGGGCACCTTCCTCATCTGGCATCCGGATAAACACCGGAATCACTGGACCGCCCCTGACCAATGGCGGCGGCACTGCGATCTCATTGACCATAAAGTGAACTCATCCCTGGATGAATTTTTCTCCACAGTTGACGCACCAAAGGAACGAGCACTACGTACAGAATGGCGAGTGCCGCAATTCCCAACACCAGCCAGGCAAGAAGTGCGTGCATCGTGACCACCCATAGAGTGCGAATCGCGTGCCCCACACCGTCGCGGATCAGCGCCGTGACGCCGCCGAGCGAAATTGTCGAAGCGTCCGCTTGAAACATCCACGCACCCAGCCGGTAGAAGGGAATCAGCAGGATCAACTGGAGGGGATAGACCACGCCATTCACCAATTGAATCGCAGGTAGATTCAGCCGAAGTACGACAGCCGCCAGAGTGCACAAGAGCGTCGTCGAACCCAGAACCGGGGTGACACCCAGAATGATGCCCAGCGCGATCGTGAGCGCTATCTTCTCCGGCGATACACCCTGGCGAAGCAGCTGGATGAAGGGCTTCATCCACCGGTAGTTCGGTGCGGGTTCCGTGCCCGTCATTGCGCGGAGGCCAGCTTTCGGACTTGCACGGCAAGAGCGTGACAAGAAGTTTCCTCGAACAGTCCCGCGTGACGCCAGGCGACTTTCCCGTTCTGGTCGACTATGACCAGATACGCGGACTCCTCTGCTTTAACTCGCCGGCCGTCAACTCACTCGCGGTAGATGATAAAGAGGCCATTGTGGTTAAAAGTGCAATTGGACAGGATGCGGTGAATCATACGCCCACCTTCAATGGCTGGCCTGTTTCGAGGCTGCCTGGCGCCAACTCGGGTGCAGCCGGCACTTCGCCCTGCCAGTTATGCTTCCACGGCTCCCCATAGAGAATCGCAGGGTTGGCGTTCTTTGTGAACATCACCTGGACATCGCTGATGTGACGTTCGCGGAAGGCACCCTCGCAATAGGCCAGATAGTAGTCCCACATCCGGCGGAATGCTTCGTCGAAGCCGAGGGCGCGAACCTCCTCGATCGATTCGTGGAATCGCCGCCGCCACTCAGCCAGCGTATGGGCGTAGTGCAGCCCGATGTCTTCGACGTTATATAAGGAAAGCTGCGTCGAACGCTCCAGTGAGTTGAGAATCTCCCGAATCGAGGCCAGCTGTGCGCCTGGGAAAATACGCCGCTGAATCCAGTCGCTCTGCTTCCTGTAAGCGTCGAAGCGGTGTTCGTTCATGGTGATGGCCTGCATCACCATGGAACCGTCCGGAGTCAGCAGCCGGTCACAGGTCGAGAAGAACGCGTCGTAATAGTCCAGGCCCACGGCTTCGAACATCTCGATGCTCACGAGCTTGTTGAACGAGCCCTGCAGATTCCGATAGTCCTCCAGCAGCAGCTTGATCCGGGCTCCCGCATTTCCGGCGCCCGCGAACAACCGCAGGGCTTCGTCATGCTGCTCACGGCTGATGGTGGTGGTAGTGACGTGGCACCCGTAGTTCCGTGAGGCATGCAGCGCAAAGGCGCCCCAGCCCGTACCGATTTCGAGGACGCGGTCGCCGGGACCCAGACGCAGTTTGCGGCAGATCCGGTCGAGCTTTTCGAGTTGGGCTTCTTCGAGCGAGTCGTTGGCATGGCGGTAGACTGCGCTCGAATAGACCATGTTGCGATCCAGGAAGAGGCGGAAAAAATCGTTGCTCAAATCATAGTGCGCCTGAATATTCCGTCGGCTGCCCGTGACCGTGTTGCGATTCATCCGATGGCGCAATCGGTGGAAGAGGCGGTTGGCAGAAGACAGAAGAAGGTTGCCGCCTTCCAGTTCCGAAAGATTGCGTATGGCCAGACGCACCACTGCCACCGGGTCCGGTGAAGACCAGTCGCCGTCCACCCAGGAATCTCCGGCGGCATCGTCGCCACCCCACAGCACCCGGGAGAAGAAACGCTCGTTGTGCACGGCGACCGACGCCCGCAAGCCCGTGCCTGGTTCTCCAAAGAGGTACGTCCGGGCTTTTTCCGATCCAGCAGCCGGGCAGATCACTTCGAGTGCGCCGTGGCGCACTTTCTCCAGCATCCTGAACAGGGCTTTCCGCGCAAAGCTTATGCTCATGCCTGTTTCGTTACCTCCTGAACGGGTGGCCGCACTCGGGCCGGATGGGTATGCACAGGAACTCCCTTCAGGAAAAGAAGCAGCGCCTGCCAGTGAATCGCGCCGATCACCTTAACGGTCATCCATGGGTGGCGCAGCAGTACGCGGCCAAGGCTGTGTGCAGTCCAGGGCTCACGTTCGAGCGCGAGCGTCGCATCAAAGTAAGGCCCTGAGGATTTCCGTACCGGGCCGCCTTGCCGGGTGTTCATGTGAGCCACGAGCTTCTCGCCCGGTTCGGTGAGCACGAATTCGTAATCCAGATCCATCTCCATGAACGGCGACACATGCATGGTCTTCGGGCAGCGATAGCGCAGCACGGTTGCGGAAGATCCGGAATCCAATGCGTTTGCGGAATATTGCCGGTTCTTTGACCAAAGCCAGTAGTTGCGGCTCTCTCCGAACGTGCTGTTTACTTCGGCCAGGATCGTATCGAGGCGCCCGCTCCGGTCATAGCAGAAGTAAAAAGAAATCGGATTGAAGCAATAGCCCAGATAGCGCAGGTGCGTCAGCAGAAAGATCGGACCCTCCGGCAACGGGACTCCGTGCGCGCGGGCATCGAGCGTCACCCGCTCACGCAGGGAGAGCCGGGGATCTCCGAAGTGATCCCGCTCGTCAAAGCTCGCCCAGTTGAAGCGGTTGTAGCTGGTCAATGGCGACTGCGCCATCAATTCGGCAATGCGGTCGATATCGAGCCACGCCATGAAGAGCTTGTAGGTGAACTCATGCTTCTTCGGACGAAAGCGCCGGTGCCGGAGCGTGCCTGTATAGAGGCCTGCTTCCGGAATTATGCGTGCCGGAATCATGAGGAGGTCACTCCCAAAGCACCCGCCACCCGCATGCCGCTGCGCACACCGTCCTCGTGGAAGCCGTAAAACCAGTAAGCTCCGCAGTAATGCGTGTTGTTCTTACCGCTGATGTCCGCCCACCGTTCCTGCGCGCGAATAGCCGCCCGCGTGTACAGCGGATGCTCATAAACCATCCCGCGAAGCGTCCGTCCGGGATTGACGCGGCCATCGGCATTCAACGTAACGCAGTAGTCTTCCGTTGTCTGGAGCGACTGCAGCCGGTTCATGTGATAGGTCATGGTGACCTTCCCCGAATCCCCCAGCAGATAATTCCAGGAAGCCCTTGCCGCAAGCCGTCTGGGCAGCAGCGCGGAATCGGTGTGCAGACACGTTTCGTTCCGGCTCGTAGTGAAACAACTCAGGACTTCGCGTTCCACGTCGGTTGGCTGCGCGAGGAGCGGCAGGATCTGATCGCCGTGGCAGGCGAAAACAACTTCGTCGAACTGCCGGGCAGGCTGGTGCAGGAATCGCAACATCACTCCGGCATGTGAACGGTCAATGGAAGTAATTGTTGCGTCCATGGTAATCCGATGGCGGAAGGGCGAGGTCAGCGGGGCAAGATAGGAATGGCTTCCGCCGCGAATTACTTTCCACCGGGGATGAGTGTTGATCCCAAGCATGCCGTGATTTTGCATGAAGCGGATCAGCGTCACTGCTGGAAACATCGGCATCACTTCGGGTGCCATGGACCAGACCGCGCCCGTCATCGGAATCAGATATCGATCCACGAAAACCGGCAAGTACCTCCCTGCATCGAGAAAATCGCCCAGCGTCATGCCCTCCGCAGCCGGATTGGCGAGTACACTGGGTGCCTCGCGATTGAAGCGCAGGATTTCCCGCAACAACGTGTAGTGACCTCGCGAAAAATAGTTGCGCTTCTGAGCGAAAAAGCCGTCCAGTCCGCGACTCGAATATTCAAAGGCTCCGTCGTGCCCCGTTACTGAGAACGACATGTCACTCGGCTGCGTCTCCACGCCCAGCTCGGCCATCAGTCGGCAGAAGTTGGGATAGGTGCGGTCATTATGAACGATGAAACCGGTATCCACCGGAACCGGTCCCGGCTCAGACTCGACCATTACCGTGTGAGTGTGACCACCCAGGCGATTGTCGCGTTCGAACACGTGCACTTCGTGCCGGCGGCTCAGATAGTACGCGGCTGATAGTCCCGAAATGCCGGAACCGATCACTGCGATGCGTTTCACGTTCTCACCTTCAAATCGCTGCCTTCACCGGAAAAATTTGAATTTGTGAGGCCGGAGGCAACGGGCGGAAGGGCCGCAAGTCGCGCACGATACCGAGCCAGCTAAGGGCCTTGAGAACCAGCCAGGTGATATCGAGTTCCCACCAGCGCTCTCCCTGACGGCAACTACCCGGCGAATAATGGTGATTATTGTGCCAGCCTTCACCGAAGGTGACCAGCGCCAGCCAGAAGTTGTTGCGGCTTTCGTCCGGAGTATCGAAGCGGCGCGAGCCCCACAAGTGGGCCAGAGAGTTGATGGCGAAGGTGCAGTGGTAGAGCACGACTGTCGAAACCACATAGCCCCACAGAAACGCCGGCCATCCGCCGATCAGCGCCACGACTGCGCCAAATGTCACTGTCGGAACCCAGTGGTGCCGGTCCAGCCAGCGGATTTCCGGGAAGCGGAAAAACTCAGCCACCGACCGCGGATCATATTCGTCGAAGTCATTGGAAATCACCCATCCCACGTGCGCCCACCAGAAACCGCGAACTGTGGGTGAGTGGACATCCCGTTCCCGATCCGACTCTCGATGATGCAGGCGATGATGTGCAGCCCACCACAGCACTCCCTTTTGCGCGGAACTCTGTGCGAGGAAAGCCATCGCGAACTGCGCAATCCGTCCGAGTTTGTAACTCCGGTGCCCGAAGTAGCGGTGGTAGCCTGCCGTCACTCCGAACATGCGGATTGAATACGTGCCGATGAACCAGGCCAGGAGGTACATCGTCGGCGGGGTCCACCAGACGGCAACTGCGCCAGCATGGATCAACAGAAAGAAGAAGACTGCCCCGCACCGGTATCGCGCGTTGCGCGCAAGAACAGGCACACCTCATTTGTAGCCGACTTCAAAGCAGTTGTCAATCATCTGTCCATGACAAAAGTTTGACAATGGAAACCTAACCTACTTATAGTTAAGTTACGGATGCCGACCCGTTACCCGATTCGAGCCGTGGCGAAAATCACTGGACTAAGCCTCGACACGTTGCGGGCCTGGGAGCGCCGCTACAAAGCAGTGGTGCCGGAGCGTTCCGACCGGGGGCGACAGTACGGCCCGGAGCACATCGAGCGGCTGCTGCTGTTAAATCGGTTGGTGCAAAAAGGGCACGCGATCGGCGGGATTGCTTCGCGGTCCGACGAAGAACTGCGGAGTCTTCTGACTCAGCAGCCCAACCAGGCAGTGGCTACGCCGCTATCGCCGCCCGAGCTGCTGACCCCGGTTCTGGCCGCGATCGAGAATTTCGACACGGTTGGCGCCAGCGACGAGCTGAGCCGCCTGGCGGCGGTTCTCAGCCCCCGCGATCTGGTCTATCAGGTTGCCGTTCCGCTCATGCACGAAGTGGGAATCCGCTGGCACAACGGAACGCTGGCCATCGCCCAGGAACATCTCATCTCGCAGATGCTGCGTACCCTCCTTGGAAACATGATGCGCCTGTTCCGGCCATCGAACCCGGCGATGACGATGGTTCTGGCCACGCCTGCCGGCGAATCGCACGAGTTCGGCATCCTCGCTGCTGCAATGCTGGCTTCTCTCGCCGGAGTGGAACCAGTCTACCTGGGTCCAAACCTGCCGGCGCGCGAGATTGCGGATGCCGCGCGAAGGACATCCGCGAAGGTGGTTGCTCTGAGCATCACATTCCTGCCCGATACCGCGCAGGAAGAGTTGAGGGCGCTCGCCGCAGCCATGCCCGAGGGAACCGAACTGTGGGTCGGGGGCGCGGGCAGTGCCAGTCTCGACCTCTCCAGTCCCGGTCGAAAAACTGTATGGATCAAGGATCTTCCGGCGCTCGAAAACGAGTGCCATCGCTGGAGAAACTGACCTTATGAAAACGGCCCTCAAGCTTCTGTTCGCGGCGATCTTCCTGTGGATGACCGTGCTCACCATCCGCACCAGTCTGGCAGTCAGCCTCTGGAGCGCCCGGGATTCGTTTGCCGCCAACCCGTGGGCAGTGGCGACGCTCTACGACGCCTATTTCGGCTTCATCACTTTCTGGGTATGGGTGGCTTACAAAGAAAACACCTGGTGGTCGCGCCTGGTCTGGTTGGTGGCGATTCTTGGACTGGGCAATATCGCCATGTCGCTTTATGTCCTTATCCAACTCTTTCGCCTGAAACCGGACCAACCGGTGGAGGCAATACTGACGCCATGACTGACGGGCTTACGCTGGTGCTGACCGGCGCCGCGAGCGTCGCGGTGTTAATGCTGCTGTTGTGGTTGATCCATCTGCGAACCGGCAACGCCGCTATTGTGGACGCTGGTTGGGCGGGAGGGCTCGCGCTCCTCGGTGCACTCTACGCTGCGTTCGGCGGTGGTTACTGGCTTCGTTCCGCGCTGATCGGCACGATGTCGGTTATCTGGGGGGTTCGGCTGGCGATTTACCTTCTGACCACGCGCATCATAGGGCATCCGGAGGAGGGACGCTATCAGGAACTGCGACGGCAGTGGAAGACGAATATCCCGTTCAAGTTTCTTTTGTTCTTCGAATTCCAGGCCCTGTTATGCGTGGTACTTGCGGTGCCGTTTCTGATGGCATCGCGCAACCCGGAGCCTCAATTATCGTCCACCGAATGGGCCGCCACAGCTCTCTGGGTTCTGGCCATGGCCGGAGAGGCCGCAGCCGACGCTCAGCTCAACAAATTCAAATCCCACCCATCCAATAAAGGCCGGACTTGCCAGATGGGATTGTGGCGTTATTCCCGTCATCCGAACTATTTCTTCGAATGGCTCATCTGGGTGGCTTTCGCGTTGTTTGCGCTTGCTTCCCCGGGCGGATCTTTCGGACTTGTTTCGCCCGCTCTCATCTTGTATTTCCTGCTTCGCGTAACGGGTATCCCGGCGACGGAAGCTCAGGCGATCCGCACGCGCGGGGAAGAATACCGACGTTACCAGGAGGCCACAAGCGCCTTCGTGCCGTGGTTCCGAAAAGAAAAGATCAGCTAATGCGGCAAGCTTCCAGTGTTTCGGCCGCTCAGCATGTCCCTGAGGCCAGGGGCGCCTGGTACGAACCGTTGGTGGAACGCGACCTTGTGCCCGATTGGATTTTGCGGGCGGGAATCCGGCACCTTGTTGCGCAGCGTCTCCGCGACGAAGACAAAGGCGATCCGGAAAAGCAACGGGCTCACTTCATGAGCCATGTCGAGCGCTTGAAAGACAGCCTGATCGCCATCCATACGCCCATGGCGAATCAGCAACACTACGCGGTACCGGCCGAGTTCTTTGCCTCGGTTCTGGGCAGCCATCGCAAATACAGTTGCTGCTATTGGCAGGAGGGGGACTCTCTCGACTCAGCGGAGCGACGCATGCTGGAAATCACGGCACAGCGTGCCCGGATCGAAGACGGACATTCCATCCTCGATCTCGGCTGCGGATGGGGCGCGTTCTCGCTCTACGCCGCGGCACGGTTCCCCAATAGTTCCGTAGTGGGCTTGTCGAACTCGCACTCCCAGCGCAAGTACATCGAGAACGAAGCTCTTGAACGGGGTCTTACCAACCTTCGCATCGTCACCGCCGACATCAACGATTTCGAAGCGGGAGGGCGCTTCGACCGCATCGTTTCCGTCGAAATGATGGAGCACGTGCGGAACTATGAGCGCCTGCTTCACAAAGTTGCTTCGTGGATGAATCCCGAGGGGCTATTGTTCGTTCACATATTTACCCATCATCGATTCGCCTACCCCTTCGAGGTCCGGGATTCGAGCGACTGGATGGCGCAGCACTTTTTCACCGGGGGCCAGATGCCCAGCGACGACCTGCTGCTCTACTTCCAAAACGATATCAAGATCCGCAATCACTGGGTCGTTAACGGCCGACACTACCAGCAGACCGCCGAAGCCTGGCTCGTCAACATGGATCGGCACCGAGACGCATTGCTGAAATTGTTCTCCGGCGTTTATGGGCGGGACGAGGCGCTGAAGTGGTTCGTCCGGTGGCGCATCTTCTTCATGGCCTGCGCCGAACTGTGGGGCTGCCGGGGAGGCCGTGAATGGATCGTTTCTCACTACCTGTTCGACAGGGTTGAGGCTCAGCCTTGATCATTGGGGATTCCGGCGAAGCTGAACGCGTCTTCCGGGGGGAATCCGAACGGTATTCGAGATGATCCCGAACACCATCGAGCGTAGCGACGCTGGCACCTCGATTGTGCAAGAAGTGTTCGGCTTTGTAAAGTGAAGCCTGTCCGAAGTGCAGCGCAGGAGGGATGCCGCTGGCGGAGAAAGGGGCGGCAGCCCTGTTCCCCGCCTCAGCACGCAGAGACTCCCGGAGCGCGAAAGCGCTTCGGTATCAGGGAGTCGTTGGCTATTCTGCAGTTGTGTATCCGCAGATTTCGTCGTAAGGAAGGTCTGAGCCGAGCTCCTGCAACTCGGCAGTGAAAACGGCGTCTATTTCGCGTTGTTGTTGGGCGGTCAGAAGAGACGAAGACGCGCCCTGTTTTCCGCTGCGCATCATAAACGTTTGGCTGCGCCAGGGAGCGCCCTGATAAGGAGCGAAGCGCTCGTCGATCGATTTCATGTAGTCGAACGAAGACTTCCGGCAGACTTCCCGAATGACTTCGTCGGAAACCTGGATTTCCAGAAACTCCGCCACCCGCCGCACGGTCGCTTCGAGGTCTCGTTTCATCGATGCAAAAGACACCACCAGCACGTTCGTCCGCTGGCGCTGCGCCCAATACCCGGCAGCGCTGACTGCCCAGGAGCCGATGAGGCTCTCGCCTTTCAGAAAAGAACGGTATACGGTACTTACTGACGGCATGGCGCGGCCGAAGAGGTTGTTTTTGGCAAAGAAATAGAACGACACGAACACGTCCTTCGGGTCGCGAATGACTGCAATGTAGCGGGCCTCTTTCGAGTACGGAAGCAGTTCCCAGTTGAGATGCGTCTTGATGAGGCGCTTTCGTTCCGGAGCCGTTCCCCATGCAGTCGCCAGGCGGAGGGGAATCGCGTAGTTTCGCCAAGTGCGTGTGGCCAGCACTACGTCCGGCCAGGGTACAACTGAGTGAATGTGATCGAATTCGCCCTTTCCGTGATGAATGAAGTGAGCAAAGGGGTTGGAACTGAAGCTGTTCAGGGGTTACATAAAAAAAAAAAA
>CAWBIS010000293.1:0-20344 GCA_963788485.1 Terriglobia bacterium
GGAGCTGTATTTCTACTGACTTCAGCATATTGTTAACTCGGCGGCGGCGAAGCTTTCGCCCGGTCTCGGAAGCGCAAATAAGCGTCCGGAACAGTACAGCTCATAAGGAGCAGCAGGATCAGGTGATCTCCGATTTGAAGGCTCATCCGCCAACCGGCCGCATGGTGATTCAAATCAGCGCCGATATCGACAGTTGGTCGAACACGCCCGGAGATATCGAATTGCGTCGAGGCGATATGCTTTCCATTCCGAAGCGGCCCGGGTTCGTGCTCGTGAGCGGAAAGGTGTACAACGCGACCGCTCTCACGTTCACACCTGGAAAGACGGCGGCCTGGTATCTCAGCCACGCGGGCGGTACCAACGCGACAGCGAATCGAAAAGAAGTATTCATCATTCGCGCAAACGGCTCCGTTGTCGGCTCGGGCGGGGGCTGAGGCCGATATTCTCCCAGGCTCGATCCGGGCGATGTTGTTGTAGTGCCTCAGAAGGTCATCGGTGGCTCATTGTTCTGGAGGAATTTGCTGGCAACAGCGATGGGCCCTGTTCTTGTCACTCTCCTGGCTCAGTCGTGTACATCTCTCCGGATTCGCATTCCATCCGTTTGAACTGCACCCACACTACTTTCCAGAGCCGCTCCCCGCGACCTTCTTCTTGTCGTCTTTGCTCGGCTCAGTTCTGGTCTGCTCATCGCCGGTCTCCCGGCGATGACGAAGCGCGACCCGATCAGGCGCGCGGGTTCATCCACACGTACTCCGGGCTCCCCAACCCGGGCTACGGGCTGTCGAGCGGCTTCATGCCGGAAGTGAAGACGTTCAGCATCGCCGCCGTCGCCGGGTACAACAACCCGAACACTGACAACCGCGAGAGCATGACGCTCGCTCTCGTCCCCGCGAGCTGGAACCCTGCCTACAACACGACGCCGGGCACCGCGACGTCGAACGTTCCTGCGGGCCCCTCGCCGACCGCCCCCTCGGGCACGCCGACGACGAACCCCACCGGCCCGAGCACCGGCGCTGGCTCGTCGGTGGTCCGTCGGGTCCGCATCCGGCGGCGGAACGACGGGTGGTGGTGGAATCGGGTGTCCACACCGGCTTCGGAAACACCACGTCCAGCAGCAACGGATGCGGCTGCACCACGGCAGGATCGGACAAGACCAACGGCCTCGCGGGCTTCGCGGCGCTCGGCCTCGGGTTTGCATTCCTGAGTCTGCGCCGCCGCGGCAGCAAGAAGGAGTCGTGAAATGAACCGCTCGTCCCTCGCACTGCTGATCGCGTCCTCCGCCGCAGCGGCGCTCATCGGAGCGTGCTCGTCGGGGGACGACTCGGGGGGCCTGCTCGGGCACTACAACAGCGGGTCCGGCGGTGCGTCTGCCGGCGCCGCACAGGCGGCAGCTCGAGTGGGTCGGCCATGTCCTCCTCCTCGGGCAGCTCGTCGGGCAGCTCCTCGGGGGGCACCTCCTCCGGGGGGAGCTCCTCGGGCGGAACGCTCGCTCCCCCGCCTGACGCGGGACCCGGCAGCACGGAGTCGGCTGCTCACGTCTTCTTCGACAACACGGTCTTCCCGGAGATCACGGCGACGTGCGGACCGTGCCACGCGAGCGGAGCGAACGGCGCTCCGGAGATGATGCAGGCTCCCGCCGACACGGCGTACTCGTCGCTCGACGCGCTCGGGCTCATTCAGACCAACAGCCTCCTTCTCACGAAGGGGTCACACGACAACGGCGCAGCTCCCGTGCTCACGAGCCAGGAGACCACCGACATCACGACGTGGCTTGGGATGAAAGCGACGGAGCGCGCCGGCACGGCCGCACCGGCGAACATCCTCGGCGAGGTCGCGCAGTGCGTGAGCCAGACCGAGTGGAACAACATCGGCTGGGGCAAGCTCCAGACGCAGCCCCGCTCGGACGAGAATCCCAACAAGTGCAGCGGCTGCAACTACGCCCTCTGCGCTTCATGCCACGACAGCGGCGAGCAAGGCTTCTTCATCGCCGAAGGGAGCGACATCGAGCCCGCCGGGACGACCTTCCAGCAAACGTTCCAGGGGCCCTCGCTCATGACGTACGTGATTCAGTACTTCGGGTTGAACGGGACCACGCCGGTCCCCTCCAACGCAATCATGCTGAAGCAAACGGCCGTCGCGACGGGGCCCGCGTACAGCCATCCGATGTTCGTGATGTCGGACGACATGACGAACAAGCTCAACACGTTCGTGAACGACGCGATCATGAACTACAACAACAAGACATGCGGCGACGACGGTGGGCTTCTCACCACCGGCGCGGGCGCCGACGCGGGCGGCCCCTGGGCTGCAGGCATCGACAGGAAGACTCCGAAAGGACCGCTCGCGCAAATGCGCGAGCCGCCTTCGCTTTCTGCAACTGCCCTCTCCAGCCCCCCGAACCGACGCAGTTGGCTACCCGCCGTCTTCTCCAGCCACCGGCCCCGTAGGAATCGCGGCGTCGGTTCCCACAGACCTCGCCACCGCACTTCACCGGCGGGCAGTAGCTGATGGGCACCTTGTTCACGACCGCGGGTATCGATCGGAGATACGCGATGATCCCGGTCACTTCGTCCGGACACATGTCGGGTAATGCCGACCCATCTCCGGGCAAAGCTCCAAGACCGTGTTGTCGATGCCTTCCGTGATCGCGTACGCGATCTCCTCGCTCGTCCAGTTGCCGAGCCCTGTGGTCGGATCGGGCGTCAGGTTCGGCGGGTAGAGCAAGTGGCCTTGCTGAATGACCAGCCCAGTCTCCTGGCCGGTCACGAGCGCCGTCGAGCTGCCGGCAAGGTTGGACCCGTGACAGTCCTCGCACCCCTCCGCAGTGACGTACGTTTGCCAGCTTCGCGGCGGTGGACCACGGGGGGCGCACCCGCCATCGGACTCGCTCCCACCCGTTCCGATCGGTCCCGTTCAGTGTGTTCGTTCCGTTCGACGAGCAAGCAATCGCGACCGAGATGCCGAGGCCGAGGCCAAGAGCTATCTTGAGGCGCATCGAGCAGTCCTTTCTCGATCGAGGAAGATCCAGTCGCTAGTTTTGCACAATCCACGGACTCCGCGCGTGATTGCGAAGGCGACGCGGGCGTTTGAGGCGCACTGCACCAAAGCAAGGCCGATGCGAGGCCCGTGCCTCGCCGGCTCCTCGCGGCACGCCCCGGCACGAAGTACGCTACGCGGGTGGTAGTGCGCATCGACCCGCGATCCGCGTCGCCTACCTCGTCGCCATCGCGGTCGGGGTCTTCTCGTTCGCCAGCTGGCTCCGCTGTCGGTGCTCCTGCTCGCGCAGGGGGTTCTCTGGCTCGCGCTGGGGCTCGGGGCCCGGCGGCTCCTCCGTCAGGTCACGAAGCTCTGGGGCTTCGCTCTCTTCATCCTCCTCTCGTTCGCGCTCACGAAGGAGGACCCGGCGCTCGACCGCTGGATTCATCCCGAGGTTCTTCCCGGCGTCCACGTCGCCATCAACGTGACCGGTGCGCTCGTCGGCGTGGCGATGCTCGTGCGCATCGTCGTCGTCGTCCTCGCGTCGCAGGTCGCGCGCGCGGGAGACGGGCGCGCAATCGCGGCGGGGCTTCGCGACATTCACGTGCCGCCAATCGTGGCTGCGTCGATCGATGCGGTCCTCGTGCTACTCGGGGGCGAAGAACAGATCCCGGGTTCGGGGATGGGGCGAGGCGGGGGCGAGGCGGAGGAGGGGGTGGTGGAGGCGGGGGAAGGGGTGGTGGTCGGGGTCGCGAAGGACACGGAGCGGAGGAGGGGTTCTGGGCTTCGGTGAAGCGCCTCGGGCGCGGCGACGTCGAGCCCATCGTCCGGAGGCTCGAGAGGCAGATGGACCGCGCCGAGCGTCACGCCGTGGAGCAAGGGGTAGGGGAGCGGGCGGGGAGTCTCGTGCGCGACGTTGGCGTCATCGCCGGCGTGTCGCTGACGATGCTCGGGATCAAGGCGCTCAAGGTCCTTCCCGCCATCCCGTTCGCCCCCGGGCACAAGCTCATCATTTTGACGCCGCTCTACATCGTCGCGTCGCTCCTCACGCGGTCACGCTTCGGGGCAACGCTGACGGGGCTCGTGATGGGGACGGTCGCGTTCCTGCTGGGCGACGGTCGCTACGGCATCTTCGAGATCCTGAAGCACGTCACCCCGGGGCTCATCTGCGACCTCACCGTTCCGCTCCTCATGCGCGGCGGGCGCGAGCCGGGGCCGGTCCTCTGGACGCTCGAAGGGGCCCTCATCGGCGCGGGGCGCTTCGCGACGATCTTCACGATCACCCTCGCCGTCCAACCGCCGAGCATCGCATGGGCGATCCTCATTCCGGGCGCGACTGTGCACACGACTTTCGGGGCGCTGTCGGGGTACGTGAGCTACCATCTCGTCAAAGCGATCGCGCGGCTCCGCGCTAGAGTCAGCGCGGAGACCGGGCTCGGGACGGCAGCGGGGGGGGGGGAGACGCAACGGCACCACCCGCCCCGGCTGGAGAGCCACCCATCATCGAGAGGACGCATGAGCAAGCTGGTTACAGGTGACGGTCGCACTCACATCGCCTCGTCGCTCATGCGCGAGTCGCTGGTGGACAAGCGCGTCATCGCCAAGACCCAGAGCGATCGCGAGTACGAGATCATGCCCGACGTGGCGCTCGTGATAGCAGACAATGGCGATGGTCTTGTGGCGTTGGCGGCATCTCTGATTATTCATATTGTCTGGAAAAGGTCGGCGACTGGTTTCGCTGACGATGAAATTGATTGTTGCGCCGCTGCCAACGAGAACAGCTTGCCGACCGGAGCTCTCCAGCTGCACTCGAGCTCGCCGGCACCCTCGACGACTGGAAGCTCTGAAGCGCCCGCTGAGATTGCACATGTCTACGTTCGCGCCAGTTTGTTGCCGATTGTTCATCACATCGTGACGGCTATGCCTCCCATTTATGAAACTATTCGTTTCTCGAGATCCCCTCCGTTTGCCGCTAGAGTACGCTGCAGTTTGATGAATTCGTCCCGCATCTCGCTCTTTGTGTAGTGTACCTTCCAGGATCATCGCTCGGCCACTGAGTACACCGTCACCTCACCGCTGCTATCTCCGCACCCCTACACAAGACTACAGCAGGTCCAGCTCAACTGCAATCCAGCCGTTCGGCTCTCCAGCACATCTCGCTGCCAACATGCTGATGTCACTCAATCACCAGTCAGCGAGGCGACCGGAGACAAGGCCAGTGCCATGCTCGGTCGATTTCCTCCATGGCCCGCCTCCCAGACCCACCTGCCAATTCAGCCACCATGATACACAGAGGTCCTGCACCAGTGTCTACCTCATACATGGGCATCAGCCCCATTGTTAGGATCCGGCGACCCGCCACTGATGGCGCCGCTCTAAGCCATGTCATGTGAGCTGATTCGCGAGCCGCTCGGCAGCGTCGGCGGCTCTGTGGCCAGTGCAGTCAGAGCGGACCAACTCCGGTGAAGCCTCCCTGCGTCTCACAGACACTATCCAGTCCATCCCGCTGCCACCCAGGATGCAGGCAGTGTTCCGTCTGTTGGCGCCCGCCCAGCTCAGTCCATCATCTCCTCACAGCTGTAACCATCATAGCTCCAGAGCAGGCACCAATACCGCTGCCGCCTTGGTGCACCTCAATGGCACTGTCTCTGTGCCCACTGATCACGGTAAGAAGAAGTGTTTGGGTTAAGCCGTTCTCACTGAGAACTCCGCCACGTAGCCTTGTCGGTGCCTTGCGGCGTCCTGACACCTCGTCGTCACTTACTATGCAGATACACCGGAAATTGCCACCGGCAGTTGACCATTATCAAATGAAACCGAGAAGTCGCTCAGACCACGGGAGATCCCTTCTGCAGGCGGCAGGCCTGTGAAAGCGATGGCGACCGCCGCCAGTCATCATCACCAGAACTGTATCATTTGTAAACTCATTGATCTCAGTACTCCTTTAATTTCCTTGTTGAGGCAATGCCTTCTTCAATATCGACCATCTCTATTATTATTTCTTCATCAACCGTCTTGCTGTTCCATCCCCAATAGCCGAATTCGAACGGCAGAATCAACAGCAGCGCGGGGACGAGTCCGCCGGCCAGCACGCGTTTGCGCGTGGCGCTGCGCGACACCTCCGCCCACGCCGATTCGGTGATCCGGAAGACCCAGTTCGACGCCAGTTCCGCCGGGAACTGGAGCGCGGCACGAAATCCGGAAACCACAAAGAAGGCGATCAGGAATGGGAACGATCGCATCCCGTCCGGCGACAAGCTGAGCTTGTCTCCGCGAACGAGCACCGTCGAGAGCAGACCGACCGAGATCCCGACGGAAAGATAGGTCGCGAGAAACAGGCGATGCTTCGTGCTGCGCGCCAGGATTCTGCCGCTGAAATCGAAGATGGCGCGCTCTTCGGGTGAATGAATCCAGCGCGCCAGGGGGTTGGTCCTCGGGGTGTGAGACGACGTGTCCTCGGACTCGAGGGTGCGGCGGTAATGGCGGCGGAAACCGAGTCCCCAGGTGAGTGCGAATACGGCGATCGCGGCGGCCAGTGCTTCCAGCGCGAACGCGCCCAGGTGCGCGAACAGCGTGTCGCCGCCAGGCAGCATCAGGTCGAAGAGCGAGTTGAACCAGACCGCCGGAACGAAGTACAGCCATTGGGGATGCTGGTGCGCAACGGGGCGCAGCATCATCATGCCCAAAGGAAACGTGAGCAGGGATATGACGGCGAGGCTCATGCCGAGCATCTGGACGGCGGGCGAGATGCGGCGGAAAACGGTGGGGCTCGTCAGATTGATCAGGACTCCCTGAAACCCGGCCACGGCGAAAAATGCGAATGCCGAGGCGCCGGCTGTGGCCGCAAGTTGCGTGGCCAGGAGTCGCAGGAATCCAGCGGCCGCGAGTTGCGGAATGTCGGTCGAAAACAGCGGCACGGTCAGCGCGGGAAACAGGTTGGCGGGCGCGCTCAAGGCCAGCAGAAAGATGCCGAGCGCGGCGATTTTCGCCCCGAACAACTCCCGCAGACGAATCGGGAACGGCGCCAGAATGAGGAAATCGCGCCGGTCCGGAAAGAGTACGTCCCATTCGAATATGGTGGCGAATGCCGTGATGGCGAACGCATAGACGGGAAAGAACAGATGGCTGGTGCGCAGCATCCAATCCACCTCCGGCCCGGGACTCCGGGTCGCCAGTTCCATGAACACCGGCATAGAAAAGAGCGAAACGAACAGACCCGGCGTGCCGAGGGCGCCGAGGATCTGGTAAACGTTCGTATCGAAGCTGCCCTCGGTGTCGTTTTCGAGGAACCGGCTCTTGAAGATTTCGAGAAGCAGGCGGAAGTTCGAGGGCGTCGCGTTCTTCGGCTTCATCGGCTGATGAGATCCGCGATATCGCGGGCGCGGGATTCCATATCGCCCTGCTCGACGAGTTGCTTGAAGATTTCTTCGAGGTTGGGCAATTGCATGAGGCCGCGCAGGCTGCTGACGGAGTCGTCGGCAACCACGCGACCCTGATAGATGACGACTATGTGCTCGCAGACCTTTTCAACCAGTTCGAGCACGTGCGAGATGTAGAGCACGGCCTTGCCGCGCGCGGCGAGCGTGCGCAGCAGATAGCGGAACAGCAGCGCGTTGGCGATATCCAGCCCCGATTGCGCTTCGTCGAAGATCAGCACGTCGGGATCGTGCAGCAGAGCGGCGGCAATCAGCACGCGCTGCTTCATGCCTTTCGAGTAAGCCGAGATGGGCACCCAGCGGGCTTCGCGCAAAGAGAGAAGTTCCAGAAGCTCGTTGGCTTTGGCCGTGACGCGGTCGAAGGGGATGCCGCGCAATCCGCCCGCGAGTTGCAGATATTCCAGTCCGGTGAGGTAGCCGTAGAGGTTCGGCTCCTCGGGGACATAACCGAGACGGTGCTTGAAGCCGACGCTTTCATCGTCGCCGCGGATATTGCGGCCGTTGAAGAGAATCTCGCCTTCGGTCGGGTGCAGCAGGCCGGTCATCATCTTGACCGTGGTCGATTTCCCGGAACCATTCGGCCCGAGATAGCCGGTGATCTCGCCGGCGCGGACCGTGAAGTTGACGTGGTCGACCACGGTGAGACTGCGGAAACGTTTGGTCAGTCCGCGCGCTTCGAGCATTTCATTGTCCGATCGGCCGGTCAATGCGCAGGGTGACGAGGCCGTGCAGGACGCCCTGGGGGACCGCGTCCCGGGCGAGCGTTGCCAGAATGAGAACGCCGCCCAGCGCGGCCAGATGTAAAGCCACGGATACCGCCGGAGCCACCAGCGCCTGATTGGCGATGCGTCCCGGCAGGGCAATCTGGAAGACCTCGGACGCAGCCCGCCACCACACGCCGAGCACGGCGGAAATACACCCGCTCTGCCACGCCTCGGCCAGATCGTCGGCAAAGACGCCGGTCATCTCTTCTCCGAATTCGAATCGCAGCTCGAACGGATACAGCACCAGGAGGCCGCGATAAACCCGCGCGCTCCCACGCACGAATCGGCTCATGTGGCCGACTCCGCCGATCTCAGCCGCATGGTTTTCGATTTCCGCACCAGCGCTTCCATACGCGCCAGTTCCTGGTCGAGGACGCCGTTACCGTCGCCGGTGAGCCGGTAGTAGCGGCGCCGGCTGTCGCTGTCACGCGGGCCGGGTACTTCTTTGATCCAGCCGGATTCGAGCAGCCGCTGGATGGTGGTGTAGAGGGTCGCGGGTCCCATTTTGAAACCGTCGTCGGAGATTTTGCGGGCCTCCTGCATGATGGCGTAGCCGTGTTTGGCGCCGCCGGCAAGCGCGAAGAGAATCAGAAAAGCGGCCGGTGCGAGGGGAAGGTCCGATTGGGCCATGGGCGATTTATATCACTCGCTGATATATCGTGTCAAGAACGAGCTGCGGGGAGATTGCCAATCCGCGCCAGGTCAGCAACCCGCCCTGCAGGGCTAAAGTTTCCATTCCCGGGAGCCGATTAAACACACGGGAACCGTCATTGGCCGCAATGCCAGCTAAATTCGATCAGTTGCTGATCAACAACTACCTGGATCGCGCAATCGCGGAATTCAGCGTGAACCCTCTCAGCGCCCGCCTGATCCGGCGTATGGCGAACGAACTCCCGGATTTGTTTGTGGCCGGGGCGATCCGGTATCTCGATTCTACGGATCATTCGAGCGCGCACCATTTCCTGACCAGCCTGATGCTGCGTCAGCACCGCGTATTCGATGAGGTGGCGGACCCGGCGCGGGGGCCGCTTCCCCGTTCACTCAACCTCTTCAATCGCCTCTGGAAGATCGATCCCTGTTTTGACGTGAAACTGGCCCGGAAGCTGCCGGATCGCGCCGGCCACAATCATTCCGAGGCTTTCGACAGGGCGCGCTCCTGCCGTGCGATCGACGTGCTGAACGAGACTTCCGTAGGCCGCCGCCTCGTGCCAATTCTGGGACATCTGGTGGAGAGCCCGGACCCCGTGCTGGCAGCCAAGGCGACTCTATTTATAGGGCGGCGCATGCAGAGCCCGGAGTGGGCCGCGCGGCAGATCACGCGAGACAATCCCGAGGAAGTGCGCGCCAACGCCATCGAATCGCTTTGGGGGGTAAAATCGTCCTCGGCGCAGAACCTGCTCGAAGATTGTGTAACGGACGAATCGGTGCACGTGGCCGGAAACGCCCTGGTTGGTCTGCATAAGCTGGGGAAGCCGGGAATTCTTGAGCAGATCACGGAAATGGTCAACGCGGACACCCCGGTGTTTCGAACGACCGCGGCGTGGACCATGGGCCGAATCGGCGATTCCATTTTTGCCGATCCACTGACCGGACTGCTGAAGGACGACTCTCCCCAGGTGAGAAGTGCGGCGCTGCAGTCGTTACTTCAGCTTCGAAAGGCGGAAGCCGCCGCCCGCGAGGAAGCGGCCAAACAGCCGCCGGCTCCCGAGATTGCCGCCCAACCCGCGGTTCAACCGGAGATTGAGCCTGCCGTACCGCACGTAATCGGGACCTTCGAGCGGGAGCCCGAAGCCGACGCGAAAGTCGCAGACATTGAGATTCGGCTGGATGGCTCCCTGCACTCAACCCGCTCAGATCGGCTGAGAGGCTGAGATCAGACCAGCTCTTCGGGACGGATCGGCAGTTTGCGCACGCGCTTGCCGGTGGCGGCGAAGATCGCATTGCAAACCGCAGGCGCGATGGCCGGTACGCCGGCTTCCCCGATTCCACCGGGGTTTTCCGTGCTGGGCACGAGGTGCACTTCGACGACGGGTGCTTCGTCGATGCGCAGCATGTCGTAATTATTGAAGTTATTCTGCTGCACCCTGCCTTTATCGATGGTGATCTGTCCTTTGAGCGCCGCTGTCAATCCATAAACGACCGCGCTGCGGATCTGCTGATCGACAATCGCGGGATTCACAAAATGGCCGCAATCGACGGCGCACACCACCTTGTGCACCTTCACCTTTCCCTGGTCGACTGAAACCTCCGCGACCTGCGCCGTGAAACTGCCGACGTTGTTCACTACGGCGACCCCGCGGAAGCGGCCCGCCGGAAGCGGCTTGCCCCAATCGGCCTTCTGCGCGGCAATTTCGAGAACACCCAGCAGCCGCGGGTTCCGCTGCAGGAAGCGGCGCCGCAGTTCGACGGGATCTTTCCCGCCGGCCGCAGCCAGTTCGTCCATGAAGCTCTCCACGAAGAACGTGTTCTGCGTGTAGCCGACCGCTCGCCAATAAGTCACGGGAATACCGACCTCGGTCCAGTGATAGTCGACCAGCTTATGCTCAATCTCATACGGCAGATCGTGCGCGCCTTCTGTACTGGTGCGGTCCACGCCCTTTTGCGGAGGCTGCCCCGAAGAATTGGTGATCGAAGGCGAAGCGATGGTGTTGTGCCAGGCCATCGGCCAGCCGTTCGCATCGAGCCCCGCCGTAAAGCGCGAATACGACGCAGGCCGGTAGTTGTCGTGATGCATATCGTCTTCGCGCGACCAGGTCACCTTCACCGGCGCCCCAATGGCCTTTGAAACTTCGACGGCTTCGGTTACGAAATCCGTCATGCCGCGCCGCCCGAAACCTCCACCCATGAACTGGGAGTGGATGCGAACCTTATCCATCGGCAGCCCGCAAGCCTGTGCCGCCGCACCATGCGCCAGTGTCTGCATCTGCATGGATCCCCAGACATCGCAGGAGTCCGCCCTGACGTCGGCGGTACAGTTCATCGGCTCCATGGTGGCGTGCGCGAGGAACGGCACTTCGTAAACCGCTTCGACTCTCTTCGCGGAATTCGCCAGACCTGTAACGGCGTCACCGACCTTCGTGACCTCGACACCGGGGTTGCGCGCTTTATCGGCGAAGGTTTTGCTGATATTCGCGCTGGTCTGCGCGGCGTTGGGACCTTCGTCCCATTTAATGTCGAGCAGCTTCGCACCCTGGATCGCCGACCACGTGTTATCGGCCACCACGGCGACGCCGCGCGAAATCTGGACTACCTGTTTCACGCCCGCGAACGCTTTGGCTTTAGTGGCGTCGAAGCTGGCCGGCTTGCCGCCGAACACGGGGCTGCGGGCCACGGCCGCATACATCATGCCCGGGCGCCTCATGTCGATCCCGAATCTTGTGCGACCGGTCGATTTATCTTTCGTATCCAGGCGCTTGATGGATTTGCCGATGTAGCGGAACTGCTGCGGATCCTTGAGCGCCACGTTGGTTGGCGCCGGCAACTTCGAAGCGGCGGTCACCAGTTTTCCGTAGCTCAGCCGCGCATTGCTTGACGTATTTATAACGAAGCCGCTCTCGGTGCGACATTTCGATTTATCCACGCCCCAGCTCTGCGCCGCAGCATCGATCAGCATGGCGCGCGCGGTGGCGCCGGCCCTGCGCAGAGGCTCCCAGCCGGTGCGGATGCTCATGCTGCCGACTACGCCCTGGAAACCGAATGCCGGGTCGATACCCGGAAATTCGGTGCGGAACCTGCCCCAATCGCAGTCCAGCTCGTCGGCGAGAAGCTGCGACAGCGAGGTCAGGGTTCCCTGCCCCATTTCCACCTTGTGAATCTCGAAGGTGACGGTGTCGTCCGGGGCGATATGAACCCACGCGTTCAGCCTGGGCGCTGTCTCGCCCGTCGCCGCGGCCGCCTGCGCTTCCAGCTTCGAGCGTTCGGGCAGATAGAATCCGACCAGCAGGCCGGCCGCCGCCGACCCTCCCACTTGCAGAAATCCCCGCCGGTTCACTTTGAGTGTAGGTTTGCTGAGTGTGCCCATGCTCATGCTTTGCCTCCGGCGGATTTGATCTCGGCCGCGCGATGGATCGCATGGCGAATATCCTGATAGGTCCCGCAGCGGCAGATGTTGCCGCGCATCACTTCATCGATATCGGCGTCGGTCGGCTGCGCTTTCTTCGCCAGCAGCGCGGCCGCCTGCATGATCTGCCCGGACTGGCAGTATCCGCACTGGGGCACGTCGGCTTCGATCCAGGCCTGCTGCACGGGATGGTTTCCATCGGTGGAGAGCCCTTCAATCGTGGTCACGCTTTTGCCGTTGAGGCTGGCCACTGTCGTGATGCAGGAGCGGACCGCCTGTCCGTCCACATGGACGGTGCACGCGCCGCACAGGGCCATGCCGCAGCCGAATTTGGTGCCGGTCATGCCGAGCGCGTCGCGCAAATACCAGAGAAGCGGCATTTCGGGAACGACGTCGGCGGTTTGCGGTTTTCCGTTCAGATTGAATCGGATCGATGCCATGGAAACTCCTGTGTTCCAGTGTATTGCATTTGCCGGCAAGGCAACCTGGGTGCGGCGCCCAAGGCAAAGCGCAACGCGGGCCCTCGCAACCTAGCGAGCGACTGCCTGTTCATCCATCGACCGGTAATCGCGCCGATAAGGCCCGATCCCAAGCCAGAACGCCACCAGCATCAACAGGGCTGAAACTCCTACCGTAATAGCAATCGACGGTCCGACCATCTTCTCGTCGTGGAAAAGGCGGTCGTTCAGCAGTCCCGGCATCAGCGGACCAATGCTCAGCCCGCCGAGATTCAGCACAAACAGAAAGAACGACGACACCAGCCCGCGAACCTGGTTGGGGAAAATGTGCTGCAATGCCGCGGCCGAAGTCCCCATCGGCATGGCGAGGAAGAACATGCCCGGACACATGAGAACCAGCGTCCAGCGGACATCCGCCAGCAGAGTCGCGGGCATCAGCAGAAGCGCAGTCCCGATGGCGCAGATAACGCCCACGCGCAGCGGCCCTTCCGGCGATCCCTTCCGCTGCCAGTGATCGCTCCACTTCCCGCCCGCATACATCCCCGCGCAGCCGAATGTCAACAGGATCGCGGCGAGCGCCCGGCCGGACTGCCCCGGCGTCCAATGATGCGTCCTCTGTAAGAAGGTTGGAAACCAGAAGGTGATGGCGTAAGTCGGCGCAGCCTGGAATACGGCTCCAATCGAGAGCCCTGCCACCGATTTGGCCCGTTTGCCGATCTCCGCCCAGGATTCCCGGAAGCTCAGGGCGACGGCCTGGTTTCGGGCAGTCCGCAGCAGGTCGCGCCGGACGGGCTCTCGAACGGTATAGACAAGAAGCGCAAAAAGCAAACCGGGCAATCCCACAACGAGGAACACCACGCGCCATGCCGGGATGGTCCCCAGCAGCGGGACGGCGATGAACGGCGTATTGCGCAGGGCGTCGAGTACGGAACCGGTCACCAGCAGGGACAGGCTCGACCCGAAAAAAATACCCATATAGTAAACGCTGATCGCCGTGCCCAACCGGTCTTTGGGAAAGTAATCGGAAATGAGCGAATAAGCGGCGGGGGAAAGCGTGGCCTCGCCGACCCCCACGCCCATACGCGCCAGAAACAGAGTGAAGAAGCTGCGGGCGACGCTGCACGAGGAAGTGAAGAAGCTCCACGCGACCACCCCGGCCGAGATGAGGTTGCGGCGATTGCGTGTGTCCGCCAGCCGTCCGAGCGGCAGTCCCACCAGGGTGTAGAACACGCCGAACGCGAGGCCCTGCAGCACGCCGACCCGGGTATCGCTGAGACCGAGATCCCGCTTCATGGGGGCGACCAGCAGACCCAGAATCTGCCGGTCGACGAACGAAAGCATATAGATGGCGGTCAGCGCGAACACCACGTACCACGCGTAGGCGAGGCTGGGGCGTTCGACGGAAGCGGGTATTTCGACTTTACGCAGCTGCGGCTGGGGCAAGCACTCGATGTTATTGCGGCGGTCCGCCGGAGTCAAGGTATCGCCCGGTTATTTAAAATAGTAATATTAAAACCGCAGAGACTGGAAAACGACGGCGAAATCCGCTAATATCTGGCTTGGATTTTCTTTTGAAATTCGCCGAAAAGAACCGGACTATACTCCTGGCATTTCAAAATGTCGTTACCGAAGCCTCTTTTCTGGAGGCGGCCGCAGCCGCCCGGTCGTTTGTATTGGCGAATCCGGTAGACGGTATCATCGTCGATTTTTCCGGAATTCAACGGCTCGACGTCTCGGCCGCTTTCATTCGGAAGTTCGTGGACTCCTTTCCGATCGTCTCGCCCGCGACGCCGCGGGCGGTGGTGGCGCCGCAGCCTGCTGTCTACGGTATCGCCCGGATGTTCCAGACACTGCGGGAATCGAAAGGCGGTGTCCCGAGTATCGTCCGCACCCTCGACGAGGCGTACAAACTGCTGGGCCTTGCGATGCCCGAATTCAAGCCGGTTACGTATAGCGGCGGAGCCTCCCCGTAGCAGCCGGCGACGCAGCCTCGGGGGTTCCGCGGCGGACTTCCGACCTCTCGAAATCGAGTGGTGGCGCGGGAAAAGGATTATTGCCGCGAAGCTGCTTTTCCGCTCCTGTGCTATGGGCGGATATAGCGGACGGCGTCTTTCTCCGACGGGTCCTTCGTCATGTGATATTCGCCGTTTCTGCCGGTATCGACGAACTCCATGCTGACGTTGTTGCCGATTCCCTCGATAAAGTTATAGCGCCAACTCTCCAGTGGGAAGCCCGACACAGGCGAAGGATGCGCATCGATTTCATCGGGCGGTCCGAAGGTAATGTAGATGCGGCCGCGGTCGTTCTTCCAGCCGGGCACGCTCGATTGCGATCCGAAGTGCGCGTTCGCGTAAGCGATGCGCCTGTAATGTTCTTCTTTAAACTCGTTTTCGACCGTGCCGGGAGTCGGATCGCGGCGCAGCCAGAATTGCTCGACAAACTGCGCGCGCTCCTCATCCGTCTGGAGGTTTTTGCAAGCCTCCCGCTCCTGTTGGGTGATGATGTAGACGACATCCACATTGAGCCAGGTGTCCCAGGAGCTTTGAGCAGGCTGCGGAGGAGGAGTCCCTTGCCACGCCAGCAGCGCGAGCGCCGCGGTGACGGTTAGAGTTCCCGCCGACACAACCGGCGTTAGTACGGCGCGCGGCCTCTCCAGCGGATACAAGAGACGGCGAATGCGTTTCATCAGATGACCTCCAGTCGCAGCCAGCGCCGCTTCACTTGCGGCCCGGCGGGTTTGTTCCAAAGCGGCGAGCGCGGCCGCATATTCAGGAGCATTGCCGCTTGCCGCGATCGCCAGATCGTCGCAACAGTTCTCGCGCTCCGTACCGATCACGCCCGAAATCCACCAGATCGCCGGGTGATAAAAGAGAAACCCTTCCACCGCGGTTTGCAGCAGATTGACCAGGTAATCGTGCCGCCGGATATGCGCCAGTTCGTGCATCAGAATGGTTTCGATCTGGCCGGTGGGCATCCCTGCCAGCGTCCCGAGCGGCGTTAGAATTGCCGCTCGAAGATAACCGATCACCACTGGCGCCTCGACCAGGCACGACTCCAGAAGGTCGACCTGCTTCGACATTCCCA
The DNA here is from genome assembly GCA_963788485.1 of Terriglobia bacterium. Taxonomy (GTDB): domain Bacteria; phylum Acidobacteriota; class Terriglobia; order Bryobacterales; family Bryobacteraceae; genus BOG-234. The sequence goes on from CAWBIS010000293.1 coordinate 15,779, forward strand.
GCTTCATCTGGAGTTGCTGCAGCCGTTCCAGCCAGACCTCGGGCGCACGGCAAACGCCCCGGCGGCGTAGCCGTCGAGCGGCCGTCCAACTGGCGAGGCCGCGCAACTGACACAGGATCACGCCTGCCATCCAGAACGGTACAACCCATGGCAGCAGGTCGGATGCCGTGAGTCCGGCGAGGGTCCGGGTTATGGCGCCGGAATTGTGATCCGGCACGGGAGGGATTGTCCGGACGATCGCAGCGCCGTCCCCGTTTTGTTGGGGCATCACCACCGCGAACGTGCAGATGAACGCCGCGAAAATGGCCAGCATCGCCATACACGCTGCGGCATAGCGAGCGCGTGCCGATCGGACCGCGAACAGCACCCCCGAAAGCGCCGTCGCGGCCAATGCGCCTTCCCACAGCGAATGAAACAGAGTCCACCCGAGCGCCCTCGCCGGCGGCGTCTGCACCAGATTGCGGAGCAATTCAGCGTTCATACGCGTCCAGCAACTTTCGTATCTCGTCCAGTTCGGCTCTGGAGGCCTTGCGGGCGGAGAGCGCACCCTGCAGCAGGCGTGCCGCGGACCCGTTAAACGCGCGCTGCAAAAGGTCACCCGCCAGTTGCTTTTGCGTAACTTCCCGCGATAAGGCCGCTTCGTAAACATGCGCGCGCTGTTCTTCATCGCGGCGCACGAGACCTTTCCCCACCATGATCTGCATCAGCTTCAGAACGGTGGTGTACTGCGTGAGTTTGCGCTTCAGGATGACTTCATGGATTTCGCGCACGGTACTGGGCCCGCGACTCCAGAGAACAGTGAGAATTTCCAGTTCTGCGTCGGTTGGTTTTTGCGGCACGGGCGGCATCTACGAAGACGTTACTACGAACTTCATCGTATGTCAACGGGACTAGTGACGCCTGGGCAGCCTGGGTGAAAGGTCGACTTCGACCCCTTCAATCCCGGCGCCGGTGATGCTGTTAACTACGATGCTCTCGACGACGGCCGTTCTCCCTCGTCCTGAGCCGGCAGCGAGCGCGCCCGGCTTACGCGATGTTGAGAGCCTGTTTGAACGCGCCCGACGAACCGTCGATTTTCTTCTGCAGCATCATAATCGCGTGGATCAATTGCTCCGGCCGCGGCGGGCAACCCGGCACGAAAACGTCTACCGGGATCACCTGATTCACCGGGATCAGTGCGTAATTGTTGAACACGCCGGTCGACGTGGCGCAGGCGCCCATCGAGATCACCCACTTCGGCTCGGGCATCTGCTGATAAAGGTGTCGAATTACGGGGGCCATCTTATTGGATACCCGGCCGGCGATAATCATCAGGTCGCTCTGCCGTGGCGAGCCGCGAAAGACCTCGGCGCCAAAGCGCGAGATGTCGAAGCGCGACGCGCTCATCGACATCATCTCGATGGCGCAACAGGCCAGCCCGAAAGCCATGGGCCAGATGGAATTCCGTCGGCCCCAGTTGATCAGGCTGTCGAGCGTAGTCGTGATCACGCCCGCGCGCAACGCCGCCTGTTCGACGGTTTCATTGTCCAATCGCGAAAACAGGTCGGAAGGGCCGCTGGCTATGGGTAGGCTCATGGTCCTATTGTGGCATGCGCCCGCGTGTTCGAGGGCCCGTTCGGTATGATGGCCGCTCATGCGTTTGATGACCTTCCGCTATGCCGGGAACGACCATGCCGGCGTGCTCACCGCCGCCGGGGTCGCTCCCGTTCTCGAGATCAATGCGAAGCACGATCTTCACCTGCCCGACAGTCTTCTCGATATCATCCGCCAGGACATCCGGGAAATCCCGGTGACGGGGGTCCGCGCAATCCCGCTGAGCGACGTCGAACCGCGCCTGCCCTACGAGGTTCCTCCGAAGATCTGGTGCATCGGGCTCAATTACAAAACCCACGCCGAAGACATCAGCGCCATCCAGCCCGAGGAGCCGGGAAGTTTTATGAAGCCGGCGTCGTGTATGTTCCAGCCGGGCGGCGAGATCCTGCTTCCTCCTCCCGAAGTTTCGAACGATGTTGACGCCGAGGGTGAACTGGGCGTCGTCATCGGCCGCACCTGCCGCTTTGTGCCGGCCGAAAAGGCGCGGGAGGCGATCTACGGATTCACCACAACCCTCGACCTCACTGCCCTTGACGTGCTCCGCAAAAACCCGCGCTATCTCACCCGGGCCAAGAGCATCGACACCTTCTTCAGCTTCGGCCCCGTGATCGTGACCGCCGATGAGGTTTTGGATCTCGATGCGCTGGAAGTGGTCACCGAGCACAACGGATTGGTCTGTTCGCGCGATTTCGTACGCAATATGAAGACGCGCCCTCTGGACCTGGTCGCCTTCCACAGCGATTTCTTCACGCTTCATCCCGGGGATTTGATCTCGACCGGCTGTCCCAAAGGCGCGCGAATCAAACCCGGGGACGTTGTCAGGGCGCGGATCGACGGTGTCGGCGAACTCAGCGCCACCGTACGGCAGGGTGAGCGCCGGCCGTTTGGCTTCGGTTCCCAGGTGTAGGGCAAATCGTCAATCTGCGACCGATTGCCAATCGGCCGCAGGTTAACATTCCGCCCCAGGGCCTTGCCTGCAACTGCTAAGTCTCATACTTACACCTGTAAGTTTCTTATCAAAAATCTGGGAGTGAGTCGCACCTGACTCCTATAGAACTTCCTGATGCCTTCCGGCCACTATTTTTATGGACTGAAAAGCTCTTATCGATTCCGTCTTTTTCAGGCCGGAATTCGGATGCAATTGCCCTGTTTTTATGGCAGACTGTGTGAGTCGGTATCCCGTGGCAAGACTGCGAGGAGCAGCGTTTCGGTCCCGGGCCGGCGTCCTCTTACTGACGCTGACCCTCACTGGAGAACTAAGTGCACAAACCGGCGCCCCGCCTTCCAATAACCTTGCTGCCGCGGACAACTCCATCAAGGGTCTCACGGAAGTTACCAACGAACTGATCGGCACAGTTGCGGACTTTCATAAGAGACTGGATCAGGCCGTAGCACGGCGCGACCGCGGTTACCGCATGGCTGACGGCCGCCGCATTCCGGGCGCCGACGCCGATCTGGCATCCGGACAAGCCGACCTGATTCAGGCGACGCTCCGTAAGTTTGTCGCTTTCCGCATGCTGGCGGCCCGCGGGGACTCCTATCAGCCGGCAGCCGCCGCGGACATGGACCGGATACAGGAACTGATCGCCGAGTCGCGTAAACGCGTTGAAGCGAGCAGCGCCGTTCTTCGCCGCCTTCTGGTGGTTTCGATTAACCAGATCAACCGGGCGGACGACGCGCAGGTCAAAGTCAGGCACGAGCGGTTGCTGAAAGCCCGCGCCGACGCCCAGGAAACGGCCAGGTCCGCATTTCTGGCGCTCCCCATCGACCTGCCCGAGACGAGCGAACCCGAAGACAGCCCGCAGAAGGCATGGGATCTTCAGGTCGCGGGATTGCCTGCATCGCCGAAACAGGCCGGCCCGATGCCGGTTTCCCTGCCGAAACGCTCCGAAAAATTCGCGCCCCTGCGAATCGAACGCCGCAGGCGATTTACCTTGATCCGGGAACCTTCCCTGCGGATGGCCCTGACCGACTCGGGAATCGATGACGAAAAGGGCCGTCATTTGTTTTATCAGGAAGAATGGGTCCAGCGCGGGAAGACCGTTGTCTGGATGCGCTGGCGCGTCGGCGTGGAATCGGCGACGGGCCAGCACGTGTTGATCAAGCGCTACCAGCCGCTGGAATTCACCGGGGCGCTCGATCGTTATTACGAATCCGGCTTTCACAGCCTTTGGTCGCTTGAACCGGACACCAATCTGGCCGAACCGTCGCGCGAACAGATGCAGACCGCCGTAGCCGCGGTGGAGCGGTCGCGCGAGGCCATTCAGACCTCCGTTCAGCGATATCGGGAGGCCGTACATCAGGACCTGCTCGAGGACGATCGCATGCTCGAGGCCGCGAACGAAGTGCCTCTCGATGGCGGACTATCCATGCGCGTTCGCGAATACCTCTTCGGCATCCGCGCGCACCTCGCCGGAGTCAGAACCATTACGCCTCTCGAGAGCAATATTCGCAAGGCCATTGAACAGGCCGCCGCAAGCGTCGAAACCCTGGCGCCGCTGGCCGCCTGGGCGAACCGCGCGGACGAGGCTTATTCCCCGAAGCTCCCCGCCGCCGAGTGGCAGCGCCTGCTCGATCAGTGCGACCGCGAGATCGATTCGGAGCGCAGCGCCGAGGCGGAGGCGGAGGCGGCGCTGCCCCCGGACCCGTCCAAGTCCGGGGAGAAGTTTCCCGCGCTCGAGAAAAATCTCGTCGTGCGCATGCGCGGCCTGCCTTCCGGCGGCGCGGCAGGCGCCGAAGCGGGTGCACATTACCTGCAGGAAGTGTGGCGCAGGGAAAGTGCGATGCCCGGGTCGAGCGAGGTCAGGCGCACGGTCACTCTCATGGTCATCGATCCGAGGACCGGCGCTCAGACCCGCGCGGCCAGCCGGACCAGGTATTATCCGATCGATCCCGGCGGCTTGCTGGAGGAGGTGTTCGAAGAGTACGCAGGGCAGGAATTGATCATTGGCGGAGCGTCTTACGGCGCCCGTT